>PKYB01000021.1:0-51479 GCA_003133565.1 Solirubrobacterales bacterium
CACCCTCTACGCAACAGCCACGACGAATTGCAGCACTCTGACGTACGCCAATCGAGACGCTCGCTTTGCCGGGCGAAGGGAGTTGCGCGACCCGCGGTCGAACTCGCCGCATTCCCGATACGAGCCGTTTCCAGCCCGGTAGGTGCCGCGCGATTCCTTTGGTTCCATGGACCAATTCATGGACCAATCTGAACACAAGTGGGACCAACTCAAGCGGTCTAGAACCCAGTAAACGCGGGACAAGCGGGGCAGGACCAACAAGATCCTTTGGGTTGTGGTCCCGGCGGTCGNNGGTTCGAATCCCGTCGCTCACCTTAAGAGGTGCCTGCAAACAAGCAGCTTTCCGGTATTAACTGGAAGCACCGTCGGAAGCCTTGGGACCAATTTGGGACCAATTCGTCAGGCAACGTGAGGCGGGACCGCTGCGAGGTTGGGGACCGCGGCCAGGTGGAAGCGGAGCGTGGACACTGCATCGCGATCGGCAGACCGGTTCAGTCTCGGTGTTCTAATTGGTGCCATCGCGGCGTTCGTAGTCGACAAACTGGGGCGCGTTCGCGCGTAACGATCCGCGCGACGCCGCTATCGGCTGTCGCGGTGCTGAGCCGCAGCTCTGGCCGCGGNNACGCGGTTATCCGCCGCGTCTCCCGAGAGCCACACCTCGAAGGCGTTCTGAACGCGTGGGGCATCCCACCAGAGATTTGGCCAGCGTCCCTAGGACGCGCTGAACGTCCGCTACGGCCAAGCGGTCAACGCCAGCACACGACCGTTCTTCACGGCGTGCTCGACGCCGCTCGCCTCCCGTCGTCCGAGTTGGGTAGCTCGCGGGAAGCGCCGACGCTCGCCCGCCCATGGCGAGCCAGAGACGCGTCTGCCTCGCTGGTGGTACTCCTGCCGGCTGCCTCCAACCAGAGGTCGCCGATGGTGGGTCCGGCGAGTGATCACGATGCGGCCGCCCGACACGCCGCGGCGGCAATGACAGACGGTTGTCGCTTGCGCTCGGAAGACTGGCCGTGTTAGGCTGCGTAGATAACCATGAGTGAATATTTAACCAC
The DNA here is from genome assembly GCA_003133565.1 of Solirubrobacterales bacterium. Classification (GTDB taxonomy): domain Bacteria; phylum Actinomycetota; class Thermoleophilia; order Solirubrobacterales; family Solirubrobacteraceae; genus Palsa-513. The sequence continues at coordinate 1,053 of PKYB01000021.1, forward strand.
AACCCGTTTCTCGGCCGGTGTATGGATGTTTGGCCGGTTCCTCGATCGTTACGCCACCGACGGGTATGGGCCCGCCGTATCAATGATCGAGGCGATTCGGATCGCTGCTTCTGTCGGCGGAATCGAATCGTTGGATCTGAATTACCCCTTCTGGGATGACGACGCGACGACTGCCGAGGTGCAGAGAGTGCTCGGCGAGACCGGTATCCGGACCTTGGCGATTACGCCGGAGATCTACACGCGAGAGTTTCGAGCTGGCGCGTTTACGAACCCCAGCCCGAAGCTGAGAAGCCGGGCAATCGACGTCATCGCACGCGCTACCGAAGTCGCCTTCGAACTCGGAGCCGACTATATGAAGATCTGGCCCGGCCAGGACGGTTTCGACTATCCGCTCCAAGCCGATCCTCGACGGCTTTGGGAGTTGTCGGTCGAGGGCATCAAAAAGATCGCCGAATCAAGCCCGGAGATGCCATTTGCGATCGAGTACAAGCCCAAGGAGCCTCGGACGCACATGTTCTTCTCGGACGCAGCGCGGACTCTTCTCGCGATCGAGGACATTGGTCTCGACAACGTCGGCGTTCTTCTCGACTTCGGCCACTCGCTGTACGCGGGTGAGTCTCCAGCTGCCGCTGCGGATCTCTGCCTCAGCCGTGGACGCCTGATCGATATCGACCTGAACGACAACTTCCGCGGCTGGGACGACGACATGACGGTCGGCTCCGTGCACTTCATGGAGACGCTCGAGTTCCTGCTGACACTCAAGCGGGCCGGCTGGGATAAGCCGTGGAAGCTTGACCAGTTTCCGTTCCGGGAGGACCCCGTTGACGCTGCCCGTTCAAGCATCCGCATGCTCAGCTCGATGCTCAGGCTGCTCGATCGGATCGACCTGGACGCGCTCGCTGCGGCGCGAGAGAGTCAGGATGCACTGGCTGCGCAGAAGCTCGCGCACGACATCCTCTTCGGCGGCGTCGAGGGTTCACAGTGGTAACTACAACGGAGCCGGCGCTCCCCCAGCGCATCGACACGTCGTTGCCGCGGGAGGAGCAGGTGCGGCTGCTCGTCGATGCGTCTCGCCTGATCCGCCGCCGCAATCTAGCGATGGTCGACGCCGCCGGGCTCGGCCATATTGGCGGCGATCTATCGGCAACCGATGTTGTCGTAACGCTCTTTCTTGCAACCCTCAACTACGACCCAGCCAATCCGGAGCTTCCGGACCGCGACCGCTTCGTCATGAGCAAAGGGCACGCTTCGGGCGTCCTTTACACGACTCTTGCTAGCTGCGGCTTCTTCGCACCGAGCCTGCTCGATGAGTACATGAAGCCGCTGTCTCCTCTGAACGGCCACCCCGACAGCAAGAAGGTTCCTGGCGTCGAGGCGAACACTGGGCCGCTTGGGCACGGCCTGCCGATCGCGGTCGGGATGGCGATCGCCGCCAAGCTCGGCGGATCGCCTCGTCGCACGTTCTGTCTCGTCGGCGACGGTGAGCTCCAAGAGGGCTCGAACTGGGAGGCGCTGATGGCCGGAGGCCATCGCGAACTCGATGCGCTCACCGTGATCGTCGATCGCAACCGGCTGCAACAAGGGGCGCCGACCGAAGAGACGAGCGCGCTCGAACCGTTGGCCGACAAGGCCCGTGCATTCCGGTGGGCCGTGACCGAGGTCGACGGTCACGACCATGCGGCTCTGCTCGATCTGTTCGCCGGTTTGCCAGTTGAGGCAGGTCGGCCGAACTTCGTCATCGCGCACACACACAAGGGCCAGCCAGTGTCGTTCATGCGCGATCGGGTTGAATGGCACAACAAGGTGCCGTCCGGCGCTCAGATTCGTGCGGCACTCGAGGAACTAGAATGAGCGCCGTCGCAGCCGAGTCGACCCTGTACGACTGTCGCGACGCTTTCGCTGAGACGATCGACGCGCTGGCGGAGGCAGACGAGCGCGTCGTCGTGGTCTGCAATGACTCGATCGCTTCGAGCAAGCTTGGCGGCTTCGCGGCCAAGTTCCCCGAGCGCCTAGTGAACGTTGGCATTGCCGAGCAGGTGATGGTCGGGATCGCTGCAGGTCTCGCGAACGGCGGGAGGAGACCATTCGTCGCGGGCGCCAGCTGCTTCCTCACGGCTCGCGCGCTCGAGCAGATCAAGGTTGATCTCGCATACACCAATGCCGACGTGAAGTTGTGCGCGATGAGCCCAGGCGTCGCCTATGGCGAGTTCGGACCGACGCACCACTCCATCGAGGACATCGCTTGGCTCAGGGCGATCGACAATCTCGTCGCGATCGTTCCCGCCGATCCGCTCGAGACGGCACAGGCACTCCGTGCAGCCGCCGAGTACTCAGGGCCAGTGTTCGTCCGCGTGAGTCGGATGGGTGTGCCGGTCGTCTACGACGCCGACTACCAGTTCCGGATCGGGCATGCGATGCGGCTCGCTGATGGCGATGACGTGACGCTCATTGCAAACGGCACCATGGTCTCGCGAGCGCTTGAGGCTTCCGCGCTACTCGCTGCCGACGGTGTCGGTGCGCGCGTCGTCTCAATGCCAACGGTCAAACCGCTCGACCTTGACGAGATCTCCGCAGCTGCTGAGGAGACAGGCGCCATTGTCGCCGTCGAAGAGCACTCCGTCCACGGCGGTCTGGGCGGCGCGATTGCGGAAGCCGTCGTGGCGCAGCGGCCGGTGCCCATGCGAATCCTCGGATTCCCCGGATTCGCGCCGACCGGGTCAGCCGAGTGGCTGCTCGAGCACTTTGGTCTCACAGGACCTGGCATTCGTGACGCTGCCATCGAACTCTTGGAGCGTAAGGGGCCGTGACCTTCCTCCTCGCCATCGACCAGGGAACCACGAACACCAAGGCGCTGCTTGTCTCCCCGTCTGGCGGGATCGTGGCGGCTACGTCCGTGCCTGTGGCCCGTACCTTTCCGCGTCCCGGCTGGGTCGAGCAGGATCCGGTTGAGATCTGGCAGAGCGTACGCGCTGCGATTGAGCGTCTGCCCGATGTCGAGCCTGAGCCCGTATGCGTCGCGGTCGCCAATCAGCGCGAGTCCGTGCTCATGTGGGATCGCGCAAGCGGCAGGCCGCTCACTCCGTGCGTTAGCTGGCAATGCAACCGGGGCGCCCAGCTGTGCGCCGAGCTATGCGCCGCTGGCGCGAAGCCGCTCGTGCAGGAACTGACCGGACTTCCGCTCGACGCGATGTTCTCGGCGTCGAAGCTCAGTCACCTGCTTGACGCCGACCCAGCACTCCGCGCGGCCGCGGAGTCCGGATCGGTCTGTGCCGGGACGGTCGACAGTTGGCTTGTATGGAACCTCTCAGGCGGCGCGGTCCACGTTACCGATGCAGGCAACGCATCCCGGACGCTACTCCTCGACATCAACCGGCTCGAGTGGAGCGACGAGCTGCTGGCACTCTTCGACGTTCCGCTCGCTTGCCTGCCCCGCGTCGTGTCCTCGAGCGGCGTCGTAGCGGACACGGTCCGGTTGGGCCGTTTCCCAGTGCTGCCAATCGCGGCTGTCGCGGCTGACTCCCACGCCGCGCTCTACGCGCTCGGGTGCGTCCGCCCGGGCACAATGAAGGCGACTTACGGCACGGGGACTTCTGTGATGACGCCGACGGGAGACGAGCCGCGGCGGCCTCACAGCGGCCTTGCGACGACGGTCGCGTGGCTCCAGGCGACGCCGACTTACGCGCTCGAGGGCAACATCATCTCAACCGGAGCGACGGTCGACTGGCTCGCTCGAGTAATCGGCGTCGAGAGCGCAGCGGCGATCGCAGAACTCGCTCTGACGGTCCGGGACACTGGAGGCGTCCACATCGTGCCGGCCTTTGCCGGCCTCGGGGCGCCGCACTGGCAGCCAGACGCTCGCGGCTGCATCACTGGTCTTACTTTTGCGACCGGCGCGCCAGAGTTGGCACGAGCGGCAGTCGAGTCGATCGCGTTCCAAGTTGCAGACCTTGTCGACGCGCTCGAGCACGACCTCGCGCAGCCGCTCGACGAGCTTCGAGTCGATGGCGGCGCCAGTCGCAACGACTCACTGATGCAACTCCAAGCAGACCTCCTCGGGTACCCCGTCGTTCGCACCGACATGGCAGACGCCGCTGGAGTTGGCGCCGCTCTCCTCGGTGCTCTGGCGACTGGCGTGCTTGAAGGTGCGTCCCCGCTCGCGGATGTCGGCCGCCGCTGGAAGCGGTTCGAACCGCGGATTCCCGTAGCCGAGCGCGAGCACATGCTGGCTGGATGGCGCGCCGCGGTCGCCTACGTCGCTACCGCGCAGGAGGCGACGATTCCGTGACCAACATCGACCGTCTAAGGCTGATGACAAAGGTCGCGCGCCTGTACCACGAGCGTGGCCTTCGCCAGTCAGTAATCGCCGACCAGCTGTCCCTATCGCAGGCGATGGTCTCGCGCTTGCTGGCGGCGGCACAAAACGAAGGCATTGTGCGCACGACGGTAATGACGCCGAGAGGGGTCTACCCAGAGCTCGAGGATGAGCTGGAGCGGCGATACGGACTAAAGGACGCCGTGATTGCTGATTGCGCCGTCAACACGCGCGACCAAATTCTGCGAGAGGTAGGCAGCGCTGCGGCCACGTACCTCGAGACGACGCTCGGCAGTGACGAGGTCATCGGTATCTCGTCGTGGAGCGAGACGCTTCTGCGCATGGTCGGGTCGATGCAGCCGCTGCGACGTGGCCGTGACGGCCACCACGTAGTGCAGATTCTGGGCGGCATTGGTAAGCCCAACGCGGAGGCGCATGCGACTCGCCTGACCGAGCAGCTTGCGTCGCTGCTCAGAGCCGACCCACACTTCTTACAGGCACCCGGCGTGACGGTGTCGCCCGAGGCTACCGCTGCACACCTCGCCGACCCACTCCTCCAGCAGACCGCGGTTTACTTCGACAAGCTGACCGTTGCGCTCGTCGGCATTGGGGCGCTCCACCCTTCCCGATTGCTCGGTGAGAGCGGGAACGTGTTCTCCGACAACGAGTTGCGCGAGCTTGAGCGATTAGGAGCTGTCGGTGACATCTCCTTGCGGTTCTTTGATCGTGCTGGGCATCCGGTCATGAGCCCATTCAACGAGCGGGTGATCGGGATGTCGCTCGATCAGCTTCGCCGGGTGCCTCGTTCGATCGGCATCGCCGGAACTTCTGAGAAGCACGACGCAATTCGTGGCGCACTGGAAGGTGGGCTGATCAATGTTCTAATCACCGATCGCTTCACCGCTGAACGGCTCATAGACGACGGCGATGCTGCCCGCGTGGTGCCACTCCGGGAGGTGTCGGCATGAGTGTGCCCAGCGCGGTCCCGCGCCAACACGCGTCTCTGGTGAAGAGGAAGGGCGTCGTCGCCATCGCAGTGATCGCCGCGATCGTCCTCTATTGCGTCTTGGATCCACCGTTTGTGATCCAGTCGATCCAGGCACCAGCATCGTCCGCGGTCGCGAACAGCCCGAACCTCAGCCCGACGAAATACGTCGAGGCGATCTGGAGCTCCAAGGTGCTCCCCACCGTGGCGAAGTCCGCCATCTCTTTGCCGACCCTGCTTGTGGACCTCAAGCGGAACAGCGCCGCGGCGTCCAAGCGTTACGGGAACTACGCGGAACTCGACGGCCCGCCCACCTTCCTCGTCAAAGGCTCAGGGCGGATCGTGTCGGTCAACACATCTTCGATCCCGTCTGAAGCCGGGCTGGCCTTCGGCGCCGGCAGCGCCCCCGATGCGTTCCTTCAGCTCGGGCCGATCCTGTTAGGCACCGTCGTCCGTGACGCGATGCCGTTCATCAACTTCAACCAGTTCGTCAACCAGGTCACCTTTGGCGAAGTCGGGACCGCGATCAACGCAAAGATCGAGGCGACCGCCCTATCCAAGGTCGACAACTCCACGCTCAAGGGAAAGCACGTCGAATTCACTGGTGCCTTCACGTTGTCGAGCGGCAAACAGTTAGTCACGCCGATCACGCTCGAGGTGAAACCGTGACCGCGCTCCAGGCAGGTTCGGTCGTCCTTCGCGCCGAGGGCATCAGCAAGGTGTACGGCAGCACACTCGCCCTGCACGGCGTCGACTTCACACTTTATCGAGGCAAGGTAAACGCGCTCGCGGGCGAAAACGGAGCCGGAAAGTCAACGCTGATGGGGATTCTCGCCGGCGCTATCCAGCCGACTGCGGGTCGCATCGTCATCGACGGCGAGGCGGTGGAGCTGGACTCACCGCGCACCGCAGGTGATCGCGGCATCCGCCTCATTCACCAGGAACTGCTGCTGTTCCCAAACCTCAGCGTTTCGGAGAATATTTTCGCCGGATGCGAGCTGCGGTCGGCGGCGGGCGTGCGGCTACGTGAGCAGGAACGCCGGTCGGCTGTGCTGTTGGAGCAACTCGGCCAACGGATCAACCCGCGCACCGTGGTCGGCGACCTTCCCGTCGGCTTGCAGCAAGTCGTTGCGATCTGCAAGGCGCTGGCACAGGAAGTGCGAGTACTCATCATGGACGAGCCTACCTCCGCCCTTTCGGCGCGCGAGGTCGAGAGTCTGTTTTCCGTCGTTCGCGGACTCGTGGCTTCCAACGTGGCCGTCGTCTACATATCTCACAGGCTCGAGGAGATCATCGAGATCGGCGACTTTGTCACCGTGCTGCGCGATGGGCGGCTTGTCGCCGAAGCGGCGGTGCCGGACATCGACGCACATTGGATCATCGAGCGAATGATTGGTCACGACCCAGAAACGCTCTTTCCACACGAGTCGAGGCCAGTCGGCGCAGCATTACTGGAGGTGAGCGATGTGTCGCTCTTGCGGCCTGGCGGTAATCACAGGCTCGACCGTGTCCGCTTCTCGGTCGCTGCAGGCGAGATCGTTGGGCTGTACGGCCTGATGGGTGCTGGTCGGACAGAGTTGCTAGAGACGCTGGTCGGTCTTCAACCGAGGGCGAGTGGTCAGGTCGTCGTCGACGGGGCGCATGTTGAGCACAAATCGGTCGGCGAACGGATCTCCCGTGGACTCTTCCTCGTCCCGGAGGATCGCCAGCGCGGAGGGCTTGTGCAGTCACTGTCGGTTAAGCAGAACATCTCCCTCGCGAGTCTCGACTCACTGCAGACATTTGGGAGTCTCTTAGGCCGTCGCGAGGTTTCAAACGCAAATCGCGTCGCTACTGCCGTCGGTGTAAAAGTCGCCGACATCGACTTTCCAGTCACATCGCTGTCTGGGGGAAACCAACAAAAAGTCGTCGTTGCAAAGGCGCTGCTAACTGATCCTAAGGTGCTCTTAATGGACGACCCGATGCGTGGGATCGATGTCGGAGCCAAGACTGAGCTTTACCGGATCATGCAGCGTCTCGCCAAGCAAGGCATGGCCATCCTGTTCACTTCCTCTGACCTAACTGAGGTGCTCGGCATGGCCGACCGCATTATGGTAATCGCCAGCGGCCGCATTACTGGCGAGTTTTCTCGAGCTGAGGCGGACGCACAGGCAATCGTCGCCGCGGCAAATCCACGCGCGATTCCTCAGGCCGCGTGATGAGCGCGCAGAGCGATTTGTTGCTGCGCGGTGTTCGGCGCGCCCGCGCGGCCATCGCGGCCGATCTGATTGGGCAACTAAAGACTCCTCGCGGGTGGTTGACGTTGGTACTTCGCTTGCGTGCGTTCGTGGCTTTGATCACGATCGTAGTCGCCTTTAGCGTCATCTCGTCGGACTACTTCACGGGCTCGAATCTTTTGGTAATGACGGAGCACGTAGCGGTCGTGGCGCCGATGGCCATCGGTGAGACGTTTGTCATTCTCAGCGCAGGCATAGACCTGTCGGTCGGCTCGACCGCCGGACTGGTAGGAATGCTCACCGGCGGTCTGCTCAACAACGGCCTGATCCTGCACCCACTTGGAATCGTTGTGTGGTTCAACGTCCCATTGGTAGTCCTGATCGGCCTCGGCATCGGCGCGACCGTGGGTGCGATCAACGGCGCGGTGATCACCAAACTCGGAGTTGCGCCCTTCATTGCCACGCTGGGGATGCTTTCTGTGGCGCGTGGACTGGCAGATTTACGCAGTAACGGCAACACCTTCCCGGACTTGGCCGGCACCAGCCAAGACCACAACACTGGCTTCGGCTTTCTCGGCGACGGAACGATTCTCGGTATCTCGTTCGAGATATGGGTGCTGGTCCTGGTGATTGTAGTCGCGGCCTATGTCGCGAAGCGCACAGTCTTTGGCCGCCGTGTCTACGCCGTGGGCGGAAACGAACGCGCGGCAGAACTCGCGGGAATTCGTGTACATCGGATAAAGATCGGTGTTTACGTCATTTCGGGCATTTGTGCAGCCATTACAGGATTGTTGATCACCTCAGAGCTCGGTGCCGCCTTCCCAGACACCGCCACCTCGTATGAGCTCAACGCCATCGCGGCCGTCGTGCTTGGCGGCACATCCCTTTTTGGTGGCCGCGGGAGGATCGGCGGCACCGTCATCGGTGCTTTCGTCATCAGCTTTCTCAACGACGGACTTGTTCTCGTCGGAGTCTCCAGTTTCTGGCAGCTGATCGCCCAAGGCTTGGTGATCGTCACCGCCGTCGCGGTCGACGAGGCACAGCGGCGACGCGAATCGCGGGTCGCGGCCTCAGTTGCGTCATTGATCGAGGAGGTGGCCCAAAGCAACGAAAAAGTTCTGACGGCTTAACAGCTAACACAGGTAATCAAAACCAGTAGGGACGCGGCCAAACGGCCGCACAGAGAGGAGTAGCGAAATGAACCGCATCACTATGAGGTGGCGCGTCGGAAGTCTCATGCTGATCGCCACGCTTGGTGTCGCGATGGTCGGGGTTTCGGCCGGATCGGCTAGCACGGGTGGCAAGAAGCTGATCGTGATTGACGTCCCACCACTAAGCAACCCGTTCTTCGCCGCCGAGGCGGTGAACGCAAAGAAAGAAGCAGTAAAGCTGGGTTATAGGACGCTCGTACTCGACAACAACTCCGACCCCAACTTGCAGGCGACGCAGATCGACGAAGCGATCTCTGATCATGCTTCCGCGATCATCCTCGACAACGCAAGCGCTTCGGCGAGTGCCGCCGCGATCGAGAAGGCCAAGAAGAAGGGCATCCCGACGTTTCTCATCGACCGCGAAATCAACCAGTCTGGAGTCGCCGTCGCGCAGTTGGTATCGAACAACTACACCGGCGCACAACTAGGCGCAACCGAGTTCGCGAAGCTCATGGGCGACACCGGCGACTATGGCGAGCTGCTCGGGTTGGCGACAGATACGAACGCTGCGACGCGCTCGCAGGGTTATCACTCCGTCCTCAATCAGATCCCGGGTCTGAAGATGGTCGCGCAGCAGGCCGCCAACTGGGATCAGGCAACGGCGTTCACCGTGACGGAGACGATGCTCCAAGCCAATCCGGACATCAAGGGCATCATCTCAGGCAACGACACGATGGCGCTGGGCGCTGAGGCGGCGGCCGTGGCGCTAGGCAAGCCGAACCTCATCATCACAGGCATGGATGGCAGCCCGCAGGTTGTCAGCTCGATCGAGGCCGGCCACATAGGCGCGACCGTGCTGCAGCCTCTCGCGATCTTCTCGAAAGAGGCGGTCGAAGAAGCCAACACGTACATCAAGACCGGCAAGACCGGCAAGCCAGCGAAGCAGCTCCTGCCGTGCTACCTGATCACCCCGGCGAACGCGCACGAGGTACATAACTTCGTGTACGCCGGCCACTAACCCCACCGCGGCACCGTTGAGGTGCCGACCCACTCCATGGACCGGATGCAACCGCGCATCTGGCCCACAGAGCTCACCCGGCCCCCATTCCCCGGGTGAGTTCTGTGGGCCAGATGCCGGGCATCCGGCCCATGAAGCGCAACTTGAACGATCGCACATGCGGAAGCGGGATGGGGCCCGAGCTCGCTCGGCGACAGAAGGTCGTCCGGGCGAACCCGTGCCAGATCATCGATCTGCCCAAGATCGACGGGGGCGACGCGACGATACGGTTCCTCGATCAGTCGGAGCTCGAGGCCTTGCTCCGTGCCGCACCAAGTAAGACGCGCCCTGCAGTCGAGCACGATTCGTGGCGAGTCGAGCGCGTCATGTACCTCGCGGCGGCGATGACTGGCATGCGCCAAGGCGAACTGCTGGCGCTGCGTTGGGGCGACATCGACTGGTCCGCCCAGAAGGTCCGGGTCCACGCCAACTACGTCCGCGGGCAATTCGGCAGCCCCAAGTCAAGGCGCTCGGTTCGCGCCATCCCGCTCGCGCAGCGACTGATTGCTGAGCTTGAGGCACTCCATCGCGAGTCGCTCTGGAAAGGCGACAACGATCTCGTGTTCGCCAATCCTCGGACCGGACAGCCACTGGACCGTTCGCGGATCCTCAAGCGCTTCAAGGCGGCTTGCCGCCGCGCGGCCGTCAAGCCGGTTCGCTTCCACGACCTACGCCACACATTCGGCACCCGCATAGCCGCCTCCGGCCAGGTTCCGATGCGGACGCTGCAGGAGTGGATGGGCCACCGCGACTTCAAGACCACGCAGATCTACGCCGACTATCAGCCGGGCACGCGTGAAGCGGAACTCGTGAACGAGGCGTTCGTGGCGCCTGAGCCCATGGACCAATTCATGGACCAATCTGAGCACAAGTGGGACCAACTCGAAGGGTCTGAAACCCAGTGAAACCGGGACAAACGGGGTAGGACCAACCAGGACTTGCGGGTTGTGGTCCCGGCGGTCGNNTCGAATCCCGTCGCTCACCCTCGAAGTGGCTGCAAACCGGCGGGTTTCTCGTTCGGAGCGGAGCCAATCCCATGGACCAATTCGTGGCGGGGAACGCTTATGCCGCGGGGCCGGCGCGCCGAATCGCCAGTAATCCCGGGCCTCCTGCCGCCGGGATCCGTGGTGCGGGCGTTCCCGCTGGTGCCTGGTCGTTGAGGCGCTCTGGACACAGCACCCAAGTCTTCTCTACGTAACTACTGTCGCTATTGTGAACTTGCCGGTTCTGCTGCATTTTTTATCAACTTCACCACTTCGTCTGGGTGAGAAACCATAGCCACGTGGCTGGAAGGAACTTTAACGGTAGTAGCACCCATTCTCTTAGCAAAATGCTCTTGGGCCTGTGGAGGGATAGCTTCGTCATTCTCTGACACCAGATACCATGAAGGCAACGACTTCCAAGCCGGTTCATCCATGACGTCCCCTAGTAAAGATCCGCCTAAGGCCTGCTGAACTGCGTACATGACTTTTGCCTTAACTGGGTCTACGTCAGCAGCGAAGTGATCCACGAAATCATCCTCAGACAACCAGACAAAGCCCTTTTTATCTGTAAACAGATGCTTCATGGCTGCGACAGGGGGACCTTCCGATAACAATGCTCCCAAAGACTCGCCTGTATCAAGGCCAAAGGCTGCGACATACACAAGACCAACGACATTTGGCGCATCTTTCCCGAGCGCGGTCATGACTTGACCGCCATATGAATGGCCGGCGACAATTGTCGGACCACCTTGAAAGTCGAGCACCTGACGCAAGCGGGCGACATCGTCCGCCAGTGAAGTCAACGGAAACTGTGGAGCCGTAACGCGATATCCATCAGCCTGTAACTCCTGAATAACCGAGCTCCAACTCGAGCCATCGGCAAATGCTCCGTGTACCAGCACGATATTTGGTTTACTTTTCATCCACTATGTCCTTTACTTACCGATGAGACCACCTTTAGGCGTCCGTGTCGCGCCGCCGACAACGATCAACCGCTCCGAGGCCAACGTGGCGACCGTGACAGCTGTCTCCACCTAAATTAGTCCGACACGCGATCAGATGGAATGATGGATCCGCCGGAATCTCTAGCCGCTCGTCCGATCAGCACCCCAGGTCTCGCTGCCAGTTCGACGTTCGCACGCGACACCGACGAGCTTCAAGGCCCCGACGCCGCGACGGTGGACCCAGCGCGCGGCGGGTTCGGCCTCGTCTCTGGCACTGGGGAGCGCGATCTGCTCTCCGACCTGCTCGCAAACGTTCGACTGAGCGGGGATCGCATCATCTCGTTCGCGCCATCCGCTGGCTTCTCGATTGATTTTGGGGGTACCGGAGCTCTGCACATCGTCGAGGACGGTGAGCTCGACTTGGTGCTCCCGGTTAGCGAGCATGTCGAGCGCCTGCGACGCGGCGACGTCGTGTTGCTGCCGCGCGGCGACCGCCATCAGATGCGCGACGCGGTAGGTGCGGACGTCCCAGCGGGGAAGACAGCGCGCTGGCTGTCCGGCACCTTCAGGATCGGGGACTCCGAGGCAAGCCCCCTGCTCGCCGGCCTGCCCGAAGCAATCGCGCTCCGTGGTCCCCAAGACCAGGCGCTCGAGGGGCTCGAGGTGGCTAGGCGAATGCTGCTGTTCGAGATGGAGAGGCCATCGCAGGGATCGGTCGTGATGATCGCTCGGATCCTCGATCTGCTGTTCATCCAGATCCTGCGGGCCTGGGCGGCAGGCCGAGACGGACCGCCCAGTTGGCTCGCTGGGGCGCTCGATCCACAGGTCGGCCCCGCCGTGAGTGCGATCCACGCAGACCCCGGCGACGACTGGACGGTCGATCAGCTCGCCGGCCTATGCAACCTGTCTCGATCCCGATTCTCGGAGCGGTTCACGGAACGAGTAGGAAAACCACCGTCGACCTACCTGACTCTGGTCCGCCTCGGCGGCGCCGCAAAGCTGCTGCGCGACACCTCAACTCCGGTCGGAGTGATCGCACATATGGTCGGTTACACCTCCGAGCCGGGGTTTAGTCGCGCCTTCCGGGCCCATTACGGCAGCTCACCCGCACGCTGGCGACGCGAGACTCCAGAGCGGCAAAGTGCGCCGGATTGACGCGACAGGAACACGTTCTCGCGGTCGTGCGGCGAATCGAGCTTGCCGATGTGCTCGACCACAGTCGTCTTCGCGTTGCGATACAAAGGTGAAGTCGAGCTTTTCCAGGCCTTGCGGGCTAGAGCTACCCGTACTCCCAGTCCCCACTGATGTTTGACGCCCCAATCTGGCGCGACTACTTCGTGATGGTCGGCGGCGGGGCAGCCGCCCTGACCGGCCTCGTCTTTGTCGCGATGTCGCTGCACCTCTCGGACATCGTTTCCGATCCGAGGCATCGCCACCGCGCCCGCACGATCCTCACCGCGCTCACGGATGTATTCGTCCGCTGCGGTCTCGTCCTGATGGGTGGCCAAACCACGCGCGCCGTGGGCGTCGAGCTCTTCGTTGTGCTCGTCGGCGTCGAGGTCGTCGTACTCCGAAGTCTCAACCAAGCGCTCCGCGGCAACGGTGCGGCAAAGCCGGGCGTTCTATGCCGAAGTCTCAACGAAGCGTTCCGCGGTAGCGGTCCGGCACAGGCCGGCGTTCTCTTCCGAACGCTCGGTTACGCGGCTTGCCTGATCATCGAGCAGGCCGGCGCTGCGATCCTGTTCTTCGGACACACATGGGGCCTCTACGCGGTTGGCGTGGGAATGATGGCGTCGTTCCTCTTCATAGTGTCCGGGGCATGGCTTCTGCTCGTCGCAGTCGAATCGCCGGCCCGGCGCCCGACCCAGTAGACGGGTCGAGCACGCGAGTCGAAGTGGCTGCAAAACGGGTGGTTTTGGAGTCGGTGGTCTCGGGATAATCTGCGTGTCCGTGCACGCCGACGGAAGACGCTCATAAAGTTGCGTGATCCCGTACGGTTGTTGCGACCGGCAGTCGCTTTTCGGTAGGCTTGCGCGGTGTCCGACAGGCTCCTGGTCGAGGCGAGGGGCCTAACGAAGACGTATCGCGCTCGGAACGGTATGCCGCCGTTCCGAGCCGTCGACGGTATCGACTTCGAGTTCGGGCGCGGCGAGGTGTTCGGCTTCCTGGGCCCGAACGGCGCCGGAAAGTCCTCGACAATGCGGATGCTCGGCGCCACCTCCCCGGTTAGCGCCGGCACGCTGCGCGTGCTCGGCATGGATCCGGCGGAGAAAGGGCCCGAGATCCGGGCGCGGATCGGCGTCGTGCCGCAGGACGACTGCCTTGACCGTGAGCTGACCGTTCGCGAGAACCTCTTCGTCTACGGCCGCTACTTCGGACTCGCCAAGAACGTCATACGCGAGCGGATCGCCGGCCTTCTCGCCTTCGCGCAGCTCGAGGAGCAGGCAGACGCCCAGGTCGAGACGCTCTCTGGCGGCATGCGCCGCCGGCTCACGATCGCGCGCTCGCTGATCAATCAGCCCGAGATCCTGCTGCTCGACGAACCGACGACCGGCCTCGACCCCCAGGCGCGTCACGTGCTGTGGGACCGGCTCTACCGCCTGAAGCGCGACGGCGTCACGCTCATCATCACTACGCACTACATGGACGAGGCGGAGCAGCTCTGCGACCGGCTCGCGGTGATGGACGGCGGCAAGATCGTGGCCGAGGGCTCGCCGCGTGAGCTGATCGACGCCCACGTGACGCGTGAGGTCCTCGAGCTGCGCTTCCCGGCGGACGACCAGGCAGAGGTTGCGGAGCGCCTCCGTGCGGCCCAACTCGGAGAGCGGATCGAGTTGCTTCCGGACCGCGTCGTCGTCTACGCAGACGATGGCGAGACGGTACTCGTTGCCGTGCACGGGATGTCGCTCGCGCCGATCACCGCGCTCGTGCGGCGTGCGACGCTCGAGGACGTCTTCCTGAAGCTCACTGGCCGTTCGCTCATCGACTGACATGCTGCGCGCCTGGTACGCCTTCCGCTACTGGCTGACGGTCTACGCCCGTACCTGGCGCGGCACCATCGTGATCAGCGTCGCGAACCCGGTCTTGTTCCTTCTCGGCATCGGCATCGGCCTCGGTCACCTCGTCGACCATGGCCATTCGATGACCCTCGGCGGCGTCTCCTACACCGCGTTCTTCGCGCCGGGACTGCTGGCGGCTTCGGCGATGCAGACCGGCTTCATCGAAGGCGGCGGCCGGGTCGCGGGTGCGGCGGGCTCGGTCGGTGCCTATCGAACCGCCGTAACCACGCCTCTGGAGCCAAGCGAGATCATGGCCGGTCACCTGCTCTTCATCACCTTCCGGGTGCTCACCTCGAGCGCGGTGTTCGTCGCAGTGATGGCCGTTTTCGGCATCGGCGCCGGTTGGTGGGTGCTCGCGGCGCTGCCGGCCGCCCTGCTCACGGGGCTCGCCTTCGGTGCTCCGACCGCCGCCTGGGCGGTCGGCGTGCGCTCGATCCGCAACACCCAGACCCTCTACCGCTTCGTGCTCATGCCGATGTACATGTTCTCCGGCACGTTCTTTGCGCTGTCCCAACTGCCGCGTGGAGTTCGGCTCGTCGCCTCCGCGCTGCCGCTCTCGCAGGGCGTCGCACTCTGCCGCTCGCTCACCCTGGGCACCGCGTCGGCTCCCACCGTCGCCGCGCGGGTCGGCTACCTTCTTGCCTTCGTTGTCGCGGGCATCTGTGTGGCGCGCATCACCTATCGTCGGCGGTTGCACGGATGATCGCCAGCGGTTGGACGCTCCGGCGCACGGGAAGCCTCGTTGAGCGAAACGCGCGGATCTACCGCCGCTCGCTTTCACCCGTGCTCGCGAGCCTCCTCGAGCCGCTCCTCTACCTGCTCTCGATCGGTTTTGGGGTCGGCACGCTCGTCGGCAAGGTGCCCGGCATCGACGTGCGCTACGCCGCGTTCGTCGCGCCCGCGATCCTGGCCACGACCGCGATGAACGCCGCCTTCAACCAGATGACGTTCGTCGTCTTCACTCGCATGAAGACAGACCGGACCTACGACGCTATCGTGCCGACGCCGCTCTCGATCGCCGACATCGCACTCGGCGAGGTCGCGAGCGCCGTGTTGAGCAGCCTGCTTCCGTCGATTGGATTCGTGCTGGTGATGCTCGCGCTCGGGCTTGTCGTCTCGCCTGGCATCCTGCTCGCGATTCCCGCTGCGTTGCTCGTCGGCTACGCGTTTGGGGGCGCCGGGCTGGCGGTGACGACCTACCTTCGCGACTTCTCGGACTTCCAGCTGATCCAGCTCGTCATGCTGCCAATGTTCCTATTCGCGACAACCTTTTACCCGCTCTCCGTGTACCCGGGATGGGCGCGGCCGGTCGTTGAGATCCTGCCGCTGTATCAGAGCATTCAGCTCCTGCGCGAGCCGGCGCTCGGCATCTTCCACTGGGATATCGCCGTCGCCGTGCTCTACCTGCTAGCCGTTGGGTCGTTCGGGCTCGCACTCGCCACACGGCGGCTCACGCGGCAACTGCTCGCGTAGCGCCTGCAAGGCGCTTGCAGAAAGTTGCGAGAATTGTCCTAGAATTGCAGCGTGGCTCGCAAACTTGCGGACGTCGCCAAGCAGGCAGGGGTCAGCGAGGCCACGGTCAGCCGCGTCCTGAACGGCCGTCCGGGGATCTCGGAGGCGACGCGCGCCGCGGTCCTGACGGCGCTAGACGTGATCGGCTACGAGCGCCCAACACATCTACGCGTCCGGCGCGCCCGGATGGTCGGGCTGATCGTGCCGGAGCTCCAGAACCCGGTCTTTCCGGCGCTCGCCGAGGTCGTCGCTGGCGCGCTGGCCCAGCGCGGCTTCAACGCCGTGCTCTGCACGCGCACGGGAAGCATGTCGGAGGCTGAATATGTCGAGATGCTCCTCGAGCGCCAGGTCTCGGGGATGATCTTCGCCGGCGGCCAGTACGCGGAGGCCGACGCGCCCCACGAGCATTACGAGCGTCTACTGAAGCTGCGCCTGCCCGTCGTGCTTATTAATGCCGCTGCTGAGCACCTCGACTTCCCGCGCGTCTCGACCGACGATGCAGTCGCCATGGAGCAGGCCTACTCGCACCTGGCCGACCTCGGCCACGAGCGGATTGGCCTCATCCTGGGCCCGCCCGACCACGTGCCCTCGGCGCGTAAGCTCGCGGCGTTTAAGCGCGTGGCGAAGGTGGCGACGCCGTCGGAGTTCGTCGAGCGAACGCGGTTCTCGCTCGAAGGCGGACACGCGGCGGCCGGACGGCTGATCGAGCGAGGTGCCACGGGAATTATCTGCGGGAGCGACCCTCTGGCGCTCGGCGCGATCCGCGCAGCCCGTCGGGCGAACCTCTCGGTGCCTGGCGACCTGTCGGTGGTCGGCTTCGACGACTCGGCGTTCATGAGCTGCACGAACCCGCCGCTCACGACCGTCCGGCAGCCACTCGAGGCGATCGGACGCGCCGCTGTCGAGATGCTTGTGGGCCAAATCGAAGGCTCGCCGGTCTCTGCGGACGAACTCTTCTTCGAGCCGGAGATGGTGGCGCGGGGCTCGACCGGCAACGCGCCCGGACACTGAAGCTGACTGCTTGCACTCGGTAGTACAAAACATGCGGTCGCAGATCCAGCTCTTTGCAGTGACTGGCCGGCCATGCCTCGCTTCGATGAGGGATTGATCTGTCCGTGGTCGGCTTCGGCGACTCGCCGTGCATGAGCTAGACGAACCCGCGGTCAGGACCTCGGGCAGCCGCTGGAGCCGATCTGATCTCGCCGCGGGGCTGCTCGTGGGGCAAATCGATGGCTAGCCGGTCTCTGCGGACGAGCTCTTCTCTCGGGCCGAAGGTCGTGGCGCGGGCTCAACCGCTAACGCGCCCCGGACGCTGAGACCGGAGTGCTTGCGCTATGTAGTACGAGAACTGCAGATAGAAGTCTGTCTCTTGCATTCTTTTGTTCGGTGTGTAATGCTCGCGCCGATGAGGGAGAAGGAGGCGACAAAAGCCGCTGCGCCGCTGCGCGCGCCTGCGGGCGCGGTCGAGCGCCCGTGGTGGCAAGAGGCGGTCGTCTACCAGGTCTACATCCGGAGTTTCGCCGACGCCAACGGCGACGGAATCGGCGACCTGGCGGGGGTGCGGGCGCGTCTGCCCTATCTGGCCGCGCTCGGCGTTAACGCGCTCTGGTTCAATCCGTGGTACCCGTCGCCGCTGGCCGACGCCGGCTACGACATCGCGGATTATCGGTCGATCGATCCCGCTTTCGGGACGCTTTGGGAGGCCGAGCAGCTGATCGCGGAGGCGCGGGCGCTCGGGATCCGCACGATCGTCGACATAGTCCCGAACCACGTCTCGAACGAGCACCCGTGGTTTCGGGAGGCGCTTGCTGCACCACCGGGGTCTCAGGCCCGCGAGCGCTTCTGGTTCCGACCGGGGAGCGGTGAAGCGCACGAGCTGCCGCCGAACGGCTGGCAGTCGATCTTCGGCGGTCCGGCCTGGACGCGCGTCGACGACGGCGAGTGGTACCTGCACCTCTTCGCTCCCGAGCAGCCCGACCTCAACTGGGAGCACCCCGAGGTGTGGGCCGAACACGAGGACATCCTTCGCTTCTGGTTCGATCGCGGCGTCGCTGGCGTGCGTATCGACTCCGCGGCGCTCCTGGTCAAGGACCCCGACCTTCCCGAAGAGCGGCCGGACGCGGGCCCGGGCGAGCATCCGTTTACCGACCGTGACGAGTTGCATGAGATCTACCGCCGCTGGCGCACGATCGCAGACGGCTACGAGGAGCCCCGGATGCTTGTCGGCGAGGTGTGGCTGCCCGACGTCGAGCGCTTCGTGCGTTACCTGCGCCCCGATGAGCTCCACACCGCGTTCAACTTCGACTTCCTGGCGTGCCCCTGGGAGCCTGGCCCCACGCGAACCTCGATCGAGTCTGCACTCGCGGCGCATTCGCCTGTGGACGCGCCGGCGACCTGGGTGCTTTCGAACCACGACGTCACCCGCCCGGTCACGCGCTACGGCCGCGCCGACACCCGGTTTGCCTTCGAGACGAAGCGCGTGGGGACGCCCACCGACCTCGCACGCGGCATGCGGCGCGCGCGGGCGGCTGCACTGCTTGCGATGGCCCTGCCGGGCTCGATGTACATCTACCAGGGCGAAGAGCTCGGACTCCCCGAGGTGGAGAACGTCCCTGCCGACCGCCGCCAGGATCCGATGTGGCACCGATCCGGTGGCGTGGACCCCGGCCGCGATGGCTGCCGAATCCCGATCCCGTGGTCCGGAGCCAAGCCGCCGTACGGCTTCAGCCCGAACGAAGAGGTGCGTCTCTGGCTCGACCAGCCCGACGACTGGGCGCCGTTCTCGGTCGAGGCGCAGACTGACGATCCAACCTCGATGCTCAGCCTCTACCGCGCGGGGTTGCGCGTCCGCCGCGAGCTACCGTGGGGCGTCGGCTCCGAGTTGCGCTGGCTCGAGTACGGCGACGACGTGACCGCGTTCGCGCGCGGCGATCGCTTCATCTGCATCGTCAATTTCGGCCCGGAGCCGGTTCAACTTCCCGCCGGGGCCGACGTCCTTCTCGGGAGCGCCGCGCTCATCGGCAACGCGCTGCCGCAAGACACCACGGTCTGGCTCGTTCAGGCCGCAGACCGGGAGCCGTTCTACCCGGAGTCGAACCCAGCTGAACACAACACGCATCTAGGAGAAGGAGAGGAAGGGCAATGAAATCCAACATCAGGGCAATGAAATTCAAGACCAGGGCGATAACGCCCATTCGCATCGGCGCGGCCGCTGCAGTCATGGGCCTTGTGGCCGTGGCCGCGGCTGGTGGCTCGGCGTCGATCGCCGCAACGACCAAGGCCAAGAGGGTGACGATCACTGTCGCGTCGCTGGTCCCAGGCGCCTCGGCGGCGGCGACGAAGCAGTTCAACAACCAGGTCCTCGAGTTCGACAGGGCGAACCCGGGCATCCAGGTCCTTCCGGTCACCTACGACTGGACCGGCCCGACTTTCGCCGCCGAGCTTGCCGCGGGCACGCTGCCGACCATGTTCACGGTCCCCTTCACCGATGGGCGCTCGCTCGGTGAGGCCGGACAGCTCGCCAACCTCACGAAGTACGCCAAGTCATACTCGTGGTTCAAGCAGTTCAACCCGGCGGTGATCGCCGAAGGCATCGACGCAAAGGGCCAGGTCATCGCTATCCCGGAGGCCGCCTACGCCCAGGCGCTCCAATACAACCGCCAGCTATTCAGCGAGGCTGGTCTCAATCCCAACAAGCCGCCGACGACGTGGGCGCAGGTAGCGGCCGACGCGCAGGCGATCTCGGCGAAGACGGGCGAGGCCGGCTTCTCGGTGATGGGCGCGAACGACAACACCGCGGGCTGGATCCTGACGACGCTCAGCTACGCATTCGGTGGCCGCGTGGAGACGGGCATCGGTGCGAAGGCCACGGCGACTTTCGACAACCCCGGAACAGTCGATGCGCTCAACTTCATCCACACGCTGCGCTGGACGGACAACGCTATGGGCTCCAACTTCGGTCTCAGCTGGGGCACCTCGAACGCGGCCTTCGCCGCGGGCCAGATTGGCATGTTCGTCAGCGGCTCTGACGTCTACACAAACATGGTCCAGGCAGACAACCTCAACCCGAGCATCTACGGCCTGGCGCCGCTCCCGACCGAAAACGCGAACGCTGGCATTCTCGGCGGCGGCACACTTGCCGCGGTCAAGCCGACCGCAACTCCGGCCCAAATCGCAGCGGCGATGAAGTGGATCAACTTCTACTACATGCAGCCGCTCGTGAACAAGGCGCAGGCGATCCGCAATGCCAAGTCGCTAATCGCGGACGATCAGCCGGTCGGTGTGCCGGCGATGCCGGTCTTCAACCTCAAGACGTTCAATGAAGCGAACAAGTGGATCAAGTCGCTCATCAACACTCCGCAAAGCCAGTTCGCGCCGTTCAACGACGGGATCTTCAAGGACAAGCTGGTCCCGGAGCCCGAGTCGGCGACTCAGGCAATCTATGGCGACCTCGACTCGGTTGTTGAGCAAGTGCTGACCAACGCGAACGCAAACATCCCTGGCCTGCTCCAGGCGGCGAACTCCGTCGGGCAGTCCTCAATCGCCGAGGGCAACCAGCCATCGTAGGACCCTCATAGGCCGGTGGTCGCGGGTGGTCGCGCTAGCAGTAGCGCGACCACCCCGGCCGCACGCCTAGACGGCGGTCGTCGCGAGAGGTCGTGCTAGAACGTGGCGCGACGCACGCGCCGTAGGCGCAAAGTAAGCAATGTCGAGACCCGTCAATCCATGAGCCCAGCCGTCAATCCATGACCCCCAAGCTGGAGGAGATGGGGCCTGCGCTCACGACTGAGGCGGCGGGCGGACCGTCGGGTGTGCGTCTCAGGCGCACACCGCTGACCTGGGTGCAACAAGGCGGCATCGGGAGGCTCGTGTTCCTGCTGCCGCTGCTCCTGGTCTTCGGCGCGTTCTCGTGGTACCCGATCGTGCGTTTGGTGCTCATGTCCTTCCAGTACACGAACCTCGTGCAGCCGCCTACGTGGGTGGGGCTCGCGAACTTCTCCGCGGTAATCCACGATCCGCTGTTTCCTATCGCCGTCAGGAACACCGCGGAATTCGCGGGCCTCGCGCTTGTCTTCGGCTACCCGATCCCGCTCATCGCAGCGGTGCTGATTAGCGAGGTGCGAAGCCGGCGCGGCCTGTATAGCGCGCTCGCCTACCTGCCCGTGGTGATTCCGCCGGTCGTCTCGGTGCTCCTCTGGAAGACGTTCTACGACGCCGCGCCGAACGGAGTCTTCAACACCATCCTCGGGTGGGTCGGCATCGGGCCGCAACCGTGGATCCAGTCGCAGAGCGCGGCGCTGCCCTCGCTCGTGCTCGAGTCGACGTGGGCGAACGCCGGCAGCACCGTGATCATCTACCTCGCCGCGCTGACCGGCGTGAACCGCGAGCTCTACGAGGCGGCGTCCGTCGACGGCGCCGGGCTCTGGAAGAAGGTCTGGCACGTCACGCTGCCGCAGATCCGCACGGTGCTCCTCGTCACGATGATCCTGCAGATCATCGGGACGGCGCAGGTGTTCCTCGAGCCTTACCTCTTCACGCTCGGTGGCCCAGCGAACTCGACGCTGACCGTGATGCTCCTGATCTACGACTACGCGTTCGGCAACTCGCTCGGTGGCGACTACGGCAAGGCGGCGGCGCTCAGCCTCATGCTGGTGGCGTTCCTCGCCGTGTTCTCGCTCATCTATCTGCGGGTCACACGTTCCTGGAGCAACCAATGAGTGTGTTCCCGCTAGGGCGGCGTAGGCAGCGGCTGCATGATGCAAGCCCGCCGGCGCTCGTGCTTGAGGACGACTGGAGCCGGCCGAGCGTCAGATGGGGGCTCGGCACGGCGCATACCGTGCTCCTTGTCCTGCTCGTGATCATCGGGCTCGGCCCGATCCTCTGGCTAGCCAAGTCGGCGATAACGCCGACGCAGGACACGCTTGCCACCCCGCTTGCGCTCTTCCCTCACGGGTTCGCGTGGAGCAACCTGACGGACGCCTGGAACACGATCGACATCGGCCTCTACATGTGGAACACGATCGTGCTCGCGTTCGGCTCTTTGATCGCTCAGATCGTCGTCGCGACGACGGGCGCTTACGCGCTCTCGGCCCTGCGGCCGAAGTTCGGCGGCGTGATCATGGCCCTGCTCCTGACGACGCTGTTCGTCCCGCCGGTCGTGCTACTCGTCCCGCTCTACGTCGAGATCGTGCACCCGCCGCTCATCGACCATTCCTTCGTCAACAACTACTTCGCGATCTGGCTGCCCGAAGCTGCGAGCGCGTTCAATGTCGTGCTGATGAAGCGCTTCTTCGACAACCTGCCGCGCGAGATCTTCGAAGCGGCGCGCATCGACGGCTGCGGTTCCTTCCGTCTCTTCTTCTCCATCGTGCTGCCGATGTCCCGTCCGATCCTCGGCGTCGTGTCGATCTTCGCCGTGCTCGCCTCGTGGAAGGACTACCTCTGGCCGCTGCTCGTACTCGGCAATACGAACCTCCAGCCGCTGTCGGTGCGCCTGTATGCGATCGAGGACTTCACGCCCCTCGGATACTTCCTAGCCGCCATGTTGATCACCTGCATCGTCCCGATCATCGGTTTTCTCGTCTTCCAGCGTGGCTTCCTACGCGGGACCGGCCTCAGCGGAGCGCTAAAGGGGTGATGGGCTGATGGCCGCAATCCGTTTCGACGGCGTATCAAAGGTCTACGGGGACGGCACCCGCGCCGTCAAAGAGCTCGATCTCGCGATCGTGGAAGGCGAGTTCATGGTCTTCGTTGGCCCGTCAGGTTGCGGCAAGACGACCGCGCTGCGCATGGTGGCTGGCCTCGAGGCGATCAGTGCCGGCCGGGTGATGATCGGCGAGCGGGTGGTGAATCACGTGTCGCCCAAGGACCGCGACATCGCGATGGTCTTTCAGAACTACGCGCTCTATCCGCACATGACCGTTGCACAGAACCTCGCCTTCGGCTTGAAGCTCCGAAACATCAGCAGGTCCGAGATCGAGCGCCGGGTTCGCGACGCAGCCGCTGTGCTCGACCTCGAGGATCACCTCGAGCGCAAGCCGAAGGCGCTCTCCGGCGGCCAACGCCAGCGCGTCGCGCTCGGCCGCGCGATCGTCCGCGAACCCGCCGCATTCCTTATGGACGAGCCGCTCTCGAACCTTGACGCGGCCTTGCGCGTGCAGACGCGGGCGGAGATCCTGAAGATCCAGAAGCGGCTTGCGACGACCACCATCTATGTGACCCACGACCAGGTTGAGGCGATGACGATGGGCGACCGCATCGCGGTAATGCGCGAGGGTGTACTCCAGCAAAGCGGCACGCCCGAGCACCTCTACACCCGGCCTGCCAACACGTTCGTCGCGACCTTCATCGGCTCGCCGGCGATGAACCTCGTTCCCGCCCCCGTCTTGGGTCTCGGCCCGGATTCGCTCATCGCCGGATTCCGGCCCGAGCACATTCGAGTCGAGCCGGCACCGGACGGCGCCGTAGGCTTCGAGGCCCGGGTCGAGGTCGTGGAGTATCTCGGCGACGAGCAACTCGCGCACCTCCGCCTCGGCGAGCTGGCGCTCGTGGCAAAACTCCCGGTCCAAGAGCGCGTCGAGCCTGGGATGGCCGCAGCCTTTGCCGTGGCGCGCGAAGCAGTGCTCTTCTTCGCTGCCGAGACCGGCGTGGCGGCCGAACCGCCTTGATGCGCCGCGAGTCTAGGCCGTCTCGCCTAGCGCCGTTCGAGTGCGAGCCGGACGCCGAGGCCGACAAGCACGACGCCGGTCAGGCTGTCCAGCGCCGCTTTGACCGAGGGGCGCGTGAGGACGCTCGAAATCTTGACGGCGACAACCGCGTAGGTGCACAGCCACACGACGTTCATAAGCACGAACATTCCGCCCAACAGCAGGAAGGGCCCGAGAACCGACACATGGGAGGAGACGAACTCTGGCAGCAGACCAGTGAAGAACACGGCGATCTTGGGGTTACCAAGGTTGCTCAGCAGCCCCTGCCGGTAGCCGAGCAATGCGCCGATGGGGGGTCTCGACTGGGCCGCACTTGACGGTTCGCGCGCGGTACGGAGCCGGGCTGCGCGCAGTGCTTGCACGCCGAGCCAGACGAGGTAGGCGGCGCCGATGAGCTTCAGAACCGAAAAAGCGACCGCAGACTCCCGCACGACAGCCGCCACGCCAAGCGCCGCGGTCACCGTCCAGATCACCAAGCCAGTGTTGACGCCCAACGCGCTCGCCAGCGCCGCCCGGCGCCCGTGCAGGACCGCGTTCTTGGTTACCAACACGGTGTCAGGGCCGGGCGCGATTATCACGAGGGCTGCGACCCCGAGAAACGCCCACACATGGACACCCACGTGCCGGATCGTCTCATATGCCCCGAGTGAGATCCACAGAACAACTCAACGCTTCTGGTGGGGCGATCAACACGCCGAGTTACGCGGGTTGCGGGTCGGCCTCGCGGCGTTCACGGAGATCCGCGAGCAGTCCGGCGCCTGAGCGGCGCGTGACGCAAGGCGATTGCCGACCCGCGTCGGGGGATAGGGCGGATAGTGTCCGCGCGGGCCGCTTGCTAGCAGGGGCGGCAACGCGATAGATTTGGGCGTCTAGTGCACGCCTGTTCGTGTTGCGCACATAATGGCTGAGATCGTCTCCCTTCCCGAAGCTGTCGCCGAGCTTGTACGCGACGGCGATTCGGTGGCGCTCGAGGGCTTCACGCACCTCATCCCGTTTGCGGCCGGCCACGAGGTTTTGCGCCAGGGACGGCGCGAGCTGGAGCTGATCCGGATGACTCCCGATGTGCTCTATGACCAGATGATCGGCATGGGCGCTGCTCGGCGCCTGGTGTTTTCCTACGGCGGTAACCCCGGCGTCGGTTCGCTGCATCGCTTCCGGGATGCGATCGAGCATGGCTGGCCAGCTCCGATCGAGATCGAGGAGCATAGCCACGCCGGCATGGCCAACCGCTACTTGGCAGGCGCGGCGGACCTTCCATTCGCGGTCCTGCGCGGCTACGCGGGTACCGATCTCGCCGCGCACACCAACGTGCGCTTCATTGAATGCCCCTATACCGGCGAGCGGCTGGCAGCCGTGGCGGCGCTGGCACCCGATGTCGCGATCGTGCATGCCCAGGAGGCTGATCACGCCGGCAACGTGCAGCTATGGGGAATCCCGGGCGTGCAAAAGGAGGCTGTGCTCGCAGCCACGCGCTCGCTGGTCACGGTGGAGCAAATCGTGGAAAGGCTCGAGCCGCGTCCCGGGGCGGTCGTCATTCCCGGCTGGGTGCTCGACGCCGTCGCGCTGACCCCTCGCGGCTCGCAGCCCTCCTACAGCCTGGGCATCACCGAGCGCGACAACGACTTCTACCGACGCTGGGACGCGATCAGCCGCGATCGCGATGCCTTTCTGGCCTGGATGGCGGAGCACGTTCTCGGCGAAGTGCTCGTGCGGTGAGTGAAGCGAGCGCCGATGAGGTGCAGACGATCGTCGCTGCGCGGGCGCTTGCACACACCAAGACGGTGTTCATCGGCGTCGGCCGTCCCAGTACAGCGGCGATCCTCGCGCGCATGGTCCACAACCCCTCGCTGGTGCTCGTGTACGAGTCGGGCGCCATCGGCGCTAAGCCCTTCCATATCCCATTGTCGATCGGCGACGGCGAGCTGGCGGCGACCGCTGACGCCGTTGTTTCGGTGCCGGAGATGTTCAACGACTGGATCGGGCCGGGCCGGATCGAGGTGGCGTTCCTCAGCGCGGCGCAGATCGACCGGTTTGCCAATCTCAACTCGACTGTGATTGGGGATTACGACCACCCGGTCACCCGGCTCCCCGGTGCCGGTGGTGCGCCCGAGATCGCGGCCAACTGTGAGCGCGTAATCGTTGTCATCCCGCACTCGCGACGCACGTTCGTAGAGCGGCTCGATTTCGTCACAACGGTCGGCTACGCTGACGGCCCTGGAGCGCGGCAGCGGCTCGGCATGCGCGGTCGGGGACCGACGGCGGTGATCACCGATCTCGGCGTACTCGAGCCCGATCCGTCGAGCGCCCAGCTGGTCCTGACGCAGCTCCACGAGGGCGTGACCGTCGAGAATGCTCGGGATGCGACCGGATGGGACCTCGCGGTGGCCGAACAGCTGAGCGTCACAGAGCCGCCGAGCGACACCGAGCTCGACGCGCTGCGGGAGCTCCTCGCGCGATGAATGAGGCGTTTGTCTATGAGGCTGTCCGTACGCCGTTTGGCCGCTTCGGTGGTGCGCTCGCCGCGGTCCGCCCGGACGATCTGGCTGCGGGCACGCTGCGGGCCCTGCTCGACCGCGTCGGAGGCCTCGATCCGGCGGCGATCGACGACGTGTTGCTCGGCGCTGCCAACGGCGCCGGCGAGGACAACCGCAACGTGGCGCGGATGGCGTCGCTGCTGGCGGGGTTTCCGACCACGGTGACGGGCGCGACCGTCAACCGTCTGTGCGGCTCCAGTCTCGAGGCGGCGATCCAGGCAACGCGCGCGATCCGCTGCGGTGATGCCTCGTTGGTGATCGCCGGCGGCGTCGAATCGATGAGCCGCGCGCCCTGGGTCCTGCTGAAACCATCGCGCGCGTATCCGGCCGCTGACGAGACGCTTTACTCAACAACGCTTGGCTGGCGGATGGTCAACGCGATGATGCCGGAGCGCTGGACGATCTCGCTGGGGGAGAGTGCCGAGAAGCTCGCCGGGATCTACAAGATCTCTCGGGAGGCACAGGACGCATTCGCGCTGCGCAGCCACCGGCTCGCTGCGGAGGCTTTCGACGAGGGAGTGCTGAGCGAGGTCGTGAGCGTTCCCGGCGTCGAGCTGACCCGCGACGAGAGCATCCGCAGCGACACCTCGCTGGAAAAGCTCGGCGGATTGGCAGCGGCGTTTGTCGATGGCGGCACGGTCACCGCTGGCAACTCCTCGCCGCTCAACGACGGTGCGAGCATGACATTGATCGGTGATCAGCGGGCCGGCACTCTGCTCGGTCGCGAGCCCTTGGCACGCGTCGTCGCGCTCGGTGCACACGGGGTCGATCCGGACGTATTTGGGATCGCGCCGGTCGAGGCCGCAAACAAAGCGCTGGCGCGGGCCGGCATCGGCTGGGGCGACATTGCCGTCGTCGAGTTGAACGAAGCGTTCGCGTCGCAGTCACTGGCCTGTCTGGCGTGCTGGCCGGAGCTTGATCCTGAGCTGGTCAACGTGCGCGGCGGCGCCATTGCGATCGGGCATCCGCTGGGCGCCTCGGGAGCGCGGATCCTCGGGCGCCTAGCCCATGAGCTACGCGCGCGCGGCGGCGGGTACGGTTTAGCGGCTATCTGCATCGGCGTGGGCCAAGGCCTCGCCGTGATCCTGGAGGGTTGACATATGACAGCAGCGGAGACTGAACCACGGCAGATCTACGACGCGGTTACCGACACCCCGTCCAGTTACGTCAGAGAGCCCGACGGCGTCCAGCCACCGCTCGATTACCCGCCGTACAAGTCAACGCAGCTCCGCCATCCCAAGCAGCCCCTGATCTATCTGCCCCAAACCATGACCGAGCTGACCGGTCCCGCACTCGGTTCGGCGCGAGCAGTCGGACCCCTCGACCACGACCTCACGCGCCAGCACGACGGGGAGCCGATCGGCGAGCGAATCACCGTGTTCGGTCATGTCTATGACACTGAGGGAAAGCCTCTGCGCAGGACGCTCGTTGAGATCTGGCAGGCCAATGCCTGCGGGCGCTATCGCCATCGCTGGGATCGCTATCCGGCGCCGCTTGACCCGAATTTCACCGGCGCCGGTCGCTGTGTGACCGACGAGGAGGGTCGCTATCGCTTCGTCACCGTCAAACCCGGGCCCTACCCATGGGGTAACCACTACAACGCCTGGCGCCCGGCGCACATCCATTTCTCGTTGCTCGGCCGCGCTTTTGCGCAGCGGTTGGTGACGCAGATGTATTTCCCCGGCGATCCGTTGTTTCGCTATGACCCGATCTTCAACTCCGTCGGCGAGGTCGCTGGACGCAAGCGGTTAATCTCGCGCTTCTCGATCCGCGACAGCGAGCCGGACTGGGCGCTGGCGTACGAGTTCGACATCTACCTCCGCGGCCCTGGAGCAACTCAGTTCGAGGAGGCGTTTTGATCTTTCCGCCGACCGCCTCGCAGACAGTCGGACCCTACTTCGCCGTTGGTCTCCCGTGGCCGGATGGCCCGTTTGCGGTTGCCCGTGACACACCGGGCGCGGTCAAGATTCGCGGCGTCATCTACGACGGCGCCGGCACGCCGATTCCCGATTTCCTGTTGGAGACATGGCAGGCCGACCCCGCCGGACGTTTCGCGGATCTCTGGGGCCACGCTGGACCCTCGGAGCTAGCAGGGTTTCGCGGCTTCGCGCGCGTCGGACACGAGGACGGCGATGGCAGCTTCGAAATCTTGACGGTCAAGCCCGGTCCACTCGTGCTGCCGGGTGGCTCGATCGAAGCGCCGCACATCGACGTCTCGCTGTTCGCTCGGGGGATGCTCAACCGCTGTGTCACGCGGTTCTACTTCGCCGACGAGGTGGACGCCAACGACGCCGACCCGGTGCTCGCGACGGTGCCAGCGGAGCGGCGAGAGACCCTCCTGAGCAGGCCGATCGAAGGCGGTTACGAGATCGATCTTCGCCTTCAGGGTCCGGGGGAGACCGTCTTCTTTGCTCTCTGACGGCCTCTTCGACGCGCTCTACGCGCGCGGCCCGGTGGCGGCGCAGACTGACGGTCGCGCCTGGCTTGCCGCGATGCTTGACGTCGAAGCAGCGCTCGCTCGCGCGTGTGCCGCCGATGGACAGATCCCGGCCGCCTCTGCCGGCGCTATTGCGGAGGCCTGCCGAGTCGATCGCTTCGATCTCGCGGCTATAAGGGCGGCGACCGGCGAATCGGCGACGCCGGTGATCGCGATCGTCGCCGCACTGCGCGAGGCGGTCGGCGAGGAGGTGGCGCCCCATGTACACCTCGGCGCGACGAGCCAGGACATCATCGACACCGCGGCGATGCTGGTCTCCCAGCGCGCGCTCGAACCGCTACTCGCCGATGTTGGCATCGCAATGGCGGAGCTCGCGTCGCTGGCAGCGGCTCATCGCGACACTCCGATGGCGGCGCGCACGCTGCTGCAACAGGCACAGTTGACCACCTTCGGCCTACGTGCCTCGGGTTGGCTCGTTGGACTCGGCGAGGCACGCATACGTCTTTGCGAAGTTGCCGCCACTCGCCTGGCCGTCCAAATGGGTGGTCCGGTCGGCACCCGTGGGCCAGCGATCGCAGCCCTAGTCGCAGCGGAGCTAGGCCTTGCTGAGCCGACGCTACCGTGGGGTGCGATTCGCGTGCGACCAGTCGAGCTGGCAGGCGCGCTCGGTGTGCTCGCTGGCGTGTTCGCGAAGATCGCTCGCGACGTGACGCTGCTCGCCCAGAACGAAGTGGGAGAAGTCCGCGAACGCGCCGATCCGCGGCGCGGCGGATCCTCAGCGCTCGCGCGTAAGCGAAACCCGGTGGCGAGCGTCGCGATCATCGCCTGTGCAACCCGCGTTCCGGGGCTCGTCGNNCGCTCAGCGACCTGCTCACGCTCGTAGGATCAGCAGCTTCCTGGGCGGCAGATCTGCTCGACGGGCTCGAGGTCGACACAGTCCGGATGGGCGAGAACGCGGCCGCCCTCGACGGCTCACTCGACGACGTGGCCTCGCTCATCGATCGTGCCGTGGCAGTAAGTGTCCCGTGAGCGCGGTAGAGCTACATTGGGAACAGAGCGGTCCGCCAGACGCACCGGCCGTGCTGCTCGGATCTTCGCTGGGAACTACGCTCGAGATGTGGTCGCCGGTGCTGCCCGGCCTCGCCGATTGCCGGCGGATCGTGCGCTTCGACCATCGCGGCCACGGGCGCTCGCCGATTGCCGAGGGGCCCTACGATATGGCCGACCTCGGTGGCGACGTGGTCGCACTGCTCGATCGCCTCGGTCTGGATCGTGCCTGCTATGTCGGAGCTTCGCTCGGCGGGATGATTGGCCTATGGCTCGCAGCCCACGCGTCGACTCGGATCGAGGGGCTGGTTTGTATCTGTAGCTCGGCCTATCTACCGCCCGCGGAGGCGTGGGCGGCGCGCGCGGCGAGCGTCCGTGATGCGGGCAGCGTCGCCGCTGTGGCCGACGCGGTGCTCGCACGCTGGTTTACACCTGGCTACGCGGAGCGACACCCCGACGTGATCACGTGGATGGGAGCGATGCTGCGCGACACCTCGCCGGAGGGCTATGTCGCGTGCTGCGGGGCGATCGAACGGATGGACCTCCGCGACGATCTGGCGCGGATCACCGCGCCGACGCTCGCGATCGGTGCTGCCGAGGATCAGGCGATCTCGCCCGAGCATTCACGGGCGATCGCCGCCGGTGTGTCGGGTGCCCGCGTCGAAATCATGGCCCACGGAGCGCATCTTGCCGCGATCGAACGTGCGCAGGAAGTCACTGCGCTGATTGAGCGACATCTGGAGGGAGTGCATGAGCGATCCACAGCATGACGAGGGTATGGCGACGCGCCGGGCGGTTCTCGGCGATGCTCATGTCGACGCCGCGGTCGCTCGCACGACTGAATTCACCGCGCCGTTCCAGGAGTTCATCACGCGCTACGCCTGGGGCGCGGTTTGGTCGCGTGAAGGGCTCGACCGCCGGACCCGCAGTGCCATCACGCTGGCGGTGCTTACGGCACTCGGCCACGAGCACGAGATTGCAATGCACGTACGCGCCGCTCTACGCAACGGGCTCTCGGCGGCGGAGATCTGCGAGGTGCTGCTCCACACGTCGGTGTATGCAGGCGTGCCGGCTGCCAACCGTGCGTTCGCGATCGCCGATGAGGTCTTGCGCGAGGGAGCGGTGCAGTGAGCGAGACGCTGGAGCCCTCCGGGCAGTTCGTGCAGTCGCTTGCACGCGGGCTGTCTGTGATCCGCGCGCTAAACAGCGCCGAGCCGATGAGCTTGAGCGATATCGCGCGCGCCAGCGAGCTCTCGCGGGCGTCGGCTCGGCGCTTCACTCTCACGCTTGAGCAGCTCGGCTACGTCCAACAATCTGCTGGGCGCTTCTCGCTGACACCACAGGTGCTCGAGCTGGGCTTCGCCTATCTGTCGGCGCTTGGCTTGCCCGAGGTTGCTCAGCCGCATCTGCAACGACTCGTGGACGAGGTCGGTGAGTCGTCCTCGATCTCGGTGCTCGATGGCGCAGCTGTGGTCTACGTCGCACGCGTTCCGACGCGCCGGATCATCAACGTCACGATCAACGTCGGCACGCGTTTCCCGGCGTATGCGACCTCGATGGGTCGCGTGCTGCTGTCCGGCCTGGATCGGGTGGCCTGTGAGGCTCTGCTCGACCAGATCGAGCTCAGGCCCCTGACCAATCGCACGATTACGACGCGCAGCGAGCTCGAAGCGGAGCTCGACCGCGTGCGTGAGCAAGGCTTTGCGATCGTCGATGAGGAGTTCGAGGACGGCTTACGTTCGGTCGCCGCGCCGATCTGCGACCGCGAAGGGCATGTCGTGGCGGCGATCAATCTGGCTTTGGCTGCTACTCGCGTGTCCGTCGAGGAGATCCACCGGTCTTTGCTAGCGCCGCTGCGCGGAGCCGCTGCTGCGATCGAGGGTGACCTCGGCTTCGGGGCAGCGTTGCACCCGTCGCAGGCCCCGACGCCCGCGGCGAGCCGCGACGCGCGGCCGATCATCCCGCGCGACGGTGGCAAGGTCTCGTTGCTCCCGGCTGATTGATGGCGCGAAGCGGGCTCGCGGAAGAACGCTCGCCGGCGGCCCGGCCTGGCCCGGCACAGCTCGAACGCTACGCGGTCGAGCCCGACATGCCCGGTCTCACCGGAGCGGCGGTCGAGCGCCTCTACACGGAAGGTGCCGCTTGGCTTGCGGGCGCTCCGCTGCGCGCTAGACCCGCGACTTCTCGAGCGTCGTCGCCGAAGTCACCCCAGCGCGATGCAGGCGATGCCTGCCACGACAGCGGCGCTGCCGACGATCCGTCCGATCGATAGCCGCTCGCGCCCCGTGATCGCGAGCACGGCGGCGGCGATCAGGATGCTCGTTTCGCGCACGGCCGCGACAGGTGCCGCGGGTGCGATGCTCAGCGCGGCGAGAACGAGCGCGTAGGCGCCAAAGAAGCCGACGCCGGCTATCACCGTCCGCGGTGTTAGCGCGGCGCGCAGGGCCGCTGTCCCCTTTGATCGCCACGTCGGGATGAGGTAGCCCAGGGCGGTTAGGCCGAAGACCAGCTCGAGGTAGGAGAGCGGCCTGCCATGGACGATGCCACGCTTGTCGACCAGTGTGTAGCCGGCGATGCACAGGCCGACGGCCAGAGCCAGCGCGAGATCGCGCGGATGACCCCTGTTGCGTAGGCCACGGACGAAAACGATTCCGCCGGCGATCAGCAGGACGCCGACCGCAGTGAGCGCCGAGACCGCGCTGCCAAGCACCAACACGCTCGCGACCAGCACGAAAACGGGGGCCGAACCGCGCGCGACCGGGTAGACGAGGCTCATCTCTGCGCGTGCGTAGCCGCGCGCCAGCAGCGCCAGGTACAACAGCTCGAGAACACTTGACACGGCGATGTAGGGCAAGGCGCGCGAACTCAGATGCCACGTCAGCGCCGTGGCCGGCGCGAACGCGACGACGCCCACTACGAGGGCAACTGCCGCTGCTGTGTTCGTGTCCTTAGCACCCGAGAGCAGGAGATTCCACGTCGCGTGGACGACCGCGGCAGACAACACCAACAACAGTGCCGTGAGCGACATGAGAACTCCTTCCCGCCCGGTGGGGCATCAGGGACAGAGCCCTCGCGGCTTTTCTCCGTTCAGGTGTGGGGTTTCGATTTCTCCGAGACCCTGGCGCCGCTCGGTCCAGACTCACCCAGCGCAGGCGACGGAACCCTAGGCGCAACCACGTGCTGGATGGCACTCTAACCGCCGCCAGCGGCGCCCGCGCGCGTCGGCGCGTTGCCGGGTGCGGCTCGTGGTCATCTCGCCTGCGAGGCAAGTGGTCCTCCACGGGGCCAGCGCGCCACCGTGATGCTCAATGTTCCCCTCCCATCGCTCGATAGGAAGCTATGGAAAATAAGCCGCGCTACTCGACGGCCGCGGCGTTTGGGTGGTCAGTCGCGCTGATCGTCGGCGCCTTTACGGTGCCGGTCTATGGCGGCGGCGAGGGCTTCGCCTCGGGACACGGGACGGTCAGGATCCTCTCCACAGGCTCGACGCTCGTCTCCGTGAACGGATTCGCGGCGGTCATTCCGGTGGCGGCACCAGCTGTCGTGACGGCGCTCGTGTGGCTCGCGCTGCACTGGAAACGATCGCGAGGCAGCAGCACCGGCGGCGTTCTCGCCTGGGTGCTGGTCTGTCTGCTGTGGTCCTTCTGTCTCCTCGGAGCGTTCACCATCGGGCTGTTGGTCGTGCCGGTCGCCGCGCTCTTGGCCTACGCCACGCTGCGTACGCCGCTTGGCAGCGCTTAGCGTCCTGCGCAGCGAGGTGTGGCATGGTTTCGCGCGTGAAACGCTCTCTCCGGACGCTACGCACGGCGGCCGCTGCGGCGATCGGCGCCGGCGCCGGTGTGTTCCTGGCGGCCAGCCTTGCGATCGCGGCAACCTCGGTCACCAAGCATTTCAGCGGGATAGTGAGCATTCCGGCGGGGCAGACACGCACCGTCAGCTTGCCTTACCCGGACGCACTGGAGTACGGGAACGCTCGCTACTCTGGTCGGGCGGTGGTGCTTGCGCCGAAGCCCGGGGCCAAGGGACGGAGCCCAAGCCTCAAGAAGGTCAAGATCCTCTACGCCGGGTCGTCGCTCGGGGGCTCATCCTTTGAGGTCCGTGCGCACAACAGCAACAGCACCGGCACCGCAGCGGTCCGCCTCGAGGCGATCGCAACGACCCTAGAGCCGCTGCCCCACAGCTGACGCCGCGAGGTCAAGACCCCCTTCAACGACCAAGCAGATCAAGATCGTCGTCGTCGACAGCCGTCGAGTCGACGTCAGGCGGACGCCACCCGCGGTCGCCGGATGCGAACCGCCCTGTTGCTGCGACGAAGTTCATCACCCGCCCGGCGTAGTGGTGCGATAGCCAGCGGCGCGTCAGTGTCCTGGTAGGCGGGAACAGCAGCAGGGCGCCGAAGGCGTCGCTGACAAACCCGGGGATCACGAGCAGCACGGCGCCGAGGAAGCCAAGCACGCCCTCGATCGCTGCGGAACCGGGGGCGCGACGCTCCGAGACCGCTAGCGACACCCGCCGAATCGCCGAACGCCCCTGAATACGCAACGCTTGCGTGCCGAGCGCCGAAATGCCAACGAGTAAGACGATGGCCACGAGCCAGCCAATCGCGTGCGCGACCTCGATCAAGGCGAACACTTCGACAACGACCAGCACAATCAGCGCGAGCAGGAACATCTGGCCACTGAGCCTACGGGGTCGGCCGCCGCTCCCGGGAGCCGTCCCTCCGGATTGACTTGAGTTCGCCCACGAGCGAGAGCGTGAGGTTCGCTTCGTTCAGGCTAAGGTTGGAACGAGCCATTCCCTACCGCCGTGAAAAGGAGAGCGCATGTCCCGCTTCGCCACCGTGAACCTCTTGGACGTCGAGGACTCAGCGGGCGGTCGCGATCCCGGGATCGAGGCCCACTTCGGCCGCAAGCACCTGGACTCGCGCGACCTCGGCATCAGCTACTTCCGCTACCCCGCGAACGTTCGCAGTCCGAGGGGCCACAGCCATCGCGAGCAGGAAGAGGCCTATGTCGTGGTTGCTGGGTCCGGTCGGGTCCTGTTGGACGACGAGGTTCTCGAGCTTCACCAATGGGACGTCGTGCGCGTTGCGCCAGAGGTTGTGCGCGCCTTCGAGGCCGGACGGGATGGGCTTGAGATCATCGCCGTCGGCAGCCACAGGCCCGAGGGCGGCGACGGTGTGCCCGCTGAGGCCAGTTGGCCGTCTGAGGACGCCTGAGCGGAGCCTCGCGCCCTACCGTGAACGACCACCTCGCCGTCGGGAGGTCTGAGGTGCCGTAGCATTCCGCGCGTGTACCACGAGATCGCGAGCAACAAGCGACGCAGCGTCATCTTCATCGGCCTCTTCTTCGTGATCTGGCTCGCCATCGGCGCGGTCTGTGGCCTGATCATCAAGGCTGTCGATCACCCCACGGTCGTCAACAACGGCGTCGTGACGACGACCAACCTGGGCTGGAGCCCCGTGATCATCGGCATGGCGATCTGCGGCGTGCTGGCCATCGGGGGGGTCATCTACTCACTCAACTCAGGGGCCGCGCTGGTGCTGCGCGTCTCCGGCGCGGTGCCGGCTGACCCGGTCAAATATGCCCAGCTCCACAACCTCGTCGAGGCGCTGGCGATCGGGGAGGGTATTCCTAAGCCTGAGGTCTATGTCATCGACGATCCCTCGCCGAACGCGTTCGCCACCGGGGTGAGCCCGGAGAAGGCAGCGATCACTTTCACCACCGGATTGCTAACGATCATGAACCGCGAGGAGCTCGAGGGGGTGGCTGGCCATGAGATGAGCCACATCAAGAACCACGACATCCGGCTCTTGCTCGTCGTGGGGACGATGATCGGTATGGCGGCACTGCTCGCGAGCATCCTCTGGCGGAGCATCTTCTTCTCCAGCATGGGGCGAGGCGGCGGCAGGGGCGGCGGCCAGATCGTGATCGTGCTGTTCGTCGCCGGCGCGCTGCTGATGGTCGTCGGCTTCATCTTTGGCCCGCTGATCCGGCTGGCGCTCTCACGCCGCCGCGAATCCTTGGCCGACGTCAGCGGCGTGGAATTGACGCGTAATCCGGCGGGGCTGCTGAGCGCGCTCAAGAAACTGCAACAGAACGACACGCCGTTCAAGAACATGAACCACGCTACCGCCGCGATGTGCATCGATGATCCGCTGCAGCATCACGAAGCCTGGTACCACCACCTCTACGACACCCACCCGCCGATCGAGGACCGGATCGCCGACCTCGAGAAGATCGTGTCGGGTCAGTCCGTCTGAGCAGAACGCGACACGAGGCCGCAGCGCCGACCTTGCCGCTCGGCTCGATCCGTCAGCTCATCTCAGCTGGTCGGCGTCGGACCCTCGGCGGCGACGGCAGGTGGTGGTCCCTCGGGCTCGCCGGCAGCCGCGGACGGCGGGCCGGCAGAAGCTGATGCGGACGGCGGGCCGGCAGCAGCAGCAGCAGCAGCGTCGGTGCCGGCGAAACTCACCTGAGGGACGGCGCGGTCCGCTTCGTCGGCGGCGAAGAACGCCACAGCCGTGAAGTGGAACGGCCCGGCAATCAGGTTGCGCGGGAACGTTTGCAGGGCGATGTTGTAGTCGCGGGCGCTGGTGTTGTAGTAGCGGCGGGCGAACTCAATCTTGTCCTCCGTCGCGGTCAGCGTCTCCTGCAGCTGGAGGAAGCTCTCGACCGCGCGCAGCTGCGGGTAGTTTTCGGCGACGGCGAAGAGCGAACGGAGCGCGCCGGAGAGCGCGTTCTCAGCCGGCGCGATCTTGCTCGGATCGCCCGTCGCGCCGGCGCTGACCGCGTTGGCGCGGGCCTCGGTCACCGCCTCGAAGGTCCCGCTTTCGTGTGCGGCGTAGCCCTGCACCGTCGAGACCAGATTGGGGATGAGGTCGTGGCGGCGTTTCAGCTCAACGTCGATTTCGGACCAAGCCTCCTGAGTCCGGTTGCGCTTGCGGACGAGGCCGTTGAAGGAAACCCACAAGCCGAAGGCCAGGAGCACGACGATGACAATCACGACGATCAGTGCGGCCATGGTGGGGACGAGCCTCCCTCGGAGTGTTGGTCAGCCAACTCTACCGCGTGCCGTCAGCCTGCGAGCGAACGGCCGATGGTCGAGGGGCCTGGCCGCAGCGACCGAAAGCCGTGGCGTGGACCAGCGGTCGTGCGAGCGTGTCGCGGCTCCCCGCTTGGGGTCAGTTGTGCGGCAGCGGTGCGCCGAGCAACGCGACGGCGCTGCCAAGCGCTCCCGCCGCTAGCAGGGTCGGCACGACGGGCCGACGCAGCCCGAGCAGCGCAATCGCCGCGGCGCCGAGCACGACGAACTGCCACGTCTCGCTGTTGGCGGCGGCTAGTGGGATCGCGGCGCCGATGATCGCCCCAGCGGCTGCCGGGGCGGCTCCAGCGAGGAATGTGACAACGCGCTCATTGACGAGCAGGC
Source organism: Solirubrobacterales bacterium (assembly GCA_003133565.1). Classification (GTDB taxonomy): domain Bacteria; phylum Actinomycetota; class Thermoleophilia; order Solirubrobacterales; family Solirubrobacteraceae; genus Palsa-513. Next base: position 38,424 of record PKYB01000021.1, read on the forward strand.
GCTCGAAGCGCGCCGCGCCGAACAGGATGAACGAGAACGACGGCAGGAACGCGACAAGCGCGGCGAGCAGCCCGCCCGGGATCCCATCAGCCGAATAGCCGACGGCTGCGACGGTCTGTACAACCGGCCCGGGGGTGATTTGTCCGAGCGCGACAGCGTTTAGGAACTGGCCGTGGGTCATCCAGTGGTAGGTGCTGACGGCGTCTGACTGCATCAGCGGGATGATCACGAAGCCGCCGCCAAAGGAGAGCGCGCCGACTTTCAGCGCTGTCCAGATGAGCGCGCCGCTGCCGCCCGGGTCACTGATCGCGGCCAGCACGGGCCATCCCTGCAGACCGGCGAGGCCGCGATCAAGAAAGCCACGCCAGACCAGCTCGACCGTGCCGGCGCCGAGCAGGACGAGCACGAGCCAGGGACCAGCAAGGGCAGCCCCGCCAGCGCCGGCGAGAGCGTAAAGGACCACGCGGACTCGCAGCTCTCCGGCAGAGCGCCGCCAGATTGGTCGTGCGATACCGAGCCCGGCGCTCACCGCCACAGCGGCCACGGCGGCACCGGCACCCAGCCCGGCGCCGCGCACCCATCGCGGTGGCGAGCCACTCAGGAAGAGCGCCGACAGCGCGAGGATCAAGACGAGACCCGGAACGATGAACCCCAATCCGCCGATGATCGCCCCGCGCGTGCCGCGCAGCCGCCAGGCGCAGTAGATCGCGAGCTGCGTGGAAGCCGGCCCGGGCAGCAGATTCGTTGCGGTTATCGCCCGCTCGAACTCCGCTTCGGTTAGCCACTTGCGCTCGGCGACACAGAGCTCGCGAAAGAGTGCGATGTGTGCGGGCGGGCCACCGAAGCCGATGCAACCGATCCGGCCCCATTCGAGCGCGATCGTGCGCAGTGAGACAACAGCTGCGTCGCCGGCTTCAGGCACCCCGCTGGCCAACACGATGTCGGCACATGGCGGGGAAGCTACCAGTCAGCTCTGGCGCGACCGCGAGCGGTCTGCGGAGCGTCGCCACAACGGCGAGCCTGTGGGCTTGCGCCCTTGAGCTACCACCGATCGTGCACGTGCTGGCGGATCAGCCGGTCATAAACCTCGCGCACGCCGCTCAGCTGTTCCTCGCGTAGCGGCTCAAGCGCGGCAGCAGCGACGTTCTGGACGACCTGCTCGGCGCTACTGGCGCCGGGTATAACGGTGCTGACGCCGGGTTGGTCGATCACCCAGCGCAATGCGAACTGCGCCAGGCTGACCCCTGGATCGAGCAGCTTCTGGAGCTCGCGCACGCCGGCCAGCCCAACTTCCAGGGGCACGCCAGAGAACGTCTCGCCGACGTCAAAGGCCTCGCCGTGGAGGTTGTAGTTGCGGTGGTCGTTGGCTGCGAACACGGTGTGCTCGTCGAAGCGGCCGGACAGCAACCCGGAGGCCAGGGGCACACGGGCGATGATCCCGACGCCGGCGGCGCGCGCAGCGGGGAGGACGTCATCGAGCGGTTTGAGCCGGAAGCAGTTGAGGATTATCTGCACGCTCGCCACGTGTGGGCGGGCGATCGCCCAGAGCGCCTGTTCGCAGGTCTCCACAGAGACGCCGTAGGCGCGGATCCGGCCGGCCTGCACCATCTCGTCGAGCGCCGCGAACACCCCATCGCTGCGGTAGACCTCGTCCGGGGGGCAGTGCAGCTGGACGAGGTCGATCGTCTCGACGCCGAGGTTGGCGCGCGAGCGGTCGTTCCAGGCGAGGAAGTTCTCCCGGTTGTAGTTCTCCGGTCGCTGCTCGACGCGCCGACCCATCTTCGTCGCGACGAGCACCTCGGGCTGGCCGCGGTGCAACTCGGCGCAGAACTGCTCGCTGCGACCGTCGCCATAGACGTCCGCGGTGTCAAAGAAGGTGACGCCCGCGGCGACGGCGCTGTCGAGCACCGCGCGGGCGCTCTCGGGGCTGACGCTGCCCCAGTCGGCGCCCAGCTGCCAGGTCCCGAGGCCGACGACGCTCACCGCTCGCCCCAGACGCTCGATCTTGCGCTCTTCCACGGCGCGACATCTTCGCACGCCACGCCGGCCACGCGCGGCCGTCATCGCCGCAGCGCGCGATCAGGCCCCGGCGCGGACAGGCCTCCCTTTGGCTCGAGCGCGCGGCGGCGCCTCCGTGCCCCTGCCGGCACCGCGCAGGCTGATCTGCCCGAGCGGGCCTGGGACATCGACGTGTGCTTCGGTGGCGCCGGGATGCAGATCAAGGAGCGTCGTCAGCAGCATCAGCGGCGCGCCTGCGGCCCACGCCTGTGGCCGGGAGGCGGTCGGAAACGCGACCGGAACCGCTGTGAGCATCGCCGGATACCCGGCGAATACCTCCGGCAGGCGGTACTCGAAGTGCGGTGCCGCGGAGAGGATCGCGCAGGCGATCTCCGCCGCCGCCTCGCGCAGTCCGTAGCGGGCGAGTCCGGCGGCGATCAGCGAGTTCTCATGCGGCCACACAGTCCCGGTGTGGTAGCCGAGCGGGTTATAGCCGGCCTCGTGCGTGCCGAGCGTTCGCACCCCCCAGCCCGAGTAAAGCGTTTCGTCGAGCAGTCGCTCGGCGGCCGTCGCGGCTTCTTCCTCGCCGAGCATTCCCGACCACAGCAGGTGGCCAAAGTTCGAGGCCAGGCTGTCCACCTGGCGCTTTTCGCCGTCTAGCGCGAGGGCGTGGCAGCCGCGTTCGGGCATCCAGAAGTCCTTGCGGAAGCGATCGCGCAGGTCAGCGGCGAGCTTCTCCAAGCGCTCGGCGAAGGCGACGTCGCCCCACACCTCACGAGCCAGGCGGGCGCCCCGACAGCGCGCGTCGTACACGTAGCCCTGGATCTCGCAGGTTGCGATCGGTCCCTGTGCAAGCGTGCCGTCGGCGAACTGAATCGCGTTCCAGCTGTCCTTCCAGCATTGGTTGAGGAGTCCGGTTGTCAGATTTCGCCTGAAGTACTCGACGTATCCGTCGCCGTCGATGTCGCCGCCTTCTTCGGTCCAGGCGAGCGCGGCGCGCGCGTTGGGTTCGAGCTCACGGACCAGAGCATCGTCGCCCGTCCAGCGGTGGTACTCGTCGAGCAGCACGACGAAGAGCGGCGTTGAGTCGGCGCTGCCGAAGTACGGCGAGTGCGGCTGCACGCCCGTTGCGGTCAGCTCGCCGAAGCGCATCTCGTGCAAGATCTTCCCGGGATCCTGCTCGTGGAAATCGTCACGCGTCTGCGCCTGGCGATCAGCCAACACGCGCAGCGTCGCGGTTGCGAGCGCCGGCAGGTAGGGGAGAGCCTGGAAGCTCGTAATCAGGCTGTCGCGTCCGAACAGCGCCATGAACCATGGCAGTCCGGCGGCGGGCAGCGTGGCCGGCTCGCTCAGGTCGGGCTGCAGCCGTAGCGCCGCCAGATCGGTGAGACTCGCGCGGTAGGTGCGCGCAAGCCCCTCGTTCTGCGCCTCGAGCACTGGCGCGTCGCCGAGCCACGCCTCGAGTTCCGCGAGCTTTGCGCGCCGCACCGGATCGAAGCCACCGTGCACGCTGCGGGCGGCAAAAATGGTGCCCGGCTGAGCCGCGTGCGGCGTGATCCGCAGCGCCAGAGTCCATTGCTGGCCACGTTCGAGCTCGGGTGCGTAGACGAGACCGCGGCGCGAGATGAGCGCCGGTTGATTGCTCTCGATCGTGACCGAGCGATGAAACTCACCGTGCTGGTACTCGAGCACGAGCGATTTGCCGTCCTGGCGCCATGCGATTTCGCGCTCGGCGATCGCGCCGTCTTTGACCTCAAAGAGATCGGCAAAGTCGGTGTCGACGTCGAGATCGACGCGCACCGGGCCGGTGGCCGGACGGTGGTTGATGACCGTGATCTCTTCGATCCACGCGCGGTCGACCAAACGCCGACGCAGCACCGAGCAGGGCGCCACGTGTTCAGGGTCGATACGCGGCGTGAGAAAGAACTGCGCGGCGAAATGCGCGCTCTGGTCCAAGCCGAGCAGATCGAGCGAGACCCCGTCGACGCGGAGCACCCAGCGCGAGACGAAACGTGTGTCCTCGGAGAAGAATCCGTGCTCGCGACCGGCCTCGGAGCGCAGATCGCCAACACGGTCACAGACGACAAAAGTGCTCCCGTCGAGGACGCTGAGCGTCCCGTCAGCCACGCGCAGCAACCTCGTCGAGTCGACGACGGGCGGCGCGCCTGAAGACCTGCTCGTAGGCCGCGGCGACGACGCCCACATCGCAGTTCGCCGCAACCCAGGCACGGCAAGCTGCCGGTGCGATGCGCGGAAGCTTCTCGACGGCCTCGCCCATTGCCGCCTCGTCGTGTACGAGGAAGCCGGTCAGGCCGTCCACCACCAGCTCGCGGGTCGAGCCTTCGGGGAATGCGATAACCGGCGTGCCGCAGGCGAGCGCCTCGACGATCACCATTCCGAACGGCTCATCCCAGCGGATCGGCATCAGCAATGCGCGCGCACCGGCGAACAGGGCGAGCTTCTCGGCTCCTCCTACTTCGCCGATGTAGCGCACCTTTTCGCCATCGATGTGCGGCGCGACCTCACTGTCGAAGAAGGCTTTCTGGCCAGGCTGAACGACGCCGGCGAGCACCAGCGGCACGCCTGCGGCGCGGGCCGCCGTGATCGCGCGGTGAGGGCCTTTCACCGGTGCCATTCGACCGACCCACAACAGGTAGTCGTCCTTGTGTTCCCGAAGTGGCCAGGCGCTCACGTCGATCGGGTTGGAGATGACGTCGAGCGTGCCCAGCGCGTCGGGCGCCGAGGCCAGCTGTGCCCTGCTGATGGCGACAAGTGTCGCTTTGTGGCCGTGATGGGAGTAGAACGCCGCCGTGCTCGGTGTGAACTGCCCATGCATCGTGTGCACGATTGGCACATCGATGCGGTCGGCCATCGCGAGTGCCGTGAAGCCGCAGTGGTCGTGCACGACGTCAAAAGGTTCGTCCGGTGGCGCGCTTTCGATCATGGCAAACGCCCGCGCGACATGATCGACTTCATATAGCGATCGCTCGATCTCCGCCGGCTGCGCATTTGCTAGCAGCGGGACCACACGCGCGGTTGACTGCGACCCCGGTGCACAAAGCAGCGTTACCTCGTGGCCGGACGCCACGAGTTCTTCTGTCAGCACGCTGACGACCGTCTCGACACCGCCATACCCCGGTGGCGGAACCGATATCCACGGCGGCGCCAGCATCGCGATCCGCAACGGCGCCTCGGCGTCACGGCCACGCGAACGATCTTTGTGCCGCTTGCTTTTCATGCGGTCGGGCTTAGCGGCCAGGATTTCCAAAACGCTCCAATAGACCTCTCAAGGGCTGCGATCGCGAGGCCGAGCGGCCTAGACGAAGCTGACGCCCAACGACCGAGCTGCGGCTCGGCAAAAACGACCACCTCAGCCTACCAAGCGACTTCGACGCGCCGGCCTGCGCGTGACGGCGTTCAGCAGATCGCCGAGGTCGCGCAGGCGGATGTCGGGCTCGCGGGCTATGCCTGGAAGTACCCCGCCGTCATTGGCCGCAAACGCCCGGCAGAAGCCTCGCGGTATCAGCGATCCGTCCAGTGAAATCAGTCATTTGCCTAGTCTGGCAATTCTAGATTCAGGTTTCATGTTACAGCGATCCGATGGAGGTCCTGGGGAACTCTCGGAACGCGCAAGCGCGACTTCCGATGAGGACCTCGAAGCGCTCCCCCCTTACGAGATCCAGGAGGTCTTCGCCATGCGCTCAAAGACACCCAACCAGCCGCACTCCACGCGACGCCGGCGCCGCGCTTGGATCCTGGGGGCGACGGGCGCCGCCTGCCTCGCGGGACTCGCGCTGCTCGGAAGCGTCGTGCTCGCCGCACAGCCGCCGGTCGGACTCGGAACGGACGGCGCCTTCGCTGTTCTCGCGGGCCAGGCGGTGACGAACACGGGTTCCTCGGTGGTCAACGGCGATCTGGGCGTGAGCCCGGGCTCCGCGGTGACCGGATTTCCGCCCGGGACACTGAACGGCACGGAGTATGCGGCCAACGCGACCGCAGCCCAGGCCGAGCTCGACCTGACGACTGCCTATAACGATGCCGCCGGGCGCACCCCGGCCACCTCCGTGCCGGCCAACCTCGGTGGTCTCACGTTGACCGCCGGCGTCTACAAGAACGCCAGCGCGCTCGGGTTGACGGGCGCACTCACGCTCAACGCTCAGGGTAACCCGAACGCGGTGTTCATCTTCCAGGCCGGCTCGACGCTGATCACGGCGTCGGGGAGCGCCGTGAACCTCATAAACGGAGCCCAACCGTGCAACGTCTACTGGCAGGTCGGTAGCTCCGCGACACTCGGAACGACCACGACTTTCGCGGGCAACATCCTCGCGTTGACATCGATCTCGCTGAACAACGGCGTCACCGTGAACGGCCGAGTGCTGGCGCGCAACGGAGCGGTGACGTTGATCAACGACACGATCACCGCGGCGAACTGCGCGACCGGCGCCGGCACAACCTCCGGCGGCAGCGGCGGCAGCAGCGGCAGCAGCGGTGCCAGCGGTGCCAGCGGCAGCGGCAGCGGCAGCACAAGCGGCACCGCCGGTCACAGTGGCACGGCGCGGCTCACGACCCTGCCCGGTTCGGTCGCGCATCTCGGCCCGACTAGCTGTGTCAGCAAGACGTTCACCGCCACGGTCAAAGGCAAGCGCATCCGCAAAGTCGTCTTCTCCCTGGGCGGACACACCATCGCAACGCGCAAGTCAGACCCGTTCACGGCGTCAGTCGACCCCGGCAGCGGGACCCACGCGCTGAAGGCGCACGTCACGTTTACGGATGGCACGCCGGCCAAGACGCTCAACATCGCCATCAAGGCGTGTGCCGCGTCGGTATTGGCCCTCACGGGCTCTGGCGGGTTCACCGGCTAACCAGCACCCCGCGCATGCGAAGCGGCGCCAGCCCGGTGCCGCTTTCGCTCGCGGCGTGCGTCCAGCGGAAGGCTCAACTCGATGAAACGAACAATTGCCGCCCTCACATGCCTGCTGGCCACGGTGCTATTTGCCGGAGCCGCGTCCGCCGTCGCGCCGTCGCAAGTGCCGGCGCAGCAGCAAACCGCCAGCCTGCTCAGCGCGCACAGCGTCTACACCCAGCCCGACGGCACGTTCATAACGTCGGTCGCCGACGTGCGTCCGATCACGCACGAGCGCACGGTGCTGCCGGTGCTCGCGAGCACGATCGACAACACGGTGCAGGCCAGCGGGCAACTTTGGTTGGAGGTGCGCCTTCCCGGTCGCACGCTCACCGGCCGTACCCCGCCCCGCACCGGCTGGATCAGCGCGACGGACACAACGCTCTCGAGCACCCCCTGGCACATCGTCGTCGACCTCGGCGCGCGCCGTGTGCTGATCTACCTCAGCGGGCACGAGATCCGCAGCTTCGCCGCCGTCGTCGGCAAGGCATCGACGCCGACACCGAGTGGCGAGTACTTCGTCGAGGAAAACGTGAAGATGGCCGCGGGCGCGCCGGGCGCGCCGTTTGCCCTCGCGACCAGCGATCGTTCAAAAGTCCTTCAAGACTTCGAGGGCGGGCCAGGCCAGATCGCGATTCACGGGATCGAGAATCTCGGTGGGACGCTCGGAACCGCCGAGTCCCACGGCTGCATACGCCTTGCCACCAGCGCCATCGAGTGGCTCGCGGCGCGCATCTCGCCGGGCGTACCGATCACGGTCAACTAAGCGCGGGCGCCGCCCGGAGCGCGAACACGGCCCGCTCGCTTGGCTTCAGCTGTGAGGCCGTCGTGTGCGCCAGTGGTACTTCGCGATGCTCAACAGACCGAGCAGCCAGCCGAGGATCGCTGTAAACAGCACGATCCAGACGAGTGCCACGTGCGAGGTACCGAACACCCAGTCCGCTTTGACGCTCCTGGTGTTCAACGCCGCGAGCGCGACCAGGTAGGCGAGCAGTGCGACGACCGCCACCGAATTTGCATGCAGTCGCACCCGCTCGGCCTTGCGCCGAAACCGCTGGCGTGGGGTCTCCGCTCCACTCGCCGCGTCCGGCGCGCCCGCTTCCGCGTCCGTCGCGCCCTCTTCCGCATCCGGTGCATCGGCCTCAGGGTCCGGTGGAGTCGCTTCCAGGGCCGACGAGTCCGACGGCGGGGCTGGCGAACTGTCGTGCATCTCGAACCTCCTCGAGCGTCCCCTGACGGGCCGTACCGACCGGTCGCAGTGACTCTCGTCGATGGATGGCGCTGTGTCGCGGAGGACGAGCCTGTCCGTGAGGTCGCCGTGGGCCCTGAGGCCGGCGGAGCCCTGCGCGAGGCGGACTCGCAGGCGCGGCAAGCGCCGTGTGCAACAGCAAGTCTACGCGCAGCGTCATATTCGTGACAACCGCGCGCGCACGCGCATCGACTCGTGCCGTGCGACACCCTCGCCATCCTGTCACACGCGCGCTGCCACAGACGCGACTTTCAGGTAATTACAGTGACTGTCAGCAGCCGCCGGTCAAAACTCAGGCCGCAAGGCGCCAGTCGGCGACCCGGTCGCGAGCGGGAACGTGACGCATGAGCGCATCCGTGAGACGCTCGACGCGTCGTGGCAGCCCCGTGTGCAGCCACCGCATCGAACCCTCGGCGGCACTCGAGACGAGAATTTCGTCATCAATCCGTGGGTTCCACGCCTCGCATGCCGCCGCGACCGAATCGTTGTTTCCGACCGTCCCCTTAACTGGCAGTCCGGCGGCGCAAAACTGCTCTGCCGCGCGGGTGGCCTCTGTCTCGGCCGCCGGCCCCGAACCGGCGGTCACGAGCAGCGTGAAGCGAGCACCGTGCGTCTCCGCGCGGTGTCGCAACTCCGCCGTCAGGGCCGATGACGACTCGCTCGAGGGAGCGAAAACGAGAACGTGCACGCCCGTGCGACGGATGGATGCAAACCGCACACCCAAGCCGCCTGCACCGGCCGGACTGCCTGTGTAGGGGAGTGAGGAGAACCGGAACATCGCGGTGAATTGTCGAAAAACCCCGCCGACCCCGGCATGGCCCTGCGTCCAAGATCTAGGGTGACCGTTTCGCCCACTGGCGTAGCACCATTTGACACCTCCGTGGCCCTGAGCTCCCCGCCAATTTTTGGTGGCGGATCGATCGGCAACCCGGGCTCTTCCCGACCATGCGCGCATACGCACTCAACCTTCGCGAACGTCGCGCGAAGCGCAACAATCCGCGGAGCATGCCCCGGCGCGCGCTCGTCCACGTCCTACTCACAGCGCTCGCGGCGCTCGCCTTCGCCGTGCTCGTCGCCGCCTGCGGCTCGAGCGCGCCCAAGCATCCCAAATCGACCCACACCGCCACTTCCCCGAGCGCAACGCTCCTGAGCACCGGCAAGCAGCTCTACGCGTCCGACGGCTGCGAGGACTGCCACTCGCTCAACGGAACCCCGAATACCGGGCCGACGTGGAAGGGCCTCTACGAAAGTCGCGTGGCGCTCACCAACGGGCGGACGATCACAGCCGACGCCGCCTACCTGACCGAGCACATCGTCGATCCGACGGCATTGACGGTGCGGGGCTTCCCCGGCGGGGTGATGGCCGAAGCGATCCAGGGCGACGATCTCATGGCCAAGCCGGCCGACGTACGCGCCCTGGTCGCGCTGATCGAGTCCCTCAAGTAGGGCGCCGCAAACCTCGCCGCGCGCCGGCCGCCCCACGCGGCTCGAGCGCTCGCGGGGTGCGTTAGAGTCGCGAAAATGGTCCGTCGTCGGCGCATCGCGGTCCCGGCGATTGCTGCATTCGCGCTGCTGCTAGCGCCCGCCGCGGCACTCGCGGCTTCGGTTCGCCAGACGGTAGCCGCGCCCGGGGCGACGAACATCCACTATCGCTCGACGCTCGTGCGTATCTCGCCCACCGTTGCCGGCGTCCGCTGGCGCGTGCTCGACTACAACGACGAGATCTTCGTCACGAACCACAGCCGCGAAACGGTCACGGTCTTCGGCTACACGGGCGAACCGTACGCGCGGATCCTCGCCGACGGCACGGTCGAGCTGAACCAGAACTCGCCCGCCTACTACCTCAACCAGAGCTTCTACGCGGCCGGCGTCACGGTTCCGCCCTACGCCACCTCGACGGCCACGCCGGACTGGGTCACCGTGGCAAAGACCGGAACCTACGTCTGGCACGACCACCGCATCCATCTCTACAGCCCCGCGCTGCCACCGGTGGTGAAGAACCGCGGCGTCGACAAGACGACCCTCGTCTTCAAGTGGAAGGTGCCGATTCAGATCGGCGCCACGAAGGGTGACCTCCACGGCACGCTCTACTGGATCGGTGAGAAGCCCTTCGCCTTCCCACTCGGCGCGATCGTCGCCTTCATCGCGATCGTCCTCGCCGGTGGCGCGCTCGTCGTCACCGTGCGCCGACGCCGCGCCCTACGAGCTGACGCTTCGCCGGAAACGTGGTGAGGGTCAAGGTTCCCGGCCCCTCGCCGCGCGGCCAGATGCCCAGACTCGCCCGAGTCGCCGCCGGCTGACCACGCCCGCCAGCGCGAGCCAGTCGATCAGGCCGGCGGCGAAATGGCCGACGGGCCCGGTGATCAGCGCGCCAAGGGCGCGCTCGTAGCGACGTGGCTGAAGGGTGCGCACCGCGTGAAGGTATCGTTGCGCGCCGTGGCCGATCCCGTGGTGAAGACAACCGTCACCGCCCTCCCCGAGTCGCGCGCTCGCGTCGAGGTCGAGGTCGCCGCCAAGGAGCTGGCCGGCGCGGTTGACGGCGCAGCGCGCTCGCTCGGTCGAAATCTCAAGCTTCCGGGCTTCCGCAAGGGCAAGATCCCGGCCGCCGTCGTGATCCAGCGCCTTGGTCGCGACGCCGTGGTCGACGAGGCCGTGCACGAGCGGATTGGCCGCTGGTACGCGCAGGCGATCGGCGAGTCGGCAATTGCCGCGATCGGCGATCCCGACATCTCGGTCGGCGACCTGCCGGCCGCTGGCGAGCCGCTGCGATTCTCCTTCGAGATTGGCGTGAGGCCGCCCGCGACGCTCGGCGCCTGGCAGGGCCTCGAGGTCGCCAAGCGCGAAGCGGCCGTGGCCGAGGAGGACCTCGAGCGCGAGCTCGACCAGGCACGCGAGCGCCTGGCGCGGCTTGAGCCGGTGACGCGCCCAGCTGCGCGCGGCGACTTCGTCGTCATCGACTACAGCGGCACGATCGACGGCGAGCCCGTCGAAGGAGCCCAGGGACGCGCACAGCTGGTCGAGCTCGGCAGCGGTCGGCTCGTACCGGGATTCGAGGAGGGGCTGCTCGGCTCGAGCGCCGGCGAAGAGCGCACTGTCGCGGTGACCTTCCCCGAGGATTACCGAGAGACCGCTCTCGCCGGCGCCTCCGTCAGCTTCGACGTGACGGTCAGCGAAGTTCGGGAGAAGGTCCTGCCCGAGCTCAGCGATGAGTTCGCCACCGACGCCGCCGGCTTCGACACGCTCGAGGAGATGCGCGACGAGCTCCGCGCGCGGCTGCTCGAAGTCGACGAGCGCGCTGTCGAGCGCGAGTTTCGCGGCGCCGTCCTCGACGCGGCTGTCGCCGCGTCAACGGTCAGCGTCCCCGCCGCACTGATCGACGCGCGCACCAAGGAGACCTGGGAGCGGACGCTTCATTCGCTCGAGCATCGCGGCGTCTCCAAGGAGGCGTTCTTGTCGCTTGCCGGCAAGAGCGAGGAGGAAATGCTGATCGAGGCGCGTCCGGACGCCGAGCAGGCACTGCGTCGCGAGGCCGTGCTCGCGGCGATCATCGCGCAGGAGGACATCAACCCGAGCGACGACGAGCTGCTCGCCGCGCTGGTCGAGGGGATGACGCCCGAGCAGCGGCCGACGAGCCCGCGCGATGAGGAAAAGCTGCTCGATCGGCTGCGCAAGGCCGGACGTCTGGCTGAGCTCCGTGAGGATGTCGCTGGCGATCAGGCACTCGAGCGGCTGATCGCTGCCGCAAAGCCGATTGCGCCCGGACTTGCAGCGGCACGCGAGAAGCTCTGGACACCCGGCACGTAAGGCCGGGCCGCCGATAGGCGGTTGGTAGACTCGCCGTGGAGGCGGTGCTGCGTTCGCACTTGCCGGGAGGAATCGAGCCAGGCAAGCGAAACAGAGCGAGGACCATGAGCCCACTGATCCCGATGGTTGTCGAGCAGACGTCACGCGGCGAGCGCGCGTTTGACATCTATAGCCGCCTGCTCAATGAGCGGATCATCTTTCTCGGCACACCGATCGACGATCAGATCGCCAACCTGATAGTCGCGCAGCTGCTGCACCTCGAGAGCGAGGANNCTACGACACGATGCAGTTCGTCAAGCCGGACGTCCAGACGATCTGCGTCGGCATCGCAATGTCAATGGGTGCGCTGCTTCTGGCCGGTGGCGCAAAGGGCAAGCGCATGGCGCTGCCAAACGCAAAGATCCTCATCCACCAGGTCAGCTCAAGCTTCCAAGGCCAGGCGACCGACATTGAGATACATGCACGCGAAATCATCGATGTCCGCCGCCGGCTCGATGAGATCATCGCGCTGCACACCGGCAAGGCTGTCGAGGAAGTAAAAAATGACACCGACCGCGACTATTTCATGAGCTCCGACGAGGCACGGGAATACGGCATCATCGACCGTGTGATCGCGGAGCACTGACCGTGAGCTAGGAGCAGCTCGTCATGGCCCGACCGACCGATTCCAACGAACAGCTGCTCTGCAGTTTCTGTGGCAAGTCCCAGCGACAGGTCAAGAAGCTGATCGCCGGCCCTGGCGTCTACATCTGCGACGAATGCATCGATCTCTGTAACGAGATCATCGACGAGGAGCTCGTCGCCCCACCGACCTTTGACATCTCGGCGCTGCCGAAGCCGCGCGAGATATACGAGGTTCTCGACGAGTACGTGATCGGCCAGGACAGCGCGAAGCGAACGCTCTCGGTGGCCGTCTACAACCATTACAAGCGCGTCCAGATGATGCACGTCGAGGACGCCGAAATCGAGCTGCAGAAGTCAAACATCCTGCTGCTCGGTCCGACCGGCTGCGGCAAGACGTTGCTCGCCCAGACCCTTGCTCGGATCCTCAACGTCCCCTTTGCGATTGCCGATGCGACCGCGCTGACCGAGGCCGGCTACG
>PKYB01000021.1:51500-86911 GCA_003133565.1 Solirubrobacterales bacterium
CCGACAACCCGTCGATCACGCGTGACGTCTCCGGCGAAGGCGTTCAGCAGGCGCTGCTCAAGATCCTCGAGGGAACCTCGGCCTCCGTGCCGCCGCAGGGCGGACGCAAGCACCCCCACCAGGAGTTCCTCTCGATCGACACGACCAACATCCTCTTCATCTGTGGTGGCGCGTTTGCCAACCTCGACAAGGTGATCGAGCGGCGGATCGGCCACAAGGGCGTCGGCTTCGGCGCAGCGATCTCAAGCCGCCACAACAAGGATGACGGGGAGATCTTCGAGCGCTGCCTGCCCGAGGATCTCGTCCAGTACGGGCTGATCCCCGAGTTCATCGGCCGCCTGCCGGTGATGTCCGCCGTCCACCAGCTCACCCACGCGGACCTTGTCGCGATCCTGACCGAGCCGCGCAACGCTCTCGTCAAGCAGTTCCACCGCTTCTTCTCCTTTGACGGCATCGAGCTGGTCTTCTCCGACGATGCGCTGGTTGCGATCGCCGAGCGCGCGCTCGAGCGCGAGACCGGCGCCCGGGGTCTGCGCTCGATCATCGAGGAAGTACTGCTCGAGGTGCAGTTCGAGCTTCCTTCCCGGCGCGATGTGAAGAAGTGCGTCGTGACCCGCGAGACGATCGAGAAGGGCCTGACGCCGACGCTCGTCACCGAAGCCGTTGCCGACGAGCCCGACGCGGCGGTCGATACGCTCGAAGAGGCAGGCTAGACGCGCACGACCTCACACCGGCAGCGCGACGGTGCGCGCCGGTAGCCTACGGCGTCGGTGTCTTCCAAGCGTGCCATCGAAGAGCTCGAATCGCGCACGCGGTTCGAGCCCGCCGAGGTCGAGCCGCGGCTGATCGCTGGGTGGCTCGAGTCGGGCCTCTTCCACCCCGAACCGCTCGGCAGCGCCGCCGAGAACTACTCGATCGCGATCCCGCCACCCAACGTCACCGGTGCGCTGCACATGGGGCACGCGTTCGGCGGCACGATCCAGGACTCGCTGATCCGCAATCAGCGCATGCGCGGGCGGCGCACGAAGTGGATCTTCGGCACCGACCACGCCGGCATCGCGACGCAAACACAGGTGGAGCGCCAGCTCGCTCGTGAAGGCACGAGCCGCGCGAGCCTCGGCCGCGAGCGCTTCATCGAGCGGACCTGGCGCTGGCGCGAGGAGTACGGCGCGGAGATCGTCGAGCAGTACAAGCGACTCGGCGCGTCCTGCGACTACGAGGACGAGCGCTTCACGCTCGACGCGGGCTACGCGGCGGCGGTCATCAAGGTGTTCATCGAGCTTCACCAGCGCGGCTATATCCACCGCGACAACTACCTCGTCAACTGGGATCCGGGCAGCGGCTCGGCGATCTCCGACCTCGAGGTCGAGGAGCGCGAGGAGACGGACACGTTGTTTTCAATCGCCTACCAGATTGAAAACAAGGCCGAGGAGGTGGTGGTGGCCACCGTGCGGCCGGAGACGATGTTGGCGGACGTCGCGGTGGCGGTGCATCCCGACGATGACCGCTACAAACACCTGATCGGTCAGTACGCGATCCTGCCGCTCGTCGGTCGGCGCTTACCGATCATCGCCGACGATTACGTCAAGCCCGAGTTCGGCACCGGTGCGCTGAAGGTCACGCCTGGGCACGACCCGAACGACTTCGAGATCGGCCGCCGCCACGAGTTGCCCGTCGTCTCGGTGATCGGCGAGGACGGGCGGATCAACGCGGAGGCCGGGGAGCGCTTCGCCGGGCTAACCGTGGCCGAGGCCAAGGAAGCGGTGGTGGCCGCGCTCGAAGGTGCGGGCCTGCTGCGTGGTCGGGAGCCCTACACCCACGCCGTTCCCTACTCGCACCGCTCCGGCGAGCGCATCGAGCCGCTGATCTCGCTGCAGTGGTTCATGCGCATGGACGAGCTCGCGCGGCCGGCGATCGACGCAGTCAAGCACGGCGACGTGCGTTTCCACCCGGAACGCTGGGGTCGCGTCTACCTCGACTGGATGGCGAACATCCGGCCTTGGTGCGTCTCGCGCCAGCTGTGGTGGGGCCACCGCCTCCCCGTCTACTACTGCGACGAGTGCGATGAGACCTACGTCAGCGCGACCGCTCCTGAGCGCTGCGGCGCCTGCGGCGGCCCTGTGCGCCAGGACGAGGACGTCCTTGACACCTGGTTCTCGAGCGCGCTTTGGCCGTTTGCGACCCTCGGCTGGCCCGCCGAGACGGACGAGCTGCGCGCGTTCTACCCCACCGACGCGCTGGTCACCGCGCGCGAAATCATCTACCTCTGGGTCGCGCGGATGATCATGATGGGGCTCGAGTTCACGGGCACCGTGCCGTTTCGCGACGTCTACATCAGCTCGGTCATCCAGGCACCCGACGGACGGCGGATGTCGAAATCCCTCGGCACCGGGATCGATCCGCTCGAGGACATCGCCAAGCACGGCGCGGACGCGGTGCGCTTCGGCCTGCTCGCGATGTCATCGAGCCAGGACGTCCGCTACAGCGTCGAGAAGGTCAAGCAGGGGCAGGAGCTCGCGAACAAGCTCTTTAACGCCGCACGTTTCGTCCTGCTTGCGATCGACCCCGACGCCGAGGCAAAACCAAAGCCGACCGCGATCGAAGATCGCTGGATCCTCTCGCGCTTGGCGCGGATCGATCACGCGCTCGCGACGCGCCTCGAGGCCTACGACTTCGCTCACGCCGCGTTCGAGCTCTACGAGTTCATCTACGGCGAGCTCTGTGACTGGTACATCGAGCTCGTCAAGCGCAGACTCGGCGGCGAGGGGCATGCCGAGCTCAGCTCAACGCTGCGCTTTGTCCTGCGCGAGACGCTCCAGATCGCCCATCCATTGATCCCGTTCGTCACCGAGGAGGCCTGGTCTTACGTGCGCGAGGACGACGAGGGCCTGCTCGCCGGGCATCACCGCGAGTTGCTCTCGCAGTCCTACATCGATGCCGAGGCGGACGCGGCCCTCGAGCGCGTCATTGCGACGACCCAGGTCATGCGCGGCTGGCGCGACGGCGTCGGGATCGCTCCCGGGACGCGCATAAGTGCACGGATCGACGCCAGTGGCTATGAGGAGATCGCGCCCTTGATCGCGGCGCGGGCACGCCTTGACCTCCACGCCGACGCTCCGAACGGCGCCGAACCGTTCGCGCGCGTACTCATTCCCGGCGGCGCGATCGCCGTGCTCGAAGGTGTCGATCTCGAGGCCCAGCGCGAACGCGCTGAGCGTCGCCAGGAACAGCTGCGCAGCGAGCTCGCACGCGCGCAGGGCAAGCTCGCCAACGAGGCGTTCATCGCCAACGCCCCGGCGGCGATCGTGCAACGCGAGCGCGACAAGCTTGCGGCCCTCGAGCGCGAGCTGGAGTCGCTATGAGCGACGCGGTGCCGGTACCACACGCGGGTTGGAGCGCCGACGATGCCGAGCGCTACCTGCTCTCGCGCGAGCGCTTCGGCATGCGCTTCGGGCTCGATCGGATCCGCCGACTGCTGAACGTGCTCGAGCTTCCGGCAATGCCTTTCCCTTCGATTCACGTTGTCGGTACCAACGGCAAGTCATCGACGACGCGGATGAGCGCGGCAATTCTCGAACGCCACGGGCTGCGTACCGGCTGCTTCACCTCGCCGCACCTGCTGAGCTACCGCGAACGGATACGCATCGACGAGCAGGACATCGAGCCCGAGCGCTTCGCCGCGGCGATCGCGCGCACGGTCCGTGCCGCCGAGCTCGTCGATCGCTCCCAGTCCGAAGCCGACGACCGCGTGACGCAGTTCGAGCTGCTGACCGCCGCAGCGCTCTGCGAGTTCGCCGCCGCCGGCATCGACGTCGCCGTCATCGAGGCCGGGCTCGGCGGTCGCTTCGATGCCACCAACGCGATCGACTCCCGTGTCGCCGTGCTCACCAACGTCGGGCTCGAGCACACTCGCTACCTCGGTCCGACCGTCACCGACATCGCGCGGGAAAAGCTCGACGTCGTCCGCCCCGGTGCGACCCTGATCATCGGCGCCGACCTCGATCCCGACGCCCTTGCGCTCGCCCGCCGGGTTGCGAGCGATCGCGGCGCAACGCTCGTGACCGCGCCCGAGGATGCCGGCGTGGGAGCCAACCTGCGCGCGCGCGGCGGCTATCAGCAGCGCAACTTCGCCGTCGCCGTGAGCGCCGTGCGCGCGTTCTTGGGGCGCGAGCCCGATCCGGCGGCACTGCTCGACGCGGCGCGCTCGGTCGTCGTGCCCGGCCGGTTCGAGGTCCACTACGGCGCGCCCGTGACGGTGCTTGACGGCGCTCACAACGTCGGTGGAATCGAGGCGCTCACGGAATCGCTACCGGAGTTCCTCGGCGGACGCAGGCTCGTCACGGTCGTCTCGATCCTCGATGACAAGGACGCCGCCACGATGCTCCAGCGCCTGCTTGCCTGCTCCGACGCACTCGTTACCACCGCCTGCACGAGTCCGCGTGCGTTGCCCGCGGCGACGCTCGCATCGCTGGCCTCGCAGATCGGCCAGGTACCCGCGATCGTCGAGCCGGTGCCCGACCGGGCCCTTGAACGCGCGCGAGTGAGCGCTGGAGCGGACGGCGTCGTGCTGGCGACCGGCTCGATCTACCTGATTGCCGATCTGCTGCGTGGAGCACGCGGAGGGATTGCCTCGACCCTATGAACCCCGACGACACTCCGTCAGTGCTCTCGATGATCGCTCTCGTGGCGGTCGTCGTTATCGTCGTGATACTCGTGTTTGGTGGTATCGGCTACGCGTTCGGCAGATTTTTCTTGTAGTAGCGGGCGCTAGACTCGCTCGACGTGCCCGGACCGTTCGCGTATTTCGGTATCGGCAGTAACAAGGTCAACCTGGTCGTCAACCTGTTGCTGCTGGTCGTCGTCATCGTCTGGTTCGCGCTGATCTACTGGACCAGAGCCGACGCGCGGCGGCGACTCGACGATCCGGTGCTCGTACTCTGCGCCACGGCCGCAGCGCTGTTCCCGTTCGTCGGCACCATCATCTACATGATCGTCCGCCCGCCCGAGTATCTCGATGACGCGCGCGAGCGCGATCTGGAGATCCAGGCGGCCGAAGCACGACTTGCCCAGTTGGCGCTCTACAGCTGCCCGTACTGCAGTCAAGAGGTCGAGAAGGATTTCATCCTCTGTCCGAGCTGCCACAGTCGTTTGCGCGAGCCGTGCGTGCACTGTCAGCGCCCGCTCGACATGACCTGGAGCGTCTGCCCCTACTGCGAAGCGCACGTGCCGGGGGCCTTGTCGGCGTCGCGGCGACATCTCGAAAGCCGGGCGCGCGAGAGCCCGCCGGCGGGCTAGCACGCGGGCGCGCCTCAAGTCGAGGCGAAGCGAGCGCCAGACGCTCGGGCCCCGTCTTTGACAGGCTCCCGAGCCCCACACGATCAAGGAGATCCAGCCGATGGAGCGCACGCTCATCCTCGTCAAGCCCGATGCCTACGCTCGCAACCTGACCGGGGAGATCATTTCCCGCTTCGAGCGCAAGGGCCTGCGGCCAATCGCGCTGCAGGTGATGACGGTGACTACCGAGCTTGCCGAGCGCCACTATCAGGAGCATGCGCAGCGGCCGTTCTTTGGCGAGCTCGTCGCGTTCATCACCTCCGGCCCGCTGGTCGCGATCGTGCTCGAAGGAGACTCGGCGATCAGCGCCGCGCGCCAGGTGATCGGGGCGACCAATCCGCTCGAGGCGGCGCCGGGTTCGATCCGCGGCGACCTCGCTACGCAGACCGGCGAGAACCTGGTGCACGGCTCCGACAGCCCGGAGTCTGCGGCGCGCGAGATCGGAATCTTCTTCGCTGAGCTATGACGCTCGTTCTGGCGTCCCGCTCGCCGGCGCGGCGGGCGATCCTCGAGCGACTCGGCGTCAACTTCATCGTCCGCCCGAGCGACGTCGAGGAGCTCGAGCAAGGCGAGCCGCTCGAGCTCGCGCGGGAGAACGCGCTGTGCAAGGCGACGGCGGTGGCGCCGGCGCACGATCAGGTGGTGCTCGGCGTCGACACGATCGTCGCCCTCGACGGGGTGATCTACGGCAAGCCGCAAAGCGCCACCGATGCCGCGGCGACGCTGCGCGCGCTGTCGGGTAAAACGCACACGGTGATCAGCGGCGTCGCACTCCTCCGTGCCGGCGCCGAGCCGCTGACGCTGACCGAATCAACCGCGGTGAGCTTCCGCGAGCTCGACGAGCCGATGATCGCGTGGTATCTCAAGAGCGACGAGTGGCAGGGGCGCTCCGGCGGCTACGCGATCCAGCAGGCTGGCGGTGCGCTCGTGCGGCGGATCGAAGGCGACTACACCAATGTGGTCGGCCTGCCCGTCGGCGCGCTAATCGATGCCTGGCCATGGCTGATCCAGTGAGCTCCAGCCCCTCGCGCGGCCTGCACGGCACCCCGTTTGGGCCCGTTTTGCAGCGCTTTTGACCCCGCTGGACCTTATCGTGCAAGGCTGAAGCTGAGAAATGGTCCGCTACACTTCACGAGCAGGTGGGGAACCTCCCTCCGCGCTGGCTCACCCACACAGGGGGCCCGGAACGCGGCAAACCCGCCCTGTTTCAGCTCCCTCAAGATGGGTTTATTCAGCCACATGACAGGTTTCGGCGGCCGCGATCTCGCTGTCGATCTTGGCACGGCCAACACGCTCGTCTACATGCGTGGGCGGGGCATCGTCCTTTCCGAGCCGAGCGTCGTCGCGATCGACACGCGCACCGGCGAGGTCCATGCGGTTGGCATCGATGCGAAGCGGATGCTCGGGCGCACCCCCGGCACGATCACGGCAATCCGGCCGTTGAAGGACGGCGTGATCGCCGACTTCGACATCACCGAGGAAATGCTGCGCCACTTCATCCAGAAGGTCCAGCAGAGCCGCTTCGCCCACCCGCGTGTCGTTGTCTGCGTGCCCTCCGGTGTGACCGGGGTTGAGAAGCGGGCCGTCGAGGAGGCCTGCCTGTCAGCCGGGGCGCGCGAGGCGTATCTGATCGAAGAGCCGATGGCGGCGGCGATCGGTGCCGGGCTGCCGGTGGGCGAGCCGACCGGCTCGATGGTCGTCGACATCGGCGGCGGGACCTCCGAGGTCGCCGTGATCTCGCTCGGCGGGATCGTCGTCTCGGAGTCGATCCGCGTCGCCGGCGACGAGCTCGACAACGCGATCATCAACTACGCCAAACGCGAGTACAAGGTCTTGATCGGATCGCAGACCGCCGAGGAGCTCAAGCTCGAGATCGGCTCGGCGTTCCCGATGGCCGAGGAGTTGCAGGCCGAAATACGTGGCCGCGACCTCGTCACCGGTCTTCCGAAAACGGTCGTTTTGACCAGCGAGGAGATCCGCATCGCGCTGGACGACACGCTGCAGCAGATCATCAGGGCCGTCAAGTTGACGCTTGATCGCACGCCACCGGAGCTCGCCTCCGACATCATGGATCGCGGGATGATGCTCGCCGGCGGTGGCTCGCTGCTGCACGGCCTCGATGAGCGGATGCGCGATGAGACGCACATGCCGGCGCACATCGCCGAGTCGCCGCTGACCTGCGTCGCCGTCGGATCCGGTCGCTCGCTGGAGGAGTTCGAAGTGATCCAGCGAATCGACCGCGCGAGTCGCAAGCGCCGCCGCCGGCGCTAGCGTCCGCCGCCGCTTCGCCCTGCGCGAGGCCTGGTCCATGCCGCCCGCCTGCGACCAAGCTGCAGGCGGACCGCTCCGCTGCACGAATAGTTCGTTGTGGCCCGCGCTCGCGGGCTGCGTAACCTGTAGCGCGACCACCATTTCACTGTGCACGACAAGATCGTTCGTCGGCGCCGTGCAGTCCTCGGACTACTCGTCGCCCTTTCCCTAGTCCTGCTGAGTGCCTTCTTCGGCGAGTCCTCCGCTGGCATATTGGGCTCGATTCAGTCCGGTTTTCTCGATGTCTTCTCGCCGATTCAGGAAGGCGTGACCACGCTGCTGACGCCGGTTCACGACCTGATCAACTCGATCGACGACGTCGTCCACGCGTCGAGCCAGCGCGACGAGTACCGCCGGGAGAACCGCGCACTGATTGCCCAGAACGCCAGCTTGCAGGCCTATCGTCGCGACTATCTCCAGCTGGCCGCGCTTTTCAAACTCGACCAGGAGGCCGACGTGTCGAGCTATGACCAGGTGACGGCACAGGTGATCAGTGAGTCGCCGAGCGTCTGGTACTCCCATGTCATGATCGACGTCGGTTCGAGCGCCGACGTGCGCCTCGGCGATACCGTCGTCGACGGTGACGGCTTGGTCGGGCAGGTAACGACAGTGGCTCACAACGCCTCGGAAGTCACGCTGATCACCGACAGCACCTCGGCAGTCGCCGCGCGCGACGCCGCAAGCGGCACGTGGGGGATCGCTGAGCCGGCGGTAGGAAGCTCGAACCAGCTGCTGCTGGCCTTTCCCTCCTCCCAGCAGGTCGCGCCGGGCGATCTGATCGTCACAGCCGGCACGACCGCCAACGGGCACTCCGATTACCCCCCGGACATCCCGATCGGCCACGTGACGAGCGTCGCGGCCGCGAACGGCGCGATCTCGGTGGAGCCGAACGCCAACGTCAAGCAGCTCGAGCTCGTGCAGGTGCTCACGGCGCCGCGCCGGCACAGCTCCGCTCCGCCGGGCGCCGGCGGTTTGGTGCCGGTGTCGTGAGTCTCGCCCCGAGTCCCCACTCCTCCAGCGTCCAAGCGCGCGGAATCGGCGATGCGCTCAACCTCACGCTGCGCCTGACCGCGCTCGGTTTCGTCTCCTGTGTCCTGCAGCTGACGCTCGTCCCGCAGATCTCGATCTTCGGTGCCAGCGCCGATCTCACCCCACTCGTTGTCGCCTCTGTCGGCTTCCTCGCGGGCTCGGTTCCGGCCTCGGCGTTTGGCTTCGCGATCGGGCTTTTCCTCGACCTCGCGTTCGTTCAGACGCTCGGGATCTCCTCGCTGCTCTTCACGCTGATCGGCTACAGCGCTGGGCGCTTGCGCGAGCTTCGCGCGCCTGAGGCGCCGCTGACCCCGATCGCGCTGGGCGCCGGCGCGACCGCACTGGCCCTTGTCGGCTACGGCGTGATCGAGTTCATGCTCGGCGTCAACACGCCGGTCAGCTTCAGCTTGTTGGGTGCGATCTGTGAAGTCACGGTGCTCAACTCGCTGATCGCACTGCCGGTCTACGCGCTCGTTCGCCGCTGCCTGATCGGCGCGCTGCCGGAGGACCCGCGACGCCGAACCCGGCGAGCCCGCACCACAAGGCTCAGCCCGCTCTCGCGCCCATGATCGAGCGCCCGATAGGTCAGCGGACGCCGGTGCCGCCGCAACTTGCCCGCCGGGTCGAGATCCTCGGCGTGCTCGCCTGCGTGCTCTTCGCGATCATCCTCTTGCGCCTCTGGTACCTGCAGGTGCTGACCGGCCCGCAAAACGTTGCAACCGCCAACGCGAACGTGGTCCGCACGATCGCGATCCCGGCGCCACGCGGGCTGATCCTTGACCGCAACGGCAAGGTCCTCGCCGGCGTCCGCCAGGCTGCGGTCGCGGCAATCGCCTGCAGCGAGTTGCCGAGCTCGTTGGCGCGGCGCGCCTCGCTCTACCGCGCCCTGGGGGTCGCGCTCGCGATCCCGGCGACGCAGATAACGAAAGCGCTGACGCCATGCGACAGCTTCGCGCCAATCGTGCTGAGGGCCGACATTCCGAGCGCGGCGCTGATCTATCTCGAGGAGCACAAGGCGCAGTTCCCGGGCCTGATCGAAGAGCAAATCGCGGTGCGCACCTATCCCTACGACAACCTCGGCGCGCAGATCCTCGGCTACGTCAGCCAGATCAACACGGACGACCTCGGCCTGCCGAACTTCAAGGGGGTGCCGGCCGGGGACATCGTCGGCCAGCAGGGTCTCGAGTTCGAGTACGACCATTATCTGCGCGGAACGAACGGGATCCAGCGCGTACAGGTCGACGCCTCCGGCCAGCCGACCGGCAAGCAGCTCGCCGCGACGCCACCGGTCGCCGGCGATGACCTGAAGACCACGCTCGACCTCTCGCTCGAACAGGAAGGCATGGCCGCGATCGCCGAGGGCATGAAGCTGGCTCACCACAACCACTACCCCGGGGTCGCCGCGGCCTTCGTGGCGCTCGATCCGGACAACGGCGAAGTGCTCGCGATCGGGTCGCTCCCGGCCTTCAACCCCAACGTGCTCTCGCAGCCGTTTGTCTCCACCGCGGCCTATGACCAACAGGCGGCGGGTGACTCCTTCATCGATCGCGCCATCTCCTCGGCCTACCCGACGGGCTCGACCTTCAAGCCGATCACCGCCGTGGCGGCGCTCGGGGCGGGGATCATCACGCCCCAGACGATCCTCGGAGGGACGCCGAGCGATGGCTGCGCGACCTACTCCGGCCAGTCTTTCTGCAACTCAGACGGTGCCGACTACGGCCCCAACGACCTCGACCGGGCCCTGCAGATCTCCGAGGACACCTACTTCTACCAGGTGGGGGCGGAGGCAAACGCACGCGGCGACGTGATCCAAAAAGTCGCCAAGAGCTTAGGACTCGGCGCGCCGACGGGGATCGATTTGCCCGACGAGGCGACCGGCGACGTGCCGGACGCCAGTTGGGTGAAGCAGCAAGACGCCGCCTACGCGGCCGCCTACTGCAAGCCCCACCAGCACAACCCCTACTGCCCGGCCGGGCCCTATCAGCCGTGGACGATCGGCCAGAACATCCAGCTCGCGACCGGCCAGGGCTATCTGCTGGCCACGCCGCTGCAGATGGCCGTCGCCTACTCGGCGCTGGCAAACGGCGGCAAGCTCGTCACGCCCCACATCGCGCTACAGGTCGAGAACTCCGACGGCGACCTGCTCGCCGCCCTCCCGGGCCCGTCGCCACGCCCGCTGCCCAAGGGTGACGACGCCTACCTGCAGACGATCCTGAACGGCTTGCACCTCGCGGCGCAGAGTCCCGGCGGAACCTCCGACGACGTGTTCGGCAGCTTCCCGCGCACCGTCTACGGCAAGACCGGGACCGCGCAGACGGTGACAAACAACGCCAACGACGACCAGTCGTGGTATGTCGCCTACGCTCCCGATCGCACCCGGCCGATCGTCGTCGCCGTAACAATCGAGAAGGGTGGCTTTGGTGACCAGGCGGCGGCGCCCGCAGCGCGACTGATCCTCGCCAACTGGTTCGGCCTGCCCGAGAAGGTCGTCGAGGGAACCTCGACCTCACGCTGATGAGCACCAGCGCGCTCAAACCACGGAGTACGGCGGCCGACTCGGGCCACGCGCTGGCCGCACGCATGGCGATCGGATTCGATCCCTGGCTCGCGCTCGCCACGGTCGGCCTGGGCATCTGCTCGCTCGTCGCGATCCACGGCGCGGCGCCCGGCTACGTCTCGCGCCAGGCGGTCTACCTCGGCCTCGGCCTGCTCGTGATGGCGGTGATGTCGCGCTTTGACTACTCCCGCCTGCGCGAGTTCAAGTGGGGCATCTACGCCCTGCTGATCCTGGCGATCCTGCTCGTGCTGGCGCTCGGCGCCGCGGCCAACGGCGCCGAGCGCGCGATCAATTTCTCGGTCGTCTCCTTCCAGGCCTCGGAGTTCGGCAAGGTGGCGCTGATGGTGTTTCTTGCCGCGGTGGTCGTCGACAGCTCGCGTCGGATCTCCGCCACAGTGCTCACGGCGCGGGTGATGGCGCTGGCGCTGCTACCGGCGCTGCTCGTGATCCAGGAGCCGGACCTCGGTTCGGGCCTCGTCTATCTGGCGATCGCCTTCGCGATCCTCTACATCGCAAGCGTCAACTGGCGCCAGCTCGCCACGGTCGCGGCGATCGGCGTTACCGCGCTGACGCTCGCGCTGACGGTTGGGCCGGCGATCGGCGTGCACGTGCTCCACCACTACCAGGAGCAGCGACTCACGGGGTTTCTGCATCCATCGCAGAACCCGCGCTCTGATGCTTTCCAGCAGGTGCAGTCGGTTATCGCGATCGGTGCCGGTCAGAAGACCGGTCGCGGCGCGAACGCCACGCAGACCTCGCTCGGGCTCGTCGGCGAGTCGCCGACAGACTTTATTTTCACCGTGGTCGGCGAGCGTCTAGGCTTTGTGGGTGCCGCGGTGGTCTTATCGCTCTACGCGCTGATGATTTGGCGAGCGCTACGCATCGTGGCTATCGCAAAAAACCTCTTTGGTGCACTGATCGCCGCAGGAGCTGTTGCCATGCTGATGTTCCAGGTGTTCGTCAACGTCGGAATGACGTTGGGCATCATGCCGATCACCGGCGTGACGCTTCCCCTGATGAGCTACGGCGGCTCCTCGGTGCTCGCAACTTTCCTCACACTCGGCCTGCTGCAGTCGATCTACGGGCAGGCCCGCACCGCGGCGGCCGCTAAGGGCCGTGTGCTGCGCTTCTAATAGAAATGGACACCTGCCGTGAAAAAACAAGTCTTGGTCAGCGTCGATCGCGGCGAGACGCGCGTTGCGCTGCTGGAGGCAACGGGTACCCCCGGCGCTTCGAAGCGGCGCAGCCCAGTGAGTGCCGATCCAGGACGCGGGTATCGCGTCGCTGAGCTCTACCTCGAGCGTCGGGGGGCGCGTTCGATCGTCGGCAACATCTACAAGGGCGTGGTTGACAACGTCCTCGTCGGCTTGGAGGCCGCGTTCATCGACATCGGCCTCGACAAGAACGGCTTCCTGCACGTCGACGAGATCGTGCTGCCGGGCGTCGAGGCACCGCGCCGCGGGCGCGGCGTCGGCAAAGACGCGCAGGACATCTCGGCGCTCTTGAAGCCGGGGCAGGAGGTCGTCGTGCAGGTCGTCAAGGACCCGCTTAAGACCAAGGGCGCGCGCCTCTCGATGGACCTCACGATCGCCGGCCGCTACATGGTCTACACGCCCTCCGGCGAGGGCGTCGGCGTGTCGCGGCGGCTCGAGGACAAGGAGCGCGAGCGCTTGCGCCGCGAGACCGCGGGGCTCGACCTGCGCGGTGGCGGCGCGATCGTCCGCACCGCCGCCCACGGCGCCGTACGTGCCGACTTCGAGCGCGAGCTGCTCTACCTCTTCAAGCTGCACGAGGTCCTCGAGAAGCGCGTCGCCGAGTCCAAGGCACCAACACTCGTCTTCCAGGAGGCCGATCTCTCGGTGCGCGTCGTGCGCGACATCTTCTCCGCGCACTTCGAGCGCGCCGTCGTCGACGACGCCGAGCAACACCACCGTCTGGTCTCGTTCTTCAGCCGCACGGCGCCCGAGCTCGTCGATCGCGTCGAGCTCTACAAAGGCAACGTGCCGCTGCTCGACGCCTATCGCGTGACACCGGTGATCGAGTCGATGATCGGCCGCCGCGTCGATCTGCCGAGCGGCGGCTACCTGATGATCGACTACGCCGAGGCGCTGACGGTGATCGACGTCAACACCGGCTCCTTCATCGGCCGCGGCAAGGGTGCGCGCCTGGAGGACACGATCACCAAGACCAATCTCGAGGCCGCCGACGAGGTCGTCAACCAGCTGCGCCTGCGCGACATCGGCGGCATCATCGTCATCGACTTCATCGACATGGCGCGCGCCCGCAACCGCGACGCCGTGATGAAGACGCTGCGCAACGCGCTCGACGAGGACCGCACAAAGACCTTCACGGCGGAGATCTCAAAGCTCGGCCTGGTCGAGATGACGCGCCAGAACGTAACCGAGGGAATCCGCGAGATCATGACCCGCCCCTGCCCGACCTGCCATGGCGACGGCGTGATCCGCTCCGAGGAGACGATCTCGATCGAGTTCGAGCGACGGCTGCGCGAGGTTGCGGCGAGCTCTCCCGATGTCGAGGCGTTCCTCGTCCAGATGAACCCGCGCGTCAGCGCCCAGTTCACCGGCCAGGGTTCACGGGTGCTGCACGCACTCGAGCACCAGACCGGCAAGTACTTCCACTTCGAGGGCTCCGAGGGCCTGGCGCTCGAGCACTTCGCGGTGACGTTCGAGGGCACCCGGGCCGAGGTTCAGGAGCGCTCCGTGCCCTTCCGCGTCGGCGACGAGGTGCTGGTCGAGATCGTCGAGCCGCACATGTACGACGCCGACGACGGCGTCGCCAAGATCGACGGCTACATCATCTCGGTGCAGGGTGCCTCAGGCCAAGTCGGCCAGAAGCTGATGGTGCGAATCGAAGAGGTCGGGCGCACAGCGGCTTCAGCCCAGCCGATCGGCGGGCCGGCGCTACCGTCGGCTCCTCCCACGCCCGTCGATGAGGCCGTCGATGACATACAATCCGTGCCTCGGCGCCGCGGCCGCAGAGGCGGACGGCGCCGTTCGGCTGAAAAGGAGCCAGCCGGCGAGGAGGCCTGAGCGTCCGCGCCGACACGACTATGTACGCGATCGTCAAGACAGGTGGCAAGCAGTACCGCGTCGAGCAGGGGCAAACCCTGCTCGTCGAACGGCTGCCCGAACCCGAGGGCGCGACGGTCGCCCTCGAGCCGCTGCTCTACCGCTCCGACGACGCCGTCTTCGACGCCAAGGCGCTCGCCGGCGTCGAGGTCGCGGCCAAGGTTCTCAGCCACGAGCGTGGACCGAAGCTCCGCGTCTTCAAGTTTAAGCCCAAGCGCGGCTACAAGCGTCGCACCGGCCACCGCCAGGATCTGACCCGCATCGAGGTCACGAAAATCGGCATCCGTGCCACGCGCGCCAAGCCCGCCGCCAAGGAGGACACAGATGGCGCATAAGAAGGGCCTCGGCTCCTCTCGCAACGGCCGCGATTCAAACGCCCAGCGCCTCGGCGTCAAGACCTTCGCCGGTCAGACCGTCAGCGGCGGCGAGATCATCGTCCGCCAGCGCGGCAGCCGCTTCAAGGCCGGCGAGGGCGTCGGCATGGGCAAGGACGACACGCTCTACGCCCGCGCGCCCGGCAAGGTCGTCTTCTCGACCGGCCGCCGCGGCCGCGTCGTCTCAATCGACCCCGCCGAGTAGCTCACCCGCATTTTTCGGGGCGGCCACCGCAGCTCGCGGCCGCCGCTCTTCACGACGTGAGCGCGTACGGGTCACGTCGCACGCTGGCGGGCACACCGTCGTTTGCTGTTCAGCGAGCCTGGCCGGTCGGGCGAATCAGCATTTCGCTGATGTCGACGTGGTGCGGCTGTGAGACGGCGTAGATCACGGCGCGGGCGATGTCGTCGGCCACGAGCGATATCGCCGGTTTGTTATCGAAGAAGGGCGTGTCGACCATGCCGGGCTCGACCAGCGTCACGCGGACGTCGGCTTTTGTGACCTCGAGTCGGAGGGCCTCGGCGAGACCCGTGATCGCCCACTTCGAGGCCGAGTAGAGCGAGCCCGGGACCACGTGGCGACCAACGACCGAGCCGGTGAGCAGGAAGTGGCCGCGCGCCGCGGTGACGGCGGCGAAGCTCGCGCGGATCGTGTACGCGGCGCCAAGGACGTTCGTCAGGACCATCTCGCGCCAGCGCTCTGGGCTGTCGGGCGAATCGTCGCTGAGCGTGCGTGCGCCACCGAAGCCGGCGTTGGCGAAGACGATGTCGAGCTGGCCGAAGTGCTCGAGGGCGCGCGCGACGAGCGCCTGCTGGGCGGCGAAGTCAGTGACGTCGCACGGCACAGCGATCGCGTGATCCGGGCCGCCGAGCTCGCCCGCGAGTGCCTCGAGCCGCTCGACCGAGCGCGCCGCGAGGACCAGACGATGACCAGCGGCGCCGGCCAGACGCGCGGTGGAGGCACCGATTCCCGTGGAAGCGCCCGTGATCAGAAAGACGCGGTCATCGCTCATACGGCTCGCTTTCATCGACAATGGACGCGTGCTCTACGACAAGGCTCGCATATTCGTCGCGGCGGGCGCCGGGGGGGACGGCTGCCTCAGTTTCCGCCGTGAGGCGCACGTTCCGCGCGGTGGCCCCGACGGTGGCGATGGCGGCCACGGCGGCGGCGTCGTCGTCGAGTGCGATCCGGCGCTGCGCGATTTACAGTCGTTTCGCCGCCGCCAGCACTATCGGGCCGGCCGCGGCAGTCACGGCGCCGGTTCGCTGCGCCACGGTGCAAACGGCGCCGAGCTGGTCGTGCGCGTACCGCCGGGGACGCAGGTGCGTACCGACCACGGCGATCTCCACGACCTCCTCCGGCCCGGTCAGCGTGTGGTTCTGGCCCGCGGCGGGGCCGGCGGACGCGGCAACAAGCACTTCGCAACGGCGACGCGCCAGACGCCGCGGTTTGGTGAGCGGGGGCTCCCGGGCGAGGAGGTCTGGCTCGATCTGCGGCTCAAGCTGCTAGCTGACGTTGGCCTCATCGGCCTCCCGAACGCCGGCAAGTCATCACTGCTCGCCCGGCTCACACGCGCCACGCCGAAGGTCGCCAACTACCCCTTCACGACGCTCGAGCCGGTGCTCGGGACGCTCGACGGCGCCGAACGGCAGCTGATCATCGCCGACATCCCCGGGCTGATCGAGGGCGCGAGCGACGGGGCGGGCCTCGGCCACGAGTTCCTCGTGCACGTCGAGCGCACTCAGCTGCTGGTCCACGTTCTCGACCTCGCCCCGCTCGACGGCAGCGATCCGCAGGCGAGCTACGCGACGATCGAGCGCGAGCTCGAGCGCCACGACCCGCGACTGGCAGCCACGGCGCGTGTGCTCGCGCTGTCCAAAGCCGACCTCGTCGCCGCCGAGGAAGCCAGCACGCAGGCGGCGCTTTGGCGCGCGCGACTCGGTGGCGAAGTGCCGGTGTTCATCACCTCGAGCGCGACCGGTCAAGGCATCGCCGAGCTGTCAGCCGAGCTGCTGCGGGCCGTCCCGCATGAGCCCCCGGGCGAGCTTTTGAGCGACGAGCCCGAGCTCGCCGAGCACCTCACGTTCCGCCCGGCGCGCGGCCGCGGGTTCCGCGTCGTGCGCGACGGTGACGGTCCGTTTCGCGTCCTCGGCGACGGCATCGACCAGCTGATTGCACGCCACGACCTCGACAATGACGAAGCGCTCGCACACGTCGAGGCGCGGCTCCGCCAGATCGGCGTCATCCGCGCGCTCGAGGAACAGGGCTTCCAGCCGGGCGACGACGTCGAAATCGCCGGCGTGCTGTTCGACCTCGACCCGTGAACTCGGGGAGCGGCTGAGCAAGTGCGCCTAGCCGCTCCGTGGGCTCAGCCGATCAGGTGGTACCGGTCGGAGGCGCGCCCATTGCGCCGTGGCCGCGCGCTCCGCCGAAGCCGCCGGGGCCTGGCCCCGCACCGCTCGGCGACTCGGCCAGCAGCGTCAGCAGATCCTGCTCCTGTGCGGCGGTGATCGTTCCAGCGCTCACCGCGCTACTGAGGACGGGTGTGGCAATCGAGGTGGTGTCGGCATTGACCGCCTTCTGGACCGCCTCGAGCGCCGTGCGCTCACCGGCTGTCAACGGACTGCCCGCGCCGGCGCTCCAATCGGCCTGACGCGCCGCATAAACGGGCTTCGGCGACGAGCTGCCACCGCTTGTCGCCGCCACTGCGGTGGCGCCGCCGCCGAGGGCGGCAATGCTTCCGAGCACCGCTACGGTCCGTGCTCTCCTTGTCGATATCCGGTTCATCGGTCCTCCTGCTTTCGGGGTGTTCACGAAAGCAGTGTCGATCCGCGAGCGCAGATTCAGCTGGGTCAGACCCGAGAGGATGCTGAGAGCGCTCGGCTGTGCTCGCCGCTTGCGCGGCCGCCGCCAGGCGGCGCGACCGGGAGCGACCGTGCGGCGATCGACCTGCGCGCGCGCCAACACTTGGATGCGGGGCGGTGGCCTAAGCTGCGGGGCGTGGCGCGGAGCGTGATCAAGCTTGGCTCGGCGATCGTCGCCGAGGATGACGGCACGCTGCGCAGCGACGTGTTGGCGCGCGTCTGCGCCGCGATTGCGCAGCGGCGCACCGCGGGCGATGAGCTCGTCATCGTCACGAGCGGCGCGATCGCCGCCGGTGTCCGCACGCTCGGCTTCGACGCGCGGCCGACCACGGTCGATGCCCTACAGGCGACGAGCGCCGTCGGGCAGGGCCGGCTCTATCCGGTCTACGACGGACTGCTCGCCGCCCACGGCGTGACCGCGGCGCAGGTGCTGCTGACGTTCTTTGACATGAGCGCGCGCATGCACTACCTCAACGCGCGCCAGACGCTCGGCAAGCTCCTGGAATGGGGGGTGGTGCCGGTGATCAACGAAAACGACACCACGGCGACCGACGAGATCTCCTTCGGCGACAACGATTTCCTCGCAGCGCAGGTGGCGATTCTCGTCGGCGCTCAGCGGCTGGTGCTGCTCACGAACACCGACGGGCTCTACAGCGCCGACCCGCAGCGCGACCAGCATGCGCAGCTGATCGAGCGCGTCGAGGACTTCGCCGCGCTGGAGACACTTGAGATCACGCAGAGCACCTCGGCACACGGCTCAGGCGGCATGCGCTCGAAGGTGATCGCCGCCGACATGGCCACCGCGGCCGGGATCGAGACGACGATCTGTAACGGCGCACGCGAGGGTGTGCTCGCGCGCGTCCTAGCCGGGGAGCGCGAGGGCACGGTGTTCGTGGCGCGCGAGACGCGCTACTCGAGCTTCAAGCTCTGGCTGAAGTACGCGAAGCCCAGCCGCGGCAAGGTCCTCGTCGACGCCGGCGCGGCGCGAGCTCTGCGCGCCGAGGGCACGAGCCTGCTGCCGGTCGGGATCACCGAGGTTCGCGGTGATTTCGACGCCGGCGACGCGATCGATGTCCTCGCCGGTGAGGACCTGCTCGGGAAGGGCAT
Source organism: Solirubrobacterales bacterium (assembly GCA_003133565.1). GTDB lineage: Bacteria > Actinomycetota > Thermoleophilia > Solirubrobacterales > Solirubrobacteraceae > Palsa-513. The sequence goes on from PKYB01000021.1 coordinate 70,166, forward strand.
CTCGAACTACTCCTCAGTGGACCTCGGGCGCGTCAAAGGGTTGCAGTCCGCAGCGATCCACGAGGTCCTGCGGCGCGCCCCCGAGGAAGCCGTCCACCGCGACTATTTCGTGCTCGACTAACTCCCTGCGCGACGGTTGCCAGTGAAAGCCGGGTTGTAACCTTGGGGCGTGAGCGAGTTGATCGCCCCAGCGGCGGTCGGATATGCCGAGGAGCACACGAGTCCGCTCGGTGGTCCGGTGGCGAGCGCGGCTGCGTGGACAGAGGACAACACCTCCTCGCCGGGCATGATGAGCGGGCTGGCAGAGGCCAGGCTGCTCGAGGCGCTGATCGTGGTGGGTGGCGCGCGCAACGTGCTCGAAATCGGCACGTTCACCGGCGTTGGCGCGCTGACGATGGCCGCGGCACTGCCTGAGGGCGGCACGGTTACCACGCTCGAGGTCAATCCGGACACCGCCGCGGCGGCGCGCCGCCACATCGAATCGAGCGCACACGGGAGCCGCGTGAAGCTCATCGTCGGCGATGCGCTGGAGAGCATCGCTGAGCTTGAGGGCCCGTTCGATCTTGTCTACATCGATGCTTGGAAGGCTGACTATCCGGCCTACTACGACGCCGTCATGCCCAAGCTCGCCGAACGAGGCGTGATTGTCGCCGACAACCTGTTCCGCTCCGGATCCGCGCTCGAGGCGACCGACCCCGATGAGGGCACGGTCGGGATACGAACCTTTGCCAGCCGCGTCCAGAACGATGCACGCGTTAACAACGTGCTCCTCACGATCGGCGACGGAGTGATGCTCGCCTGGCGCCGGCCTCAGGGCGAGTAGCAGGCCTAAAACTCGCGGATCGGTTCGGGGTCGTGTTCCGCCGCTAACGGCTCGCAGGCGTAAAGGGCCTCGAGCTGTTCCACGCGCGTGGAGATCCACGGTCTATGTTCAGGCTTGATTAGGGCACGCCCGGTTTGGATCTCCAGTAGACGCCGCTGAGCGTAATCGAGTTCAGCCCATACCTCCCGGACGCGGCGGCTCGCCCGCTTGAGCCAAGTGACCGTCGCTTTGAGGGCGCCCGACCGCGCTGTCGACGGCCTCATGCTGCCCGTGCCTGGGCCGCCACCACGAGCGCCTCGGCGATCCGGTCGCCGCGGCCCCCGACGTCGCGTTCCGGATGCCACTGGAGGCCAACCGCGAACCGTCGGTCAGTGCGCTCGATCGCTTCGACGACGCCGTCGGGTGAGCTTGCGGTTGCCTGCAGGCTCCGGCCGAGACGGCGAATCGCTTGGTGGTGCTCGCTGTGCACGTCCGCCGAGCGACCGAACAGCTCGCGCATTCGCCCACCCGCGGTCGTCTCAATGACGTGGCTCCCGTCGTCGTGCCCGACCGGTGTCAGGCCATCTCGAATGACGTCCTGGTAGAGACTCCCACCGGAGGCGATGTTGAGCAGCTGGTGACCGCGACAGACGCCGGCGAACGGCAGATCGATAGCCAGCGCGGCTTGGAGCACCGCGAGGTCCACGCGATCTTCAGCCAGGTTTGGTTCGCCGCGCGGGTTCCGTACGGCCTCACCGTAGAGGCCGGCGTGCAGATCGGTTCCGGCACCCGTGAGCACGAGTCCGTCAGCCAACGCCAGCTCACGCTCCGAGGGCTGTCGGTGCAGCTCCCTGACTCGGGCTCCGGCGTGCTCGAGCCAGCGGACGTATGGCGCGGCCTCATCGTCGCTGATCAGCAACAGCACGAGCGGCGTTGGGTCCGAGCGAGCCTTTCGATACGCGTTGAGAAAACTCGCGCGAGCGCGCGCGACCCGCTTGCGCGCCGCGTCCTCGGATGTCTCCAGCAGGCGCGCGATCTCGCTATGCGCAAAACCAGCCTCGAAGCGCAGGAGCAACACGAACCGCTCGTGCGTTGTCAGTGTCGCGAGTGCCTCGCGTGCAGCGTCCGGCTCCGCGGCAAGCTGTTCGATTCCATCGATATCGTCGACCACGACCGTCGGCCGCCTCGCACGCCGTCGCAGCTCGTCGACCGCAAGGTTCCGCGCTGTGCGGTGCAGCCACGCGCGCTGGCGCTCGCTGCTAAGACCTTGCGGAAGAGCGCGCCACGCCCGCGTGAAGGCCTCCTGCACCAAGTCCTCAGCGGTGTCGCGATCGCCACCGAGCGCGAACGACAACCGCGCGATCAGAACGCGCCGCTCCGACTGCATCAGGGCTTGAAAAGTCATCACTAAGTAAGACGATCCAGGATCACAGAAGCGGACATCGGTGTGCACACCCTTGAGATCCTAAGCACAGTCGCCGTGCCGCAATGCGAGATTGCCGACGTCGTGCTAGCGGCGGGCACGAGAGTCTCCGCGGTGTAGCTGTAGTGCGCGTAGCCGCAGCAACGCGACGACGTCATCAGCCGCGTTTTGGCGCTCGGCGACGATCGCGCCGGTCGTGAGCGACAGCGCCGCGACCGGCCGACCGGCTAGCTCACCGATCAGCAGCGGCGCGAGAAGTGAGCGGCGCAGCTTGCGCTTCGCGATCTGCTCGAGCCCGGCGCTGTCGGGCAGCGTGCCGATTCGCATCGTGACCGGCTGGGCGGCTGGCAGCGGTGGCGGCTCTTTGCGCGAAGCCCTGTAGCGCCGAGCGCGCTGCTCGAGCTCCGCACTCCGCAGGCGAGTCATTTCGATGTGGTAGTGAGCACTCAACATTGCGTCACAGCGATCCTGTCACGACCGACGGGCGTCCGAAGCGCTCGGCAACGCGCCAAGTCTCGGCGGTGTCGCGACCGCCAAGCGCAAGCGACAGCGGCGCGACGAGAACGCGCTGCTCCGACTGGATCAAGGCTTGAAGAGCCATCACTAACTAAGACGATCCAGCATCACAGAACCGGACATCGGTGCTCTTCGTAGGGAGTGGCCGCGCCGCCGCTGCTGCCCAATAGTCCAGCGGCGGATCACAAACTAACGTCGAGCCCGGGGGGCCGCCGATACATAAGAACCGGTCAAGCATGCGCCAGCGGATCGGATCGCGGCGCGAACCCTGGACCGAAGGAGCAATGATGCGACTGAATAGGCGAATGGCCGCTTTCGGGCGACCAACCAGTCCCCGTACACCAGCTCGCGTGCCGCGCGCCCGGATATTTCGGCCGCTGGGCTTGATTGCCATCGCATGCGCTGCTCTGGGCGTGGGCTCGGCTGCCATGACCGCTTCGGCGCAGGGAGCTCCGCTCCCGCGCTGCGCCCACTGGGCGAACTATGCGGGCAGTGGCATCCCGCCGGGCAGCGGCATCCCGCCGTGGGGATTCCACGCTTTGCAGTCGTTCCCCGGAGCGGAGGGCGTGTTCGCGTGGGGCTGGGGGGACATCGATCTGAATACGAAGTGGATCTCCGGCAGGATCTGCGAAGACGTTCACGCTCCCGCGAGCCTGATCGCGATAAAAGTCGGGCCGCACATCAGCTATCACTCCCACGACGCGATGATGTGGGGCTACCCGGGGAACGAGATCAAGACCTCCTTGGAGGTCACCGCGAGCACGGATCCCGCGTGCGCGGTCGGGACGCGCGGACACATAACCATGTACGCCAGCTACAACGGCGTCCACAGCGACAGCATGCAGTTCTTCTTTGACGCCGGCTGCCGTAGCCAGGATCACCTCTATCACGGTCAGGTCGTCGCACAAGTCCCACCGCTCTAGGGGGAACATCCCAACGCGGGCGTTTCGCGCGTCGGAGCAACGCACGGAAATCTGCCGTCCTTACGGATCCCCCCCCAACCGAACGTACTGAGCCGTTCGTTTTGACCGCGGTCGCGGTCGCGGTCGCGGTCTCAACGCGGCCGCGTAGCGCTGGCACTGACCGGGTTAGCTCCCTCGGGGACTGCTCGCGAGGCGCGCGCCGGTAACGGCCCAGCGTTTGCGCACGAACCTCGGCATGAGCGTTACTAGACGAGCTGCGATGAGCGCGTTTAGGGCCCACCAGAGGCCCGTGACATTGCTGGCAAAGAGCGCGAGTGGCACGAACACCGCGATGGCGGCCGCCATTGCCCAGGCCAGGTAGCGAGTGTCGCCGGCTCCGATGAGGATGCCGTCGAGTGCAAACACGGCGGCGGCGAGTGGCTGCATCACGCCGAGCAGGATCCAAACGTGATGGCTGTCGCTGAGCACTTTGGTGTTGCTCGTGAACGCGTGCGGTCCGATGCCGCTCGCCAGCACGAGCACCAGCCCAAACGCGGTGCCCCAGGCGATCGACCACCAGATCATCCGCACGGCGGCGCGCCAAGCGCCCTCGGGATCGCCACCACCGAGGAGCCGTGCGACGAGGATCTGGCCGGCGATCGCAATCGCGTCGAGCACAAGCGCGAGGAAAAGGAAGAGCTGGAAGGCGACCTGATGTGCACCGAGGGCCGCGGTCCCGAACCGCGCGGCGAGCGCCGAGGCGAGAGTGAAAGCACCGAGGAGCGCCGCGGTTCGCACGGTGAGGTGACTGCCGGTGCGCAGCAGCGGACGAATCAGTGCTCTGCTCGGCCTCCTGCTGCGTGCTGGCGCTGCGAGCATGCGCCGCCCGAACGCGACGCCCATGCCGAGTTGAGCGACGAGTGTGCCAAGCGCCGAGCCGACGAGTCCGAGGTGGGCGCCGTACACGAGCACGACCTCGAGCACGACATTCGCTGCATTCGCGATTACGAGAATCCGCAGCGGAGTTCGCAGATCGCCCACTCCACGCATGCAGCCTTCGCCAGCGAGCGCGACGAGCTGCGCCGGTACTCCCCAGACCGCGATGTCAAGGTACTCGTGAGCCCTGCCTTGGACGTGCGCGCCCTGGCCGATCAGCAACAGAAACGGTCCTCCGCCGAGCAGCAGCACGGCCACAGCTACCGCCCCTGCCGCGGCCGCAAGCCACAGAGCCTGCGCGAAGATCTCGCCGGCTTCGAGACCCGCACCAGCAGCGTGCAGACGCGCGACCTGCCCGGTCGTGCCGTAGGACAAGAAGTCCGCGAGCTCGACGATCGCTGCGAGCACCGTAGCGGCGAGTGCGAGCGCAGCAAGCTGCTTCGCGCCGAGATGACCCACGATCGCCGTGTCGACAAGCGAGTAGAGCGGCCCGGCGGCGAGCGCACCCAACGCCGGCACCGCAAGGCCGAGAATCTCACGGTCGTAAGGCGAGCGCCAGCGCGACATCTCGTGATCATGACCGCAGCTTCTGCGGCTCGCCCTCCTTGGGAGTAAGAGTCGCCTGAAGGCGCAGTAGACGCCCCTGAGGGCCTGCTCAGGCGGAGTAGTGGCCTCGGCGATCGCTGTTCGCGACGGGGAACCTAGACCGGGTCCAGGACGCGGCCGAGAGCTTCCTCACCAGCCTCGGGACCGCTGGCCATCGTGGCGCGGCGTTCGTCGGCTGACGACGCCCGCGGGCGAGCTCGCAGGCGTCTGTGGCGCTAGAGCGCGCCGCCGCCCGGCAGCAGCGACTTGCACGTCGACAATGCGGACTGGAACGCCTGCGAGTTCACGTCGACCTTCTTGAGGATGCCCTGGAAGTGCGGGACGCCGTCGACGAACGTCGGGTCAGGCATGTTCGGCACGCCGTGCGTGCGCATGCACGCCACGGCTCTCAGGAAATCTGACTGCAGCGCTCCGCTGAGCGCAGGCAGCGTGCCGGAAGCGACGCTCGGGAGCAACGACTTGCAGGCCTCGACCGCGCTTTTGACCGTCGGCGAGTCCGGGTTGATCACTGCCTTTGCCGAGCTCGTGGCGCCCGGCGCCCCCGGATCAGGGAAGTTCGTCACGCCGTGCGAGCGCATGCAGGTGGCGAACTTGATCACCGCCGTCTCGACCGCCGGCAGGCTCTGCGGCGTGAGCACGGCTGCAGGTTTCGGGATCGTGAGCTTGAGCTTGACTTTGCCGAGGTGGGCGACGCCGCCACCCGAGGAGCCGCAACCGGCGAGCAGTAGCGCAAGCCCGAGACTCACCGCGCTCAGCGCGTTGCGTCGGTGCCGGCTCGACTTGCACGCCACAGCCGTAAGCGTGCCATACGGATGGTGAGTCGTTGCTAACTGCGCTTCAGCACGTCGGGGCGATGCCGAACTCGCCTACCGCCATTGCGCTGTCGCCGCCGGTATCGGTGACCTGGACAGAGGAGATGCTCTGGCCACAGGGCGCGTAGAAGCCAAAGAACTGAGCGCCACCCTCCCCGAGCACGGTTGTGTCGCCCGACGTCGTGCCGTCGTCGGCGGTTGCCGACATGTCGAAGTCCTGAAATTCGTCCGGCTCGGCGTAGAGGTAAAACGCGCCCGTTTTGGGTGGAAGGGTGATCGTTGCCTCGTAGTCACTGGTGTCGTCGTCAGCGGTGTCGTCCTCATAGACGTCACCCGAGTAGCCGTTGCTCCAGGTCTGCCAATCAATACCCGCCAAGTCGTGCTGGAGCGGATTATCGAAGGTGATTTCGCCGGTCGGTCCATCTACGTCGGTGACGTCTTCGCCGTCTGGCGTTGCGTCGGTCGCGAAACTCTGCATCGTGTACGGCCCCATCGTGCTCGGCGGCGGCCCAGTCCCGGGGCTTCCGTCGAACGTCGATTTGGGGAACGGTCCGTCCGCCGAGGCGATCGTGAACGTGTGGTTGTAGAGCTCAAGACTGGGGCTAGAGAGCTTGAGCGCAGGAATATCGAGGCTGGCGCTGAGATCGACGGGTGCGGTTAGCGTCCACCAGGGGTCTTGCGTGGTGGACGCGTCGAAGGCCAAGCCGGTTTTGAAACTCAGCTGGGGGCCGGCGACGCCGTACAAGAGAACGTCGATGTTTGGCGTCAGGTCCGCTTCGACGCTGGTGTCCGCGGTGACGGTGGGCGGCGTGTAGGTGAAGTTTGGGGTGAACTGGTCGATTGGGGAGAAGCCGCCGTCCTTGGTCCAGCCGACGCCTGCCTCGGCGGAGAAGCCGCCGCTGATCGCGGTGGTCGCCTGGGCGCTGGCGGAGGCGCCTGCATCAAGATCGACCGATATGTCCGATGTCAGCACCACCGGTACCGGGCCGACGAAGAACGTGGCGTCGGGTCCGGCGAAATCGAACACCGTCGTCGGCGAGAGCGAGCACGATCCCTGCCCCTCGATCGTGGCGGTCAGCGAAGCAGTGGCGTGCGCCCCGGCGGTCAAGCTGACGCTTTCAAGCCCGCGGAGCAGTGACCAATCGCCAGCCAGATCAAGCGAGGCGCCGAACGAGATCTCCGGCGTGACGCTCGCGTCGGCTGAGCCCTGGCAAGTCACCGACGTATCGGCCGCATGGGCCAGAGCGCGCCTCGCCCGCTGCATCACGGCGGCCGTCGAGGCGATGGCCTCGTTGAATGACGCCGATGGGACCGCCTGCAACAACGTTGCAGGCTGGGTGGTCACGGTCGTCTGCTGCCCGTTGACTACGACGCCGGTCACCCGGCCGAGGAAGCCGTCCGGCGTCGCAACTCCCTGCCCGATGGCCACGATCTGCCCCACCTGGAGGGTGTTGCCGCCCGAGTAGGTCAGCTTCCCGGAGCTCCCAGGAGCTGGCACAGCGGACACGGTGGAGGCGGCGAGCACGCGCGTGTTCGGGGATACGGCAACGGCGGCGCCACCCTCGCGCGGGTGGATGACGAGTTCGCGTGTCCGCGACGTGGCGAGCACGCGACCGTGGCGGGAGGCAACGGCCCTGACCGACAAGACGCCGGCCTGCTTGCCGACGATCCAGGTGAACGCAAACCGTCCGCGCGCGCTCGGCCACCCCTCGGCGACTGTGCTCCAACCGGAATGCGTCCGACGCTGAACGACGACGCTCGCCGTTCCCGCGTGGGACGCCTGTCCCTGAACGGTGGCCAAGCCGCCGACGCTGACACTTCCTGGCGCCTTGATCGTTAGTCGCGCCTCCGGGGACGCAGACGCCGCCGCCGGAACGCATAACGCGGCAAGGAAGATCAGCACCGCGACGCGACCGAGAAGCCGCCGCGAACCGTGCCTGCGCGGGGCGCGAGACGTAGACACACGAGCCGCGCTAACTGTTAAGTACGCCAATGTGACCAGCGCTGCTGGGAGACCGCCCGCCCGGCGCAACATTGCGCGAGACTATCCCGACAACCCGTTTCGCCACTGGTGAGAATCGTGCGGAACGTCAGGGGGAGTTAGCGTGCGCGTACATGCCGGCAACCGCCTTCACCGTAAATGGGCCTTGCGAATTTGTGGTCGTGGGCGTCGCTGATGAGCCGCCGGACCGTGCGGTAGCGTTTGTGCGGTGCGACGCGGTAGGCACGGGTGGGGGAGATGTGCCGTCGCGCTTGCGATCGTCGCCGCGACTGCCGCGACGTCGATGTCGTTCAGTAGCGCCGCGCTTGCGTCCGGCGTGCTGAAGTGGAAATCGGTGGCGAGCGCTCCGGTGGTGAGCAGCGAGGGCGTGGCGACGAATCTGAGCTGCACGCGCGGCGGCTTCTGTCTTGTGGTCGGTTTCACCGGCCAGACGGCGGTCTGGAACGGCTCGTCGTGGCACGTTGCGCCCCGCGTCAGTCGTCGGGTCGCGTTCGTTTCCGGCGTGTCCTGCGTGACATCGTCGTTCTGTGTCGCTATCGGCGCTTCCAGCACGATGGCGCGCACCGTCGACTACACAATCACCTGGACTGGGAGCAGCTGGCAAGCACCGGTGAGGCTCTACACCGACGTCGGTGAGGAGGGCGAGTACGACGTCGTCCACGGCGTGTCGTGCACGAGCACCAATTTCTGCATGACCCTCGGCAACGTCGGATCGTTCGTGTGGGACGGCAGCCAATGGAGTAAACGGGACGGCGCGACCGGGGGCACCGACGGCAACGGCGTGCTCAGCTGCGCGTCGAGCAGTTTCTGCGCGAACATCCACGACAACCTGCCGGATTACTGGAACGGGTCCTCGTGGCGCTGGAGCTCGGGGAACGCAGAATCACTGGGGAACGCAATACCCCGAGACAATGGGTTCATGAGCGAGCTCTCGTGTGCCACGGCCAGCTTCTGCGTGGCGGTGGGTACCCTCACCAAACCGCTCATCTGGGACGGCTACACATGGCTCTACAGCACCGTGTCCGGTCGAGCTCCGGCGTTGACCTCGGTGTCGTGCACCAATCCGTCTTTCTGTGTTGCGACATCGTCCACCACGGGCGTCGCACTCGAGTGGGACGGCGCGTCCTGGAGGCCCACGTCGGCGCTGGGCCTTGGCCGACTCCCAACCGTCGTGTCGTGCGCTACAACAAATCGCTGTCTTGCGTTGACAGACAAGGGCGCGAGCGCCGTCACGCAGCCGTGAGTTAGCGCGAGCAGCGCGACTCGTGCGCGCGCGGTTCGGCCTGGGCGACGGAGATCCGTAACCTTTGGGCATGGCCATTGCCACCGAAACGCTCAGTGACGTCTGCCGGGCGGCCAAGCGCGCCTCGCGGGTGCTGGCGACACTCGACACGCAGACCAAGGACGCCGCGCTCGAGGCGATCGCGTCGGCACTCGAGGAGCGCGTCCCGGAGATCCTCGAGGCGAATGCGCTCGACCTTGAAGCCGGCCGCGCGTCGGGCCTCAGCGAGGCGCTGGTCGATCGGCTCGCCCTCACGCCGGCGAGAGTCGCCGCGATGGCTAGCGGCGTGCGCGCGATCGCCGCGCTGCCCGATCCGGTCGGCGAGCTGCTCGAAAGCTTCCGGCGGCCGAATGGCCTTGAGATTCGCAAGCTGCGTGTGCCGCTCGGCGTGATCGCCGTGGTCTATGAGGCGCGGCCGAACGTGACGATCGACGCCGCCGCGCTGTGCCTGAAGTCGGGCAACGCGGTCGTGCTGCGGGGATCGTCGAGCGCGGCGCACTCGAACTCGATTCTCGGTGCCGTCGCGGCCGAGGCGGCGAGCGGCGCCGGCGTGCCCGAGGGCGCGATCGCGGTAATTCAAGGGCGTGGTCGTGAAGAGCTGCGCGAACTGGCCACACAGACCGCCCAAATCGACCTGATCATCCCGCGCGGCGGCGAGGGGCTCAAGGCGGCGCTGCTCGAGCACGCGACGGTGCCGGTGATCTATGCCGCGTCGGGCAACTGCCACGTCTACGTCGACGCCTCGGCCGATCTCGAGCAGGCGCGGCGGATCGTGCTCAACGCCAAGGTTCAGCGCCCCGGGGTCTGCAATGCCGCCGAGACGCTGCTCGTGCACCGCGACGTCGCGGCCGTGTTCCTGCCCGATGTGGCGGCGGCGCTGGTCGGGGCGGGGGTGGAACTACGCGGCGACGAGCTCGCCCGCGAGCTCTCGCGCCCGGTCGAGATCGCCCCAGCGAGCGCTGAGGACTGGGACACCGAGTACCTCGAGCTGACACTCGCGGTCGCCGTCGTCGACTCGCTCGAGGCGGCGGTTGAGCACATCGCCGAGCACGGCACCGGTCACTCCGAAGCGATCGTGACGCGCGACCAAGACGCCGCGCAGCGCTTCCAACTGGCTGTCGATGCGGCATGCGTCTACGTCAACGCCTCGACGCGCTTCACCGATGGCGGCGAGTTCGGGATGGGCGCGGAGATCGGCAACTCGACGCAGAAGCTGCACGCGCGCGGGCCGATCGGGCTGCGCGAGCTGTGCACCTACAAGTACCTGATCGAGGGCGACGGTCACGTCCGCAGCTGAAGGCGTGGCGGCGCCCCCGGAGCCGAGGCGGATTGGCGTCCTCGGGGGGACGTTCAACCCGCCGCACCTCGCCCACCTGCTCGTCGCCAGCGAGGCGCGCTCGCAGCTTGAGCTGGGGCGCGTGCTGCTGATGCCGGCGGGCATCCCGCCGCACAAGGCGATGCCCGACGAACCGGGGGTCGAGCACCGCGTCGCGATGTGCCGTCTCGCGGCGGCGACGCACAGCGACTGGCTCGGCGTGTCCGAACTCGAGGCGAGGCGTGAGGGCCCGTCGTACACGGTCGATACGCTGCGTGAGATCCATGCGAGCCAGCCGGGTGACGAGCTGACGTTCATCGTCGGAGGCGACATGGCGTTGTCGCTGCCGACGTGGCGCGAACCCGAGGCGATCCTCGAGCTGGCGCGACTTGCTGTTGCCGAGCGCGTTGGCGCGAGGCGCGAGGAGGTCCGCGAGCAGCTCGCGGTGCTCGGCGGCGTCGACCGAGTGAGCTACGTCGAGGTGCCGCGAGTCGATATCTCCTCAGCGGCGCTGCGCCAGCGTGTCCGCAGCGGGCGTCCGATCACCTACCTTGTCCCGGACGCGGTCAGCGACTACATCGACCAACGGAGGCTCTACTCGTGAGGCCCGATCAGCTGGCCCAGGCGATCGCCAGCCAGGCGGCGGACAAGAAGGCGTTTGACATCGTCGAGCTCGACCTGCGGGGCACGATCGACTACACCGACTTTTTCGTGATCTGCTCCGGGACCAGCGACCGCCAGGTCAAGTCGATCTGCGACGGCATTCGCTTCGGGATGAAGCAGGAGCACGGGGTCGCGGCGCGGCGCATCGAGGGCTTGACGCAGGCGCACTGGGTGCTGCTGGACTACCTTGACGTGATCGTCCACGTGTTTCTGCCCGAGGTGCGCGCCTTCTACGATCTCGAGCGGCTGTGGGGCGAGGTACCGGCGCGAGCGGTGGGCGTCGGTCTGAGCTGAGCTTGCGGGCTTGCGGCTTGCGGGACCCGGGACGCGACGGCGGCAGGCCGCGCCCGCGCAGTGCACGGGCTACTGCTGGAAGTTCTCGATCGTCGCGTCGCCCCGCGGCCCAACGAAGTCAGGGTCGAGCCCGAACTCCTCGCGCGCGCGTCGCTGGCGAAGCAGATCCCAGTAGCGGTCGAGCTCCACACGGACCTTATCGAGGCGCGCATGTTGCTCGGCACTCAGCCCAGCGCCCGTGGCGCCGCTTAGGAGTCGATGCTCCTCGGCGACCAGCTCCTCGATGTGGCCTGCGACCGCGCTGTCATCCATAGCTGGAGCATACGCCGGTGGCTCGCGCGGGGCTTGGGCGGAGTGGGGTTGGGCGCCAATCCGTTTGCTACGCTGGCGCGCCATGCGCCTGACACGGCTTCTTTTCGTAGCGGCGACTAGCGTGAGCTGCGTCCTGGTGCTTGCCGCCGCACCGGCGGCCTCTGCCGCGCGCGCTACTGTCGCCGCCGCTGGACAGGACCTCGCGCTCGGGCAGCACGGGCCGGAGGTGCGCTTGCTCCAGGACGAGCTTTCGGCTGTCCACTACGTCGTCGGCGCTCCTGGCGTCTACGACGCCCGCACGGCGCGCGCCGTGCTCGCGTTTCGCAAGATGACCGGCATGGCTCGGAACGAGGTGGCGGACCCGACGGTGTTCGCGAAGCTCGCTGAGGGTGAGGGCGCGTTCACCGTTCGCTACCCGTGGCAGGGCCGCCACGTCGAGGGCGACCTGACCCATCAGGTGCTCGCGCTGATCGGCACCGGCGGCCACGTTGAGGCGCTCTATCCGATGAGTTCAGGCAAGCCATCGACGCCGACTCAGCTCGGAACGTTCAGCGTCTACATGCAGGAGTTTGGAACCAACAATGACGGCATGGTCAACTCGAGCTTCTTCAATGGCGGTGATGCGATCCACGGCTATGCCGAGGTCCCGCCCTACGCAGCAAGCCACGGTTGCCTGCGCGTGCCGATACCGGACTCGCTGACGATCCGTGACTGGGTGCAGATAGGCACGACCGTCGACGTCTACTATCGCTGACGCGCTCTCACTGGCGCGGCGCACCCGACAAACGGACGAGAGGTTGAGTTGATGGATGCGAGCGCCGACGCCCACGCTGTGCTGCGAGCCCGCGCTGCTCGCCGACGTTCGCGGCGCGCGCGGCTTGCGATGCTCAGCGCGGTGCTCTGCCTGGGCGCCGGCGCCGTGTCGGTAGCAGCCGCCGAACTGAGCGGCGAGCAGTTCACCCCGCAAGGCTCGAAGCTGACGACCACTCCCGCGCATGCCGACGACGAGGCTGGTCACAGCGTGTCGCTGTCGGCTGATGGGGACACGGCGCTGGCTGGCGAGCGGCATTCCGGCGGTGCGGGAGTGGCCTACGTGTTCGTGCGCACCGGCACGAGTTGGGCGCAGCAGGGGCCGAAGCTGACAGCTCAGGGGGCGACACAGTTTGGGGGGAGCGTTGCGCTCTCTGGCGACGGCGACACTGCGCTCGTCGGCGGGAAGACTTCCAAAGGCCTCGGCGCGGTCTGGGTCTTCACATTCAACGGCACGACTTGGGCTCAGCAGGGCGCACCACTCGAGGGAAGCGGCGAAAGCAAATCGAGCGGGTTCGGGGCGAGCGTTGCGATCTCCGGTGACGGCGCTACCGCGCTGGTTGGCGGCCCCGGGAACCACGGCGTTGGCGCAGTATGGGTCTTTGCGCTGGTGGGCTCGACGTGGACCCCGCAGGGGCCCGCGCTGGTTGGCAACGGCGTAAGCCACGGCGGCAAGTTCGGCTCGAGCGTGGCGCTTTCGAGTGATGGCAACACGGCCCTCGTCGGCGGCGTCAGCAAGCGCAGCGCTGGGCCGGCGTGGGTCTTCGTGCGCACCGGGACGAGCTGGGCCCAACAGGGACCAAAGCTGCCGGCGAGCGGACACAGCGGCAGCAGTCAGAGCTACGGCGACAGCGTGGCGCTGTCCGGCGACGGCAACACGGCGCTTCTCGGCGGGCCAAGCAACGACAAGTTCAGCGGCGCCGTGTGGGTGTTCGACCGCACCGCGACGACCTGGAGCGCAGGCGGCGCGCTCACGCCGAGCGGCGAGAAAGGCCGGGGCGCGTTCGGCGCGAGCGTGGCGCTGTCGGGCGACGGCAACACGGCCGTCATCGGCGGTCCGTTTGACGACTTCTTCGGCGGCGCCGGCTGGGTATTCACGCGCAGCGCCGCCGGTGCGTGGGCTCAGCAGGGCGCGAAGCTCACTCCCGCGGCCGCGAGCGGCGCCAGCGAGTTCGGCTCGAGCGCGGCGATCTCGAGCGACGCAAGCACGATCCTGATCGGTGGTCCGACCGACCACGATCTGGCCGGCGCAGTGTGGGTATTCGCCCAGCCGCTGCCCGTGGGGGCGACGGGGCCCTCGTAAGGGACGGCCCCAGCCAAGGCGGACGCTGCCCCGGGGGGCGGCGCTACTCGCGGCGGAGCGTGAAGATTTGGGCGTTGCTCAGAGTACGCCGACAGGCCATCGCTGTGTGTAAACGAGCGCGACCGCTGGGCTTCGAGCGTTTCGGCGCTGGACGGCGATAGTTCTAATACGGGTCGTGTTTTTAACCCTGTGTTTGGCGCGGGTGGGGCGATCATCCCGGCCATGACCCAAGCGACTCCACAGGCAGGTGAGGTGTGGCAGGACAAGATCGCCCATACGCCCCTTGACGTTCTGGCCGTACAAGGCAACCGGGTGCGTGTCCGCTACCACTACACCGGCTACGTGACCGAGTATGACGTTGCTACGTTGATCGCTAACTATGCGCCGGTCGACGAGCGCCCAACGCACCAGGCGCCGGCGGCTATCGCCGAGGACGAGGTGACGGCCATCGTGAACGGCACGCCGACGTTCAACGGCACGAGCGAGGAGATTCACGCGGTTCGGGCCGCCCTCCATCCGCTGTTTGACGACTGGCGCTGGCCCGACTGGCCGGTTGCCCCTCCGACTGCCGCTGATATCAGGAAGCGTCAGACGGTTCTCGAAGGCTGCGCGGAGATAATCGAGGCGGCTGAAGCTGGTTGCGTCCTCTGCACGCCGCTCCTCGTCGAGGCCCTGAGCGATCGCGCCGGCGAGGTGTCCGGCGCCATCAACGAGTCCGGAGGACCCGACGCCCCTCACCTTTTCCATGCTGATCTAGCGGTATACGAGGGACTCATCAGGTGTATCGAGCGCATCTCGTCGCTCGCGCGGCCGCTTGACGTCTGACACTCCGAGGGCGCTGGCAGGGTGGCTCGGCCGGCTTGGACCGGACGACTAGTCGTTTGTTGTCGCTGCGGGTGGAACTGACCGCTCTCGCCTCTGTCTGGGAGCCGGATCAACGCCGCAGCGGAAGCGCCGCGCGCGTAGGCGCCCTGGCAGACGCCGGCGCGCAGCAATGGCGGCGGTCTGAGTGGCATGGGGGAGGAACTTACCCATCCCCGCGGCCTTCGCTGGAGGACGATCTCAGTGTGCCCTACACGCCGCTCCAGAACGAGTACAAGGTCGACGACACAGCGCGACGGTTTGCCAACGCGCTCGCGAGTGCGACGTCGCCGAGTGAGCGTTATGCCGCCGTCGCCGCCTATCGCGCTGAGCGCGAGCGCGAACGCAACGACGCCAGCGACTGATTTGCCGGATCGTCCGCGAATGGCGTCGGCGTAGGCAACGTCGAACGGCGCGGGGCTATTGCGCCGAGTCGGACCGCGGAGTAGCCTGGTTGGCGAAGGGCATGGTTGTGAAGTCGGCCGGAAATAGGCCGGCAGCGCGAGCTGACTTTCGAGGATCTATTCACCCCCTCGGAGGTTGGCCATGACCCACCCGCAGGTCGGTCCTGATTCTCGTTCCAATCCGTTGGCGGCAGCCGGGCCAGCGTTTGGCTGTACGTTGGGCGACGGCGGTCGCGGCACGGCATGGATTCGTCTCACCGGTACTTTGGAACGCGCGACGGCGCCGCAGTTCGCGCAAGTGTTGGGCCAAGTCACGCGGCGTGCCCGGATCGTGGTCGTCGATATTCGCGGCTTGACGCGTGTCGACAACTCAGGCGTCGGCGCGATTGCCGACGCGAGTCGTAGCGCTCGCAGCGACGGGCGGCGGCTGGTCCTGGTTCGCGGGCTCCGGCAGGTCGAGCGCCTACTGGCGCTGGTTGGCGCTCTGGATGCCGTTGAGATCGTGGATCTCCCACCTGACGCGCCGCCGATTCTGGCGCTGCTTCAAATCGCGCGCAAAGACCGTGCTGACAGCGCCCAGCGACCGCGAGAGCCACGCCGCATCGCCACGTTGCTCGGCGCCAAACAGATCACGCGCGGCGTCGACGCATTGATCGCGCGCGGCACCCAACACAACTTCATCGACGGATAAGCGCCTAAGAGCGCAGGACGCGCCGGCCAGCGCCGGTCTAACTACTGTCGTGGGCGGCGCTGAGCGCGGTCAGTTCCCGCCACGAGTGCGTGCCCGCCCGGGATCTCGTATGTGCGGCGGTGACGGCGTGCGTCGCCGCGCTCGGCAAGGTTGCTCGGGAGGCGCTCCAGGTCAGCCTCGCATCGGATTGCGGCCACGCGCGAATCGCGCAAACGGCGCGTCTCGGGCCTGCTTCGCTGGCTGCGGCGCTAATTGGTCGTCAGCTTGCCTAAGGCGGCCACGTGCTCAGGCGTCGATATGCCGGCGCCGAGATCACGAACCTCGTCGTGGGGGCCGATACAGGACCTGTACGCGTCGATGTTCTCGGTGTTGTTTGAGCGACTCACGACTTGATCCGGGTTTGAGCGGCCTCTCGCAGGAGGCTGCTGAGCGCCTTTGTCTGCGAAATGAGCTGGCAAGCGCGAATGTGCGCATCTCGTTCAAGGATCGTGACGGCAGGTTCGTGCTCGTCAGCGCCGGCTGGCTGAATGCCTATGCGCGAGGACGCTCGCTTGAGGATGTGATCGGTAGGACTCACAGCGAGTTCTTCCACGAGTCCCACGCGGCGGCCGCGCGTGACGAGGATCGGCGCGTACTGGCGACGGGCGAGGCTGGCGGCAAGATCGAGCACGAAACGTTCGATGATCGCCCGGATGCCTGGGTGGAGGTCCTCAGGATGCCGCTGCACGACGAGGACGAGAACGTCGTGGGTACGTGGAGCATCATCAACGACATCACGGCGCAGGTCAGCGCTGAGCGGGCGTTGGCAGCGA
>PKYB01000017.1 GCA_003133565.1 Solirubrobacterales bacterium
TGATCGAGCGCAACACCGACATTGAGCTCGGGGTTGTGATCGTTGGCATCCACCGCCGCGGCGTCCACCTCGCCCAGCGTCTGCACCTCGAGTTGACGAGCCTGCTCGGCGCCGAGCTGCCGCTCGGCTCGCTCGACATCTCCTTCTACCGCGACGATCTCGACCTACGACCCGATGCGCCGGTCGTGAACGCGACGCAGCTCGACTTCGCGATGGACGGGACGACGGTCGTCATCGTCGATGACGTGCTCTTCACCGGGCGCACCGTGCGCGCAGCGATCGACGCCCTGCTCGACTACGGCCGCCCCGCTCGCGTGCAGCTCGCCGTGCTCGTCGACCGCGGCCACCGCGAGCTGCCGATCCGCCCCGACTACGTCGGTAAGAACCTGCCGACCTCACTCGACGAGCGCGTCAACGTCCGCGTCTCAGAGCTCGATGGCGCCGACGAGGTAACGATCTCCCAGGTCACGGGCGCCGGAGCGCTGGCATGAGACATCTGCTCTCGATCGAGGATCTCGACCGCGACGAGATCGAGCGGATCCTCTCCGCGGCAGCGTTCTTTGCCGAGGTCGCCGACCGGCCGATCAAGAAGGTGCCGAGCTTCCGCGGCCGACTCGTGATCAACCTCTTCTACGAGGCCTCGACGCGGACCCGCAGCTCCTTTGAGCTGGCCGCCAAGCGACTCTCGGCGGACGTGCTGAACGTTGTCGCCAGCGGTTCGAGCGTCGAGAAAGGCGAGTCGCTGCACGACACCGTTGCAACGCTCTCGGCCTACGGCCCAGACGTGATCGTGATCCGCTCGCCACACGCCGGCGCGCCCGGTCTGGTCGCCGGCTGGACCCACGCCGCGGTTGTCAACGCCGGCGACGGCAAGCACCAGCATCCGACGCAGGCGCTGCTCGACGTCTACGTCCTACGCCAGCGGCTCGGCTCGCTCGAGGGGTGCGACATCTGGATCGTCGGCGACGTCCTGCACTCGCGGGTTGCGCGCTCCTGCGTCCAGGCGTTCATCAAGATGGGCGCGGAGGTCACCGTGGTCGGGCCGCCGACGCTGGTCCCGGCGGAGCTCGCGGCGCTCGGCTGTAACGTTCGCCACACGCTCGAGCACATCGGCGAGGCTGATGTGGTCTATGCGCTGCGCCTGCAACAGGAACGGATGAGCGAGGATTTCCTGCCGTCGCTGCGCGAGTACGCCGCCAACTACCAGCTCGACTCGCGACGGCTGAAGGCGCGCCAGCTCGTGATGCATCCCGGACCGGTCAACCGCGGCGTTGAGATCTCCGGTGAGCTGATCGATTCGTCGCAGTCGCTGATCATCGAACAGGTGCGCGCAGGCATCGTCGTGCGGATGGCGGTCCTGGTCGAGGTGCTCTCCGGGTCGCGCCTGCGCGATCCCGGCGGGCAGCGCGTCGCGGTGAGTGCGGAGCCACAGCTCGCGTGAGCTCGCTGTTCGCCGCGCCACGCCCGCCCGCCGAGCTGCTGTTCCGCGAAGCCCACGTTCTCGATCCGCGCAACGACCTCGACGAGCCCCGTGACGTGCTTGTTCGCAACGGCGTGATTGCCGAGATCGCCGCAGCCGGCAGCCTCGAAGCCTCCGAAGGGGTCGAGGTCATCGACGGCGCCGGCAAGCACCTGTTCCCGGCTTTCGTCGACCCGCACGTGCACCTGCGCAGCCCCGGTGAGGAGCACAAGGAGGACCTCGACACCGGTACGCGCGCGGCCGCCGCGGGCGGCTACTGCGCGATCGTCGCGATGCCGAACACGACGCCGGTCATCGATCACCCGATGCTGCTGCGCGGGCTGATCGCCAGCGCCAAGGAGCAGGCCCACGTTCGCGTCGGCTTCATGGCGGCGATCAGCGTCGCGCTGGCGGGCGAGCAGCTGACAGAGATGGCGCAGCTGCGCGACGCCGGGGCGCTTGGCTTCACCGACGACGGCAAGCCCGTCAGCTCCGCCGGGCTGTTGCGCCGGGCGCTGCAATACCAGCAGCTCTGCGGCGGCGTGATCGCTCTGCACGAGGAGGACGCAACGCTCTCGGGCGCTGGCGTGATGCACGAGGGGGCGGTGTCGGCGGCGCTCGGACTGGCCGGCATCCCGGCGATCTCGGAGTCGACGATGATCGCCCGCGACGGGCTGATCGCCGGTCACGAAGGCGGCCGTGTGCACTTTCAGCACCTCTCGGCGCGCGGCTCGGTCGAGGCGCTTGTGCAGGCCCGGGCGCGGGGCGCGCGAGTCAGCGCCGAGGTCAGCCCGCATCATTTGCTGCTGACCGAAGAGGCGGTGCGCACGCTCGACACGCGCTTCAAGATGAACCCGCCGCTGCGCGGCGAGGATGACCGCGCGGCGCTGATCGCCGCGCTCCGCGATGGCACGATCGAGTGCGTCGCGACCGACCACGCGCCGCACTCGCGCGACGAGAAGACGGTGCCGTTCGAAGCGGCGCCGATGGGCACTACCGGGCTCGAGACGGCGTTTGCGGCGCTCTACACGGGGCTCGTGCTGCCGGGGACGCTGACGCTCGCCTGCCTCGTCGAGCGTCTGACCGCGGGGGCGGCGCTCTTTGAGCTCGAGACGCCGACGGTCGCTGTCGACAGTGAGGCGAACCTCTGTCTCGTCGACCTCGAGGCGAGCTGGCGCGTCGGCGAGTCGGGCTATGAGAGCCGCTCCGCAAACTGCTGCTTTGGCGGGCAGGAGCTGCGCTCGCGCACGCTTCTCACGCTCGCCGGCGGGCAGGTCTGCTACCGCGAGCGCAGCTTCGCGCTGAGCGCAGCATGAGCTACGTCCTGCTCGAAGACGGGACCCGTTTCGACGGGGAGCCCTGTGGTGCGGCCGGAATGATCACCGGGGAGGTCGTCTTCAACACCGCGATGTCGGGCTACCAGGAGTCGATGAGCGACCCGAGCTACGCGCGCCAGCTCCTGATCTTCACCTACCCGCACGTCGGCAACTACGGTGTGAGCGCCGCCGCGATGGAGTCGGCCGACGTCCATGTCGCCGGCGCGATCATGCGCGCTGCGACCAACCGCAGCGACGCCGCGAGCGCCGAAGGCGGCTGGCTCGACTGGCTCGCGGAGCGCGGCGTGCCGGGGATCACCGGTGTCGACACGCGCGCGCTGGTGCGCCACATCCGTGAAGCCGGGGCGATGCGCGGCGGCATCTTTCCCGCTGAGCTCGGCGAATCGGAGGCGGCCGAGCTGATCGCCGCCGAGCCGACGATGAACGGTCGCGACCTTGCGCGCGAGGTGAGCCCGGGCGAGGCGTTCTGGCTCGAGCCGACCAGCGGCAGCACCGGCGGACCGACGATCGCCGTGATCGACACCGGGATCAAGGCCTCGATCGTCGCCAACCTGCGCGCGCGCGGCGCGCGGCTGCGCGTTTTCCCCTGCACGGTGAGCGCCGCCGAGGTGCTCGAGTGCGAGCCCGACGGGGTCTTCATCGCCAACGGGCCGGGAGATCCGGCGGCCCTCTCCTACATCGTCGCGGAGCTGCGCGGGCTCGTCGGACGCGTGCCGCTGTTCGGCATCTGCTTGGGCCACCAGCTGCTCTGCCGCGCGGTTGGGCTCGAGACCTACAAGCTCCGCTTCGGCCACCGCGGTGTCAACCATCCCGTCAAGGACCTCGAAACCGGGCAGATCGAGATCACGAGCCAGAACCATGGCTTTGCCGTGCTCGGGCCGGGCGGCGAGCGGACGATCGAGGGCGATGAGCCGGTCCGCTGGGAGACGGAGTTCGGCATCGCCGAGCTGACACACCTGAACCTCTATGACCGCACCGTCGAGGGGCTACGCCTCGTCGAGGCCGGCGCGAGCACCGTCCAATACCACCCCGAAGCGGGACCCGGCCCGCACGACGCACTGCACCTCTTCGATCGTTTCATCGGAGAGCTCGCGCGGGCCCGCGCGCGAGCCTAGATGCCTCGTCGCGATGACATCTCCCGGATCCTGATCCTCGGGTCGGGACCGATCGTGATCGGCCAGGCCGCGGAGTTCGACTACTCGGGCGTGCAGGCCTGCCGCGTGCTCGCCGAGGAGGGCTACGAGGTGATCCTCGTCAACTCGAACCCGGCGACGATCATGACCGA
>PKYB01000060.1 GCA_003133565.1 Solirubrobacterales bacterium
CCAATATCGCCGGCTCGACCTTCGCCTGCACGCTCGACGGTGGGCCGCCTCAGCAATGCAGCTCGCCGACGACCTACACCGGCCTACCCGACGGGCGGCACACGTTCACGGTGACCGCGAGCGATCAGGCCGGTGACAAGGACCCGACGCCGCCCACGGCGACGTGGATATCCGACACTGGCCCACCGGTCACGACCATCACCTCGGTCTCGCTATCGCAGCGCAAGCGGTCGAACGCAACGATCGCCTTCACTGCGTCGGAGAGCGATGTCACCTTCACCTGCGCGCTCGATGGCGGATCGCCACATCCGTGCAGCTCTCCGATCACCTACGACGATCTGGCTCGCGGCGTGTACATCGTGGCGGTGACCGCGACTGACGCGGCCGGGAACATCTCCAGCCCGGCGCTGGCCACTTTCGCCCCGTCAAAGCCGATCCACCTCGTCTTCGCCCCCGGCGACCAGTTACTGATCGACGCCCAGGGAGATCTACGAGTCAAGCTGGGCTCGATCGCCCACAACGCAAAGGGAACGCTCAGCCTCCGTCTCGACAGCAAGACCCTGGCCAGCACGAAGTTCAGGGTTGCCAAGGGGAAGTCGACCACGATCGTCCTGCGAGTTTCAAGTGCCGCTCGCCGCGACCTCCTTCGCCACCCGCGGCTGAGCGCGCACCTGGTCGTCTCGCTGATCGCCGGGGACGGTCAGGTAGCACACGCCAGCACCACGATCAAGCTCCTGGCAAACGCCGCCGCCGTCCACCGGGCCGACGCCTTCGACGATTTACTCGGGCCGCTGGAGAGCCTCGCGCTGCTGTGATCGACTTCGGCCTCCATCACAAGTCGATCACATGATCAGGTGCTGCAGGCGCAATCGTTCTCTCGCGTCAATGAGTTGATCGCCACGACGGACAAAGGAGGAGGGCAAAATGGCGCGACGCTACGGGATCGTTGCGGCGAGCGCACTCGAGCAGGCGCAGCGTGAGCAGGCACCGCTCGAGAACCAGGCGTTCCGCCCGCTTCCGGCGCCGACCGGCAGTGCGCCGTTTCGCCTCGCGACCAGCGAGCTCGAGATCCCGCCGGCCGACGGCGCGCGCGTCCTTCATTTCATCGGTGACTGCGGCGGCGTGCTCGACCCCGATCCCCAGAACTCTGTCGCTGCTGCGTTGGTCGCGGATCTCGACAGCCCTCCAGCCGCCGGAGCGGCGGCCCTGCTCTACATCGTCGGCGACGTCGTCTACTTCAACGGCGACGAGAGCCAGTACGGGCCGCAGTTATACGAGCCTTACGCGCGATACAACCGCCCGATCGTCGCAATCCCGGGCAACCACGACGGCGACAACTCCGATAACCCCAGCGTGCCCTCACTGAGTGCCTTCGTCGAGAACTTCTGCTCGACGACGCCGCACCTCGACCCGCAGGCCGAGGAGACGAACCGCGACACGATGACGCTGCCGAACGTGTACTGGACGCTCAGCGACCCACTCGTCACGATCGTCGGGCTTTACACGAACGTGCCGGCCGGTGGCGTCGTCGAGCCGAACCAGGCCGCGTGGCTCGCTGGCGAGCTCAAGGCGGCGCCCAGCGACGCCGCGCTGATCGTGACCCTCCATCACCCGCCCTACTCCTGCGACGTCATGCACGGGGGGTCGGCGGGTATGGGGCGCCTGCTCGATCAGGCCTTCGCCACGGCCGAGCGCCAGCCCCACCTCGTGCTCTCTGGGCACGTGCACAACTACCAGCGCTTCACGCGGAGCCTCGGCGCCCAGCAGCTCCCATACGTCGTGATCGGCAACGGCGGCTACCACAACCTGCACGAGATGGCCTCAGGCGCCGTCGCCGGTCTCGCAGTGACCAATGACACCAAGCTCGAGTCGTGGTGCGATGACCAGTGGGGCTACCTCCGGCTTGAGATAGGCGCCGGCGCGATCAATGGTGAGTTCGTCGCGGTCGCGAACGACGGCACAGTGACGCCACGCAGCGACACGTTCACGATCACAATCTGAGACTGGAGGCATGATGACTCACGCGGCTCCCCCAAAACTCGGACTGCACCTCGGCACGCACACCCCACCGCTGCGGCTGGCCGACTACATCACTTCGACGCCGCCCTCGGTCCCGGCTGCGGTCGATCGCTCGGACGCGAGCTTCGCCTGGGGCATGCTCGCCAACGACACGCTCGGCGACTGCGTGATCGCGATGATGATGCACTCGATCGAGGCCTTTCACCTCGACGCCACCACGCCGGTGCCGGTGTTTAGCGACGCCGACGCAATCGCTGCCTACGAGGCGATCACGGGGTACAACCCGGCGAACCCAAACTCCGACCAGGGCACCAACGAGGGTCAGGCAATGACCTACTGGCAGCACACCGGCCTGCGCTGCTCCGCTGATGACTCGATCCACACGATCGCGACGACCGTCGCCGTCAATCCCACCAGCATCGACGAGCGCCGCCGCGCGATCTGGGAGTTCGTCGCGCTGCAGTACGGGCTCGCGCTGCCGCTGACCGCACAGGGACAGACCGAATGGAGCGTCACGGACTCGACGCTGCAAGGCAACGCAGCACCGGGCAGCTGGGGAGGTCACGGCGTCCCAGCGCTGAGCTATGACAGCGCGAGCGAGACGGTCATCACCTGGGGAGCGGATCTCGTGATGGACGAGGCATTCGCGCTCGCCTACCTCCAGGAGGCGCACGTCGTCGTCACGACAGAAATGCTGAGCCGGAGCGGCACTTCGCCGGCCGGCATCGACTGGGACGCCCTGATCGCAGACATCAAAACCCTCCCGACCGTCCATCGTCGTGAGGAGCCGGGCACAGCGTAGGCCCAGCGACCGTCGCACGCGCTCAAGTTCTGGCCCAGGCTTCGAGATTCGATTTACCTCGCTTTGAGATGTGATTTTCTCGCGAGTGGTGTTGCTGCGCCGCCCGGGCCTTGATAGTTATGTGAAGCGGCGTCTCCGACATCACGCCGCACGCAAGGGCAGCGAGGACGTGCCACCGCGTTCACGACGCAGCACTTCCGCGCCGAGGCAAAGACCCTCATGGAGGGTGGGGCATACGAAACAGGTCGCTGACCTGACGGTTTGCGCATGCCGCATGCGCGTCGGGTTGGCGCAAGTCATACCGAGTGAACCGATGCAGACCAGACTCATCCAGACTCTCGCGCGGCAGCACCTTTCCGAGCTACACCGGGACGCCGCCGCACAGCGGCGCGCAAACGCTGGCGATCGCGAGCACGAAAGCGTCCACGCCTTAGCCGTTGCCACGCTGTTCGGTCGCCTCCGCGCTCGCCTCACGAACCCGAGTAGGCGAACCGAACCAGCAGAGCGCGAACTGCGAGCGCAGGCGTTTCCCCTCTGGCACGCCGCGAAGGCCCGGCTCGCTCGCGGCGAGGCGAGCGTCGAGGCGGTCGGNNGCGTTCAGGCGGTTGAGCACACGATCGACGGGGTGCCAGACCAAACTATCCACCTCGCCTAGGTGATCTGGGAGCGGCAACGAGAGCGCTCCCGGGAGTGTCGACGGCGTTAGCGGCCGTCGGCGCCGCGGGTCTCGCCAGCTGTGACCAGCAGCTCGCCCACACCAGCATTCCATCCCTGGCGTAGAAGCTCCAGCAGCTCGGGCGGCGCCTGAGCGCCGGATACACCGATTGCGCGATCAATGACGAACGTGGGAACGGAGCGAATGCCGATCTGCTCGGCGGATCGTTCGTCGTGTCGGACCTCCGCGGCGTATCGATCACCAGCAAGCGCCTCGCGGGTTTCGTTTTCGTCGAGCCCCACCTCGGCAGCCAGTCGCACGAGTGTCTCGTGGTCGCTGACGAGTGCGCCCTCGGTGAAGCACGCGCGCAGCAACCGTTCTTTCATCGTGTCCTGCAGTCCGTGCTCGTGGGCGAGGTGGACGACTCGGTGGCCATCAAACGTCGAGCCGGACCGCGCGATATCGAAGCGGAAGTCAAGGCCCTCCGCGGCGGCGGTTTCAATCATGCGCTGCTCCATCGCGCGCGCCTGCTCGACGGCCATGCCGTACTTCTCCGCGATGCGTGCGGCGCGGTCACCGACTACCTCCGCGGGTGCAGTCGGGTCGAGTTCGAAGCTGCGCCAGACAACCTGTACTTCATCACGGTGCTCAAACGCGGCTAGCGCCTTCTCGAAACGCCGTTTGCCGACGTAGCACCACGGACAGGCGATGTCAGACCAGATCTCGACGAGCATGAGCCAAGCGTAGCGTGCGACACCGGTGAACCGGCGGTGTCGATTAGCTTTGGGTCACAACAATCGACCTGAACGACTCAGGAGGCCGGCATCGTGGACGATCTCAGGCGGGGGCGAGTCTTCGGCGTAAGGCATAACGACAAAGAGAGAGAGGAGAGACTCGATGGCGATCGTGCAACGCAATGTCCAGATCAAGGCCTCGCCGCAGGCGACTATGGCGCTCTTGAGCGATGCCAGTCGCTGGCCGGACTGGTATCCGGGCATGACCAAGGTCGACATCGCCGCTCCCTTTCCCGAGGAAGGGGGCAAGGTTGCCTTCAAGGTGAAGTCCGCAGGTCTGTCCATGCCGATCACCGAGACGGTTCTCGAATACCAGCCGGACAAGCTGCAGCNNATGCCAAGAGCCTCCAAGAAGCCCTCCACAACTTCAAAGAGCTCATCGAACGCCAGTAAATGGTTAGGCGACGCGTGGGCCCGGTTTCGAGCCGCCGACGTGGGGTGGGGAGTGTTACTTCGGAGCCGTTCCCGCCGGCTACGCCGACATCGCTGGGATGCCGACGTGACCGGCGAAGACGGTGCTACATGCCCGGACAGTGGTCGCCCGTGTGTGCCCCACTTGGCGGTGTCGTGGTGCTGGTGGCGCCCGAACTCGCGGAGCTACTCGTGCTTGGCGAGCCCGTCGTAGCAGCGTTGGCAATCGCCACTCCGCCGCCGGCGAGCAACCCGGTCGTCGCGAGTACGGCCATCGTCGCTTTCATGGGTCTCATTGGCTCATCTCCTTTATGGATATGCCCCGACAGCTAATCGCCGACGAGTAAAGACCAGCTCCGGTGACGCTGAGAATTCCCTGGCGCTTTGACCGTGAGGCTTGCGTGTCGCGCGGGGAGTTGGTGACGGCTGAGCCGCGGCGTCGCAGGACTGGGCGGAGCTGCTCGTTCGAGACTCAGTGTGATCCTTCAGCGCGCCCGGCAGGATTTGA
>PKYB01000015.1 GCA_003133565.1 Solirubrobacterales bacterium
GTCGCGTAGGTCGAGAACTTGAAGCCCTTGCGGTAGTCGAACTTCTCGGCTGCGCGGACGAGCCCGAGCGTCCCCTCCTGGATCAGGTCGAGGAACGGAAGGCCCTGGTTGCGGTAGTTCTTGGCGATCGAGACGACAAGACGGAGGTTCGATTCGACCATCTTCTGCTTCGCGTCGAGGTCGCCGCGCTCGATGCGCTTGGCTAGGTCGACCTCCTCCTGCGCGGTCAGCAGGCGAACCTTGCCGATGTCCTTAAGGAACAGCTGCAATGAGTCGGTCGTCATGTCCGGCTTGAGGTCGAGCGCTGTCTTTGCCTTGCGCCGGCCGCGCTTGTCGGGGGCGCGTTCGACCTCGGAGCCGGCGGCGGTCGCGGGATCGATGTCCTCGACCAGCTCGATCTCGGACTTCTCTAGGAAGCCGTGCAGCTCCTCCATGTCCGACTCATCCATGTCGAGTTCCGACACGGCGCCCTGGATTTCGGCGTAGGTGAGCACGCCGACTTGCTGGCCCTTTGTGACGAGGCCCTTGACCTCTTCAAGTTCTTGAAATTCCGCTACTGACATGTTGTTCCGTTTCCGTCGCGCAGACGAACGCCGGCCGCTCGGGGCCGGCTCGACTGCGATGGTCTGAGGGAGGGCCGTTTGAGCTCTTCGGGCGCGGTCCTCGGCCGCGTCTCAGCGCTCAAACGTACGCTATGAATTCTACCCGCTTCACTTTGTGTAGTCAACGTGGATTGGTGCCTAAACCGGTGTTTTTGAGGTTCTGCGCGTGGGCTGGTACTCCTTATCGGCATTCTCGGCCCGCTTACCGCGTCCTTCGTCGGGATTCTTCTCTACTCAGTACGTACAACGTGCCGAGAGGTTTCAAAGTTTCACCTAAGGCGAACATTTGATCGGCCGGATCAGACGGGGCCAGGGTGTGGCTAAACCGGGCGCCGGGACGCCTTTACACGAACTCAACGCGTCCCATATACTGGCGCCGCCACGCCGAATCGCGCCGTGCCAGCACGGGGCGATCGGGGGAACCAATGCGGAGATCCTCTCCGCGGGGGCGAATCCACCGAGTTC
Organism: Solirubrobacterales bacterium; assembly: GCA_003133565.1. Taxonomy (GTDB): domain Bacteria; phylum Actinomycetota; class Thermoleophilia; order Solirubrobacterales; family Solirubrobacteraceae; genus Palsa-513. The sequence goes on from PKYB01000015.1 coordinate 1,068, forward strand.
GGGGTGGTAGCGCAAACAGCGCGAGCCCGACAGCTCACCCCGTAGGCAACGGCTGAGGGATGACGCGATGGCCCGCACCCACATAGCGATCCGTTGGCTGGCTTCGAGCTTCGGCGCGGGGCTGCTGATCGCGGTGATGGCGAGTGGCGCGGCGGCGAGCACGGGCGGCACCAGTGCTGGCAGCGGCACGGTGGGCATCCCCGTTCAAACCACGATCAGCACGACCGTGGGCACGATCACCTTCGCGCCGACGACGGTTGTCGATGGTCAGAAAACGATCGCCTCGGGAATGCTGAGCAGTGCTGACGCCGGGGAGCCGGTTTCACTCGAGCTGGAGTCCGCGGCGGGCGTTTGGGAGGTCGTTGCGACCAAGCTGGTCGCCGCCAACGGATCGTTCGCGATCAGCTGGCGTGCGAGCGTCGTCGGGCAGTTCACGGCGCGCGTGGTCACCGGCGCGCTGGCGTCGTCGATTGTCTCGGTGAGCACACCGGAGACGTCGCTCGTCGTCGTCAAGTCGGTTCTCGCAACCTGGTACGGACCCGGCTTGTACGGCAATCACACCGCCTGCGGCGAAAAGCTGACCAAGCACATCCTCGGCCTCGCCAATCGCAAGCTGCCGTGTGGCACGCCGGTGACGGTGTTCTACGAAGGACACTCGATCACGGTCCCCGTAATCGACCGCGGGCCATACTCCAACGGCGCGACCTTCGACCTGACCTCGGCCACCGCAGAGGCACTCGGCATCACTGAGACCGTGGATGTCGGCTACACCGAGCAGCGCGGCAAGAAGATGGTCGCGACCAACTGGTATCCGCCGGGCACCACAGGCCCGTCGGGCATCACGGGCCCGTCGGGGGTGACCGGCGCCTCGGGCTCGAGCGGGTCCTCCGGTTCGAGCGGCGCCACCGACAGCGGCGGCGCGCAAGCGCCAAGCTGAACCGAGCGCGGCGGACGCGAGCTCGCAGTTTTGCGTCCTGACGCCACGCCGTATGGCGGCGTAAGGCCTCGCCGTTGGCTCCTGATAGCTTGCGAAGAGTGCGATGCACTCCTACGCCCCGCCTATGAGATCCAGCCAAAGCGACGAACCGACGGGCGGCCGAGCCCGCGGCTCGGCCAGCCGGCATAGCGTGTCTCAGCCAAACGGGAGCGACGGACTGATCATCGGCGTTGACGTCGGTGGCACGAAGGTATCGGTCGCGGCGATGCGCGACGGTCGCGTCGGCGCACCGCAGCTCCGCCCGACCGATCTCTCGAGCACCGAGCACCTCGTCGCCCAGTTCGTTTCCGACATCCGCGAGCTCGCCGCGGGGGAGCAGATCGCTGCCGTCGGCATCGGCATTCCCTCGGTGGTCGAGTTTGCGACCGGCCGGGTGCGCTCGAGCGTCAACATCCCGCTGCGCGACGTGCCGCTGCGCCAAGTGCTCGAGCGCGAGCTGAGCGTGCCGGTGTTCGTCGACAACGACGCGACCGTGGCGGCCCTCGCCGAAGCCCATGACGAGCAAGGCAGGCTGAACGTCGAGCATCTCGTGATGCTCACGATCGGCACCGGCGTCGGCGGCGGGATCGTCATCGGCGGCCGGCCCTACCGTGGCGCCACCGGCGCGGCAGGAGAGCTCGGCCACACGCTGATCGGGATCGCCCACGACGTCCCGACGGCTGAGAAGACCTTCCCCAAGGCCGGCTCGCTCGAGGCGCTCGCCGCCGGCAGCGAGCTCGACCGTCTCGCGCTCGACGCGGCGAAAGCGAACCCGGACTCGGCACTCGGCCAAGCGCTGGCTGAGCGCGGCGTCGTGACCGGCACGGACGTCGTCCGCGCGGCAAACGCAGGTGACGCGACGGCACGCGCCGCGTTGCACACGCTCGCGCGCCGCGTCGGGATTGGCGTGGCCAACGTGATCAACACGTTCGACCCCAATGTCGTGGTAATCGGTGGCGGCGTCTCGGCCGCCGGCGACCTGCTGCTGATCCCGGCGCAGGAGGCGGCACGAGAGTACATCCTCACTGGCGTCGGCACTCAAACAGAGATCCGACTGGCCCGCTCGGGCCCGGAGGCGGGCGTCCGGGGCGCCGCGCTGCTCGCCCGCAGCGAGCTCGGAGTTCATCACGACCGGGGAGTTGCCAAATGACCACGACCGTGGCCGACGCCACGCTCGACGAGCTGTGCATCAACACGATTCGCACGCTCTCGATGGACGCCGTTCAGCAAGCCAACTCCGGCCACCCCGGCACGCCGATGGCACTCGCGCCGGTCGCCTACACGCTCTACACGCGGGTCATGCGCCACAACCCGGCCAACGCCGAGTGGCCGAACCGCGACCGCTTCGTGCTCTCCTGCGGGCACGCGTCGATGCTGCTCTACTCGATGCTCTATCTCTGCGGCTATGGCCTCGAGCTCGACGACATCAAGCGCTTCCGCCAGCTCGGCTCGCCGTGCGCCGGCCACCCCGAGTACGGCCATGCCGCGGGCATCGAGGCGACAACCGGCCCACTCGGCCAGGGGATCTCCAACTGCGTCGGCCTGGCGCTCGCCGAGCGGATGCTCGCCGCGCGCTACAACCGGCCCGGGCACGAGCTGATCGACCACCACACCTTCACGATCGCTTCTGACGGAGATCTCGAGGAGGGCATCTCCTCGGAGGCCTCCTCGATCGCCGGGCACCTCGGACTTGGGCGTCTGATCGCCTTCTATGACGACAACCACATCTCGATCGAGGGCAACACCGCGCTGGCCTTCAGCGACGACGTCGGCGCCCGCTATGAGGCCTACGGCTGGCACGTGCAGCACCTCGGCGAGATCGTCGTCCCCGACCGCATCGAGGCCGCCGCGCGCGCGGCGATGGCGGTACCCGACCAGCCGTCGCTGATCATCTGCCGCACGCACATCGCACAGGGCGCGCCGAACAAGCAGGACAGCGCGAGCGCGCACGGCTCGCCGCTCGGCGAAGAGGAGATCCGCCTGACCAAGGAGGGCTACGGCTGGCCGACCGAGCCGCCGTTCATCGTCCCCGAGGCGGCGCTCGAGCACTGTCGCGCGACGATCCCCGCCGGCGAGGCTGCGGAGCGCGAGTGGGAGGAGCGCCGCGCCGCATTTGCCGAGGCTTACCCGAAGGAGTCCGCAGAGCTCGAGGACATCTTCGCCCGGCGCTTGCCGGAGCTCCCGAAAGGCCTGCTCAAGCGCTTCGAGCCGGGCGAGAAGATCGCGACGCGCAAGGCTTCGCAGGAGGTCCTGCAGGTCGCGGCCGGCTACGTCCCGGCGCTCGTCGGCGGCTCCGCCGACCTCGCGCCCTCGACACTGACGCTGATCGACGACGGGGGCAGCATCGAGCGCGGCTCCTACGGCGGGCGCAACCTGCACTTCGGCATTCGCGAGCACGCGATGGGCGCGATCGTCAACGGCCTCGTGCTGAGCGGCTGGCGGGCCTTCGGCTCGACCTTCCTGATCTTCTCGGACTACATGAAGGGCGCTGTGCGTCTCGCCGCGCTATCCAAGCTGCCGTCGATCTTCGTTTACACGCACGACTCGATCGGGGTCGGCGAGGACGGCCCGACGCACCAGCCGATCGAGCAGCTCGCGACGCTGCGGGCGACGCCCAACATCAACGTCGTCCGTCCGGCCGACGCGAACGAGACGGCACTCGCCTGGCGCTTTGCGCTCAGCGCGACGGTGACGCCGACGGTCTTCGCGCTGTCGCGCCAGTCGATCCCGATCATCGACCCGGACGCAATTCCCGACGACGCGATCGAGCGCGGTGGCTACGTGCTGAGCGACAGCGAAGGTCCACCAGCGCTGGTCCTCGTCGGCACCGGCTCGGAGGTCTCTTTGTGCGTCGAGGCCGCTGAGCTGCTGCGCGCCGACGGCGTCGCGGTGCGCGTGGTGAGCATGCCCTGCCTCGATCGCTTCCTCGCGCTCGGAGCGGATGAGCGTGAGGCGGTGCTCGGCCCGCCCGGCACGCCGCGGATCGCGGTCGAGGCGGCGAGCCAGCTCGGCTGGGACGGCATCGTCGGCGAGCGCGGCGCGTTCATCGGCATGCACAGCTTCGGCGCCTCCGCACCGGCCAGCGATGTCTATCGCCATTTCGGCATCACCAGCGAGGCGATCGTCGAACGCGCACAAGAACTGCTTGCAACCTGACGAGGAAACTGAGAGGTACGGAGCGATGGCCAGCATGCCGCACACAGAGAATGCAAACCTCGCCGCGCTCGCCGCCGCGGGAACCGCACCGTGGTTGGACCAGATTCGCCGCAGCCTGATCTCGAGCGGTGAGCTGGCGCGGCTGCGCGACGAATACTCGCTGCGCGGCGTCACCTCCAATCCGGCGATCTTCGAACAGGCGATCCTCGGCTCGAACGACTACGACGAGCTGCTGCACGAGGGCGCCAAGGAGGGGCTCGACGCGGTGACGCTGTACGAGCGGATCGCTATCGCCGACGTCCAGGATGCCGCCGACATCCTGCGCCCGGTCCACGACGCAGAGGGGGATGGCTTCGTCTCCTTCGAGGTCGCACCCAACCTGGCACACGACACCGAGCGCACGCTCACGGCGGCGCGCGATTACTGGGCGCGCCTGGACCGCCCGAACGTGATGATCAAGATCCCCGGCACCGAAGCCGGCGTGCCGGCGATCGAGCAGGCGATCTACGAGGGCATCAACGTCAACGTCACGCTGCTGTTCGCCGTCGAGCAGTACACGGAGATCGCCGAGGCCTTCATCCGCGGGCTCGAGCGCCGCCACGCCGAGGGCCTTTCGCTCGACATCCACTCGGTCGCCAGCTTCTTCGTCTCGCGCGTCGACACCGAGGTCGACAAGCGGCTCGCCGCGCTGGGCCACACCGAGCTCGCCGGGACCGCGGCGATCGCCAACGCGCGCGCCGCCTATGCCCGTTACAAGAAGATCTTCGGTTCCGCGCGCTTCACCGCGCTGGCGGAGGCCGGGGCGCTCGTCCAGCGCCCGCTGTGGGCCTCGACGGGAACGAAGAACCCGGCCTACAGCGAGACGATGTACGTCGACCATCTGGTCGCGCCCGACACCGTGAACACGATGCCGATGAAGACCCTGCTCGCCGTCGCCGAGCGCGGCCACATCGAGCCCGGCAGCGCCGAGCTCGATCCGACCCCTGAGCTCGCGGCGCTCGAACGCGCGGGGATCGACATGACCGACGTGACCAACACGCTGCTCGAAGAGGGCATCGCCGCGTTCGTCACGCCGATGAACAAGCTCCTGGCGGGCATCGACAGCGTGCGCCAGGCGGTGCTCACAGGCCGCCCCGACGCGATCGCCGCCTCGCTCCCCGACGAGCTGGCGAGCGCGATCGCCGAGCGCGTGCACAAGGCGGTCAGCGAGGATGTCGCGCGCCGCGTCTGGGCCAAGGACGAGTCGCTGTGGGGCGGACCCGGCGTCCCCGAGATCGCCGACAGGCTGGGCTGGCTGACGATCTCTGAGACGATGCTCGAACGGGCCGACGAGCTCGTGGCGTTCGCGCGCGGCGTCGCCGCCGAGGGCTTCACCGATGCCGTGCTGCTCGGCATGGGCGGCTCGAGCCTCGCTCCCGAGGTGCTCTGGCAGACCTTTGGCGCGCCGGCGGAAGCGCTCGCGCTGCACGTGCTCGACTCGACGGACCCCGACACGATCCTCGAGGTCCAGAACGAGGTCGATCTGCAAAAGACGCTGTTCGTCGTCTCGACGAAATCCGGCGGCACGATCGAGACGCTCTCGCTTTTCGAGCACTTCCATTCGCTCGTCGGCGACGGCGGGCATTTCATCGCGATCACGGACCCCGGGAGCGCGATCGTCGATTTGGCAAAGAAGCGCGACTTCCGAGCCTGCTTTGAGAATGACCCGAACATCGGTGGGCGCTACTCGGCGCTCTCGCTGTTCGGGCTCGTGCCGGCGGCGCTGATCGATGCCCCGGTGCACGCGCTACTCGAGCGCGCCGAGATCGCCGAGCAGGCCTGCGCGCACTTCGGCTCGACCACCGCCAACCCCGGACTCTGGCTCGGCCTGGCAATCGGCGAGCTCGCGCGCCACGGCAAGAACAAGCTGACCTTCGTCGTCGGCGAGCCGGTCCCGAGCTTCGGCCTGTGGGTCGAGCAGCTGATCGCCGAGAGCACCGGCAAGCAGGGCCGGGGGATCCTCCCGGTCGCCGGCGAACCGCTGCTGGGGCCCGAGGCCTACGGCTCGGATCGCGTGTTCATCCAGCTGCGCGATGACGAGCGCCCCGACGCCGACACCGACGCGCACGTTGCCGCGCTCGCCGACGCCGGGCATCCGACGCTCACGCTCACGGTCGCCGGCAGTGAGGATCTCGGGCGGCTGTTCTTCACCTGGGAGTTCGCGACGGCGGTCGCCGGCTGGGTGCTCGAGATCAATCCCTTCGACCAGCCGAACGTCGCCGAGGCCAAGGAGGCGACGAAGCGGGTGCTCGCGGCCGGCCCGCTGCCGCCGCTGCCCGAGGCCGATCGCGCCGCGCTCGCCGCGCTCTTGAGCGGCGGCAAGGCCGGCGACTACATCGCGCTGATGGGCTACGTCACGCCGTCGGTCGAGTTCGACGAGGCCGTCGCCGAGCTGCGCACGACGCTGATGGAGCGGACCAAGCTGGCCACCACGTTCGGCTACGGGCCGCGCTTCCTGCACTCAACCGGCCAGCTGCACAAGGGCGGCCCGCCGATCGGGCGCTTCCTCTCGCTGATCGACGACAGCGGCGCCGACGTCGCGATCCCGGGCGCCGCCTACTCGTTCCTCACGCTCAAGGATGCCCAGGCACTCGGCGACCTCGAGACGTTGCGCTCGCACAAGCTGCCGGCCGAGATCGTTCGCCTGCATGGCGACCCGGCGAACGCGCTGCGCAAGTTGCATAACGAAATCAAGGAGATGCTCTGATGCAAATCGGCTTCGTCGGGCTGGGCAAGATGGGCGGCAACATGGTGCAGCGGATCCGCCGCGACTCAGAGCATGAGGTGGTGGCCTTCGACTTCGATCCCAAGGCCGTCGCGCGGGCGGAGAAGAACGGCGCCAGCGGCGCCGGCACGCTGAAGGACCTCGTCAAGCAACTGGAGCCGCCGCGCATCGTCTGGATCATGGTCCCGGCCGGCGATCCGACCCAGTCAACCGTCGATGCGCTCGCCAAGCTCTTGGATGCGGACGACGCGATCGTCGATGGCGGCAACTCGCGCTGGACCGACGACAAGATCCGCTCGGCGGCGCTGCGCAAGAAGAAGATCCACTACGTCGACGTCGGCACCAGCGGCGGCGTGTGGGGGCTCGAGCTCGGCTACTGCATGATGGTCGGCGGCCCGAACAAGGCCGTCAAGCGGCTCGCCCCGATCCTCGACGTGCTCGCGCCGGTCACGAGCCCGGACAGCATCCACTCGATCGGCCCGCGCGGCTGGCACCACTTCGGCCCGAGCGGCGCCGGCCACTACGTGAAGATGGTCCACAACGCCGTGGAGTACGGGATCATGCAGGCCTACGCGGAGGGGTTCGAGCTGTTTCACTCCGCCGAGTACGACCTCAACAACGCGCAGATCGCGCACCTTTGGAATCAGGCCTCGGTCGTGCGCTCGTGGCTGTGCGAGCTCGCCGCGCGGGCGTTCGATGCCGACGGCAACGACCTCGCCGGGCTCGAGGGCTGGGTCGAGGACTCCGGCGAGGGCCGCTGGACACTGGTTGACGCGATCGATCACGACGTGCCGGCGCCGGCCCTCAGCGCCGCCCTCTTCAGCCGCTTCTATTCACGCCAGGACGGCGACTACTCGGCTCGGGTGCTCGCCGCGCTGCGCAACCAGTTCGGCGGCCACGCCGTGAAGAAGGCCGGCACGTAGTGGCAGCGCCGCCCATCGAAGTCGAACTCGACAATCCACTCGCGGAGGGTCTCGAGCGGCTCCCCGTGCGCCCGACGAACCTCGTCATCTTCGGCGCGACCGGGGACCTGGCCAAGCGCAAGCTGCTCCCAGCCATCTACAACCTCGCCCACGAGGGCGCGCTGCCGGAACGCTTCAACCTGGTCGGTGTCTCGCGCGGCGAGCTGAGCGACGCTGAATACCGCGACGAGGCGGCCGAGGCGATTCGCGCGTTCTCGCGAACGCCGCCCGACGCGGGGGTGCTCGACGGCCTCCTGACCGGCGTGCGCTACGTGCCGATCGCCTTCGCCGACACCGCGGCCTACAGCCAGCTGGCCGACGCGCTCGCAGAGCTCGACAGGGCCGCCGGCGAGCCGATGGCGCGCGCCTTCTATCTCTCGACCGCGCCCGAGTTCTTCCCCGTGATCGTCGAGGCGCTCGGTAGCGCCGGGCTCGCCGAGGCCGACGGCGACGTCGCGGTGCGCTGCATCATCGAGAAGCCTTTCGGCACCTCGCTCGCCGAGGCCCAGGACCTCAACCGCAAGGTCCTCGCGGTCTTCAGCGAGGAGCAGATCTTCCGCATCGACCACTACCTCGGCAAGGAGACGGTGCAGAACATGCTCGCGTTTCGCTTCGCCAACGGCATGTTCGAGCCGCTCTGGAATCGCAACTTCATCGAGAACGTGCAGATCACCGCCGCCGAGGACCTCGGCATTGGCAGCCGCGCCGGCTACTACGACAACGCCGGAGCGCTGCGCGACCTCGTCCAGAACCACATGCTCCAGCTGCTGACGCTCCTGTGCATGGAGCCGCCGGTGACCTTCGCCGCCGACGACGTCCGCGACGAGAAGGCCAAGGTGCTGCACGCGATTCGCGCGCCGGATATCGACGAGGTGACAGAGATGAGCGTGCGGGCCCAGTACACCGCGGGGGTCAGCGGCGGCGAGCCTGTGGTCGGCTACCTCGCGGAGGCCGGCGTGCCGAAGTCCTCGCGCACCGAGACCTACGTCGCGTTGCGGCTGATCGTCGACAACTGGCGCTGGGCGGGCGTCCCCTTCTACCTGCGCACCGGCAAGCGCCTGGCGCGCAAGGTGACGGAGATCGCAGTGACCCTGCGCCCGGTCCCCCACCTCGCCTTCGAGCGCGACGGCGCGGCCGGCGTGCGCCCGAACCAGCTCGTGCTGACGATCCAGCCCAACGAAGGCGTGTCGCTGTCGCTCGGCGCCAAGGTTCCGGGAACGCGCATGCGGATCCGCCCGGTCAACATGGAGTTCCTCTACAACACGGCCTTCCTGTCACAGTCACCCGAGGCCTATGAGCGACTGCTGCTCGATGCCATGCGCGGCGAGGCGACGCTCTTTACCCGCAACGACGAGGTCGAGGCGCAGTGGCGGATCTGCGATCCGATCCTCGCCGGCTGGGCGGCGAGCAAGGAGCCGCTGGCCCACTACCCGAGCGGCGCCCAGGGACCGAGCGAGGCGAACGAGCTGCTGTGGGCCGGGCATCACTGGCGCGCGATCTGAAGCCTCGCCGATGCCCGCCGTCAACGACACCGTCTGGACCGCTCAGAACACGACGCCATCGGAGATCGAGGAGGCACTGCGCAATCTGCTGGCGGAGCGCCACGCGGAGAGCGCGGCCTACGTGCCGGCGCGCGTGCTCAACCTCGTGATCATCGTCGATCGCCAGTGGAGCGGCGAGATCGCCAACCGGCTGCGGCGCGTCGGACGCAACCACGCCTCGCGCACGATCGTCTGCGCCGTGAGCGAGGGGCGCACGACGCTCGACGCCGTCGCCACGGTCGCCGCCGACTCGACGCCCGGCGAGGGCGAGACGGCCCTGACCTTCGAGACGATCGTGATCGACCTCGGGCCCGGGCATCTGCCCTATCTCGACTCGATCGTCGATCCGCTCGTCGTCACCGACATCCCGACGCTCGTCTGGGCGCCCCACGGCCACTGGGAGGCGGTCGACTCGCTGCGCGGGGTTTCACAGTCGGTGCTGCTCGACTCGGTCGAGGATCCCGAGGTCGCTGAGGCGCTGCGGCGCGCCGCGCGCCTGCTCGAGTCGCGCGAGGTCGTCGACCTTGCCTGGCTGCGCACGACGCCGTGGCGTGAGCGCATCGCGACGAGCTTTGACCCGCCCGCCCGCCGCCATCAACTGGCGGCGATCTCGAGCATCGCCGTGCGCCACCACTTCGCCTCGGGCGCCGCGGCGCTCTTGATCTGCGGCTGGTTCGGCTCGCGCCTGGGCTGGCCGGCCCAGCCGCTGCACCGCGACGGAAAAGGCCACGCCGACGGTCAGATGGGCGAGGTCAGCGTGACGCTCGACTCCGTCGGCCAGAACGTCCCCGGGCTCTCGGGGTTGACGTTGACGCTGCGCGATGGCAGCTCGCTGTCGCTCGACCGCGGACCCGGCGGCCTGCAGGCGACCGAGCGTGATGGCGCCGGGGTCGAGCGGACCTGGCGGCTGCTCGGCGCCTCGCGGGGCGAGAGCGGCATCCTCGGCGAGGGCATCCGCCAGTCACTGATCGGCAACCCGATCTACGCGCAGGCGCTCCGCTGCGCGAGCGGGCTACTCGAATGAGCTCGCCGACCGTGGTCCGGAGCGTCGATTACGAGGCGGTCTCTGTGGCCGCCGCCGGACTCTTCACGGCAACGGTCGCGGCGGCGCTCGCCGCACGCGGCGCCGCGCACGTGGCACTCGACGGCGGCAAGACGCCGGAGCGGACCTATGCGCTGATCTCGCTGCCGAGCTGGGAAGGCGTCGAGCTCTGGTTCGGCGATGAGCGCTGCGTCGGGCCCGAGGATCCGGAGTCCAACTACCGGATGGTTGCGGAGACGTTGCTCGACCACACGCCGGGGGCGGTCGTCCACCGGATCGAGGGTGAACTGGGTGCGGAGGTTGCTGCCAGTGCTTACGACGTTGCACTGCGCGAGCGCCTGCCACTCGACGCCGACGGGGTGCCGGTGTTCGACCTTATCCTGCTCGGGATCGGTGAGGACGGGCACACGGCGTCGCTCTTTCCTTCGCACCCGGAACTCGCGGTGCGCGGTGCCGCGGCGATCGCCGTGCACGACTCGCCGAAACCGCCGCCCGACCGGGTGTCGCTCTCGCTCGAGGTGTTGCGCGCGGCGCGTGCGTGCGTGCTGATGGCGAGCGGCGCGGGGAAGGCGGCGGCGATCGCCGGCGCGCTCGGCGAGCCGACGCCGCTGGTTCCGGCGAGCCTGCTGGCGCGCGAGCGCTTGACGGTGATCGCCGACGCCGACGCGCTCGCCGACATCGGGGGGCCGTGAGCGAGCTCGTCGTTGTCCGCCACGCCGACACCGCCTGGACGGTGTCCGGGCAGCACACCGGGCTCACCGACATCCCGCTGGACGAGGCCGGACGCGCGAACGCAGCCAAGCTCCGGCCGCGGCTTGCGGCGTGGTCCTTTGCCGCGGTCTGGTGCAGCCCGCTGGCCCGCGCTGTGGAGACCTGCGAGATCGCCGGTTTCGCCGAGCGGGCGCGAAAGAATGCGGAGCTCGTCGAGTGGAATTACGGCGAATACGACGGCCTGACGACGGCGCAGATCCAGGAGCGCCAGCCGGGATGGAACCTCTGGCGCGACGGCTGTCCGGGCGGTGAGGACGCCGCCGCGGTTGGCGCCCGCGCCGACAGCGTGCTGGCGAGCGTGCCCGCCGGGGACGACGACGTTCTGATCTTCTCCCACGGCCACTTCCTGCGCGTGCTCTGCGCACGCTGGCTCGGCCTCGAGCCGGCGCAGGGAGCCCTCTTCGCGCTCGCCCCCGGCGCGATCGGCGTGCTTGGCCACGAGCACGCCCAGCGCGTGCTGAGCTTCCTCGGCTAGTCTGCGGCCTCGTGCACGGGCCGATCTCCTACCTCCAAGCGGTGATTCTCGGCATCGTGCAGGGGGTCGCCGAGCCGTTCCCGATCTCGAGCCTCGGCCACAGCGTGGTCCTGCCGCGGCTGCTCGGTTGGAACATCCACCAGAACGACAAGTACTTCATCAGCTTCCTCGTCGCTGTCCATCTGGCGACCGCGATCGTGCTGCTCGTCTACTTCTACAAGGATTGGCTCGCGATCCTCGGCGGGCTCGGGCGCTCGATCGTCGCGCGCGAGATTCGTGCCGACGACAGCTACGCGCGGCTCGGCTGGCTGCTGGTGGCAGCCACGATTCCCGCCGCTCTGCTCGGCCTCGCGCTGCAGGGCCCGCTGCAGAAGCTCTTCGCCTCGGCGGTGTCGGCCGCGGCGTTCCTGATCGTCAACGGCATCGCGCTACTGGCGTTCGAGCGCCTGCGCGCGCGTCCGCCGACGCCCGGCGACGGCGAGGGCGACTCCGACGCGCGGATCGCGCGGCTCTCCTTCCCGCGCGCCTGCGCCGTTGGGATCTCGCAGGCCGCGGCGCTGATCCCGGGCATCTCGCGCTCGGGCTTCTCGATGGGTGGCGGCTTGCTGTTTGGCCTTTCCAACGAGGACGCCGTGCGGTTTTCCTTTCTCCTCGCGACGCCGATCATCGGTGTGGCGGCGCTGGCGAAGCTGCCCGAGCTGCTCGGTCATCAAGGCGACGGCGTACGCGGCCCTGCGCTCGTCGCGGCGCTCTGCGCGGCGGTGACAACGGTCTTCGCTGTGCGCTTCCTGCTGCGCTATTTCACGACGAATCGCCTCGGCCCGTTTGGCGTCTACTGCATCGCCGCCGGGACGATCTGCCTCGCGGTCTTCGCGCTCGGCGGCTGAGCGGCTCCTCGCCAGCCCTGGCGGGCGATTCGTGGGTCTTGGTCAAGCTCAAGTTGAGGGTTAAGGTTTGGTGGTTCATAACGCGGTGGCGTGGCTCGCGGCCGGCGCTCGCGCCGCCGCCGGCGCTATCGTCGCCAGGCAAGCGTTCGGCAGCGGACCGCGGTAGCACCTCTCCAGCGAGCATTCGATGAGCCCCGAACCAGAGCAGCCAAAGGCACCCGCCGAAGCGCAGGACGAAGCGCCGGCTGCCGAGGGGCGCCTCGAGCGTTGGCGGGACTTCGAGCGTTGGCAGGAGATCAAGCCGATCGAGCGCTCGCGCGCTGCGATCCATCGCGCGCGCGCCGAGACGCTCGTCCTCGCGGCGCTGTTCGCCGGCGTGGTCGTTGTGTACGACCAGCGCGGCGCGCTTCTGGGGATCCACTCGCACCACCTGCATCCATGCCCGCGAAGCGGCTCGTGCTTCACCGCCTCGACGGCCGGCACGACGGCGCAAGTCGTGACCGTGCTCGCGCTGGTGATCCTCGGCTGGGCGGTGGCGCGCGATTTGGGTCGCATCCTCGGACCGCTGCTCGAACACCGTCTCGACCCCGCGACCGCCGGGACGGTCGGCTTCCTCGTGCGCCTCTTCACGCTGCTCGCAGCCGTGGTCGTCGCCCTGCGCATCGCCGGCGTCGACACGGCCGATCTGGCAATCGGCGCCTCCTTCACCGCCGTCGTTTTCGGCCTCGCAGCGCAGCAGACGCTCGGCAACCTGATCGCCGGCACGGTGCTGCTGAGCGCACGCCCGTTCCGCGTCGGTGACCGGGTGCGCCTGCAGGGCGGCCCGCTCGCCGGGCGCATCGAGGGCACGGCGATCACGCTCGGGCTCCTCTACACGACATTCGCCACCGGCGAGGACCACGTGCTCGTGCCCAACAGCGTCGTGCTCGGGGTCTCCGTTACGCCGCTGCGCGAGCCCGACGCCGTGAGCCTCCGCGCGCGCCTAAAACCTGGGACCACGCCGCTCGCGCTGCAGCGCCTCCTCGAGGAGGGGCTGACGGTGCCGCTCCGCGGGCGCCCGTCGATCACGCTGGAAGAGCTCGACTGGCCCGAGGTCATCGTGCAGATCAGTGCGACGCCAGTCGCCTCGGCCGACGGCGGCAAGCTCGCGGGCGAGCTGCTGGCGGTTGTCTCGAGCCAGGTCCGCATGAGCACTGAGGAGCACAGGACGATGAGCGCTCAGGAGCCGACGACGTAGCGCGCGTAGAGCTCGCTGTCGTGCACGAGCAGCATGCGGAGCGCCAGCCGCACAAGCGGGCGGTCGTCCTTCCCGGCAAACAGCGTCCGGCCGCCATCGCCGCCGAGGTAGGGCGCGAGCGCAAGGAATAACTCGTCGATCACGCCGGCGGACGCCAGCCCGGCGTTGAGCGTCGGCCCGCCCTCGCACACGAGCACGCCGACGCCGAACCGCTCCCGAAGCTCGCTGAGACCGTCAGCCAGCGAGTCCGTGCGTATGTACTCGACGCTTGCGGCGCTCGGACCGAGCGAGCGCTCGGAGGCCCCGAGGATGACGACGTGGGACTCTGCGTCGGCCAGCAGACCGATCGCCGGGTCGAGGTCGAGCTCGGCGCTGACGATTACCGCGAGCGGCTGCGCCGCGAGCCCCGCAGCCAGGCGCCGTTCGCGCACCGCAGGATCGCGGATCAACGCTCCGTAGCGTTCGCTGCGAACGGTGCCGGCACCCGCCATCACCGCGTCAGCCTGGGAGCGCAGGGCATGAAACAGCTCCCGGTCGGCCGGTCCGCCGAGCCCGGCGGAATGCCCATCCACGGTCACGCGGCCGTCGATGCTCGCGATCATGTTGAGCGCGACGCGCGGTCGCCGGGGGTCGCGCGCGGGCTCATCGCGCCAGCCGGCGAGGGCCTCGAGCGCGCTGCATTCGGCGCTCGGTCCGATCAGCTGGCGAAATCGAACCACGCCGGTCGCAACGCGCTGGCCGCGCCCGCGAGGGCCCTGCTCACTCGTCGCCGGGCTCGAACTTGAGCGCGGCAGAGTTGATGCAGTAGCGCATCCCGGTCGGGTTCGGGCCGTCCTCGAAGACGTGTCCGAGATGGCCTTCGCAGGAGCTGCACAGCACCTCAGTCCGATGCATCAGGAAGCTGCGGTCATCCTCTGAGCGCACCGCCTCCGGATCGGCTGGCGCGTAGAAGCTCGGCCAGCCCGTACCCGAATCGAACTTCGTGTCGGAGCTGAAGAGCTCCGCGCCACATCCCGCGCAGCGGTAGACGCCGGCGTCCTTCTTCGTGTTCAGCTCGCCGCTGAATGCCGGCTCGGTTCCCTTGCGGCGGAGGATCTCAAACTGCTCCGGCGTGAGCTCGGCACGCCACTCAGCTTCGCTCTTTTCGACCTTGTCGCTCATCCACTAAGCGTAGCGCTAGCCACCGGCTTTGCCCTCGCGACCGGCGCGACCTGCTAGCGTGAGACACGAAAGATGTCGGGAAGATCCGGCAAAAGCAGTGCGAGCGCTCGCAGTCGAAGCTTCTAAAGCGTCCTCCGCGTCGCAGCACAACAAACAGACCGTGGAGGAACGCAATGCCTACGGGCACCGTGAAGTGGTTCAGTGACGACAAGGGTTTCGGCTTCATCACGCCTGACGATGGAGACAAAGATCTGTTCGTCCATCACACAGGCATCGTCGGCGAGGGATACCGCTCGCTGCAGGAAGGCACCAAGGTGTCTTTCGATGCCGAAGCTGGTGACAAGGGGCCGAAGGCCGTCAACGTCGTAACGCTCTAGCGCACCACAGCACCACTCACAAGTCTCAGTAGTAACCGGAGCCCGTCTACATGGCGGGCTCCGTCACATCCAGGCCCTGGCGGCGCCGGTGCGCGCGGGCAGGCGGGAGCTATCCTCGCTTGACCTTGTGCTGTGCTCGCCGCCATACCGCGTCGCGCGTCGGGCTACCCACGGCGCTGAAGATCACGAGCATGTCCCGGCCCAATCTGAGGAATCCGTGGTCGACGAGCCCCGCCTTGAGCCACCGCGTCAGCGGGTAGCCGAGCGCATTGGCACCACCACCCCTCCCCCGGCGACCCTCCGGAGCGGCCCCGCCCGCTTTCCCGTTGGGGGCCCGCGTGCCGCGGAGCCTCGACGAGGATCTCTTTGCCGCCGAAGCGGCGAGCACCGTCTCGGTGCAGTCCGACGCCCAGCGGGTCGCGCGAATCACCCATGAGCTGGAGTACGGCTTCCGCGCACTCGCGAACATCGGCCCCGCCGTGTCGGTGTTCGGCTCGGCGCGGGCAACGCGGCAGGATCCACGTTACGCACGCGCGCGCGCCCTGGCACGAGCCCTCGCGCGCGAGGGCCTGACCGTCATCACGGGCGGTGGCGGCGGCCTGATGGAAGCAGCCAACCGTGGCGCACGCGAGGGCCACGGGCGCTCGATCGGGCTCAACATCGAGCTACCCCACGAGCAGGTGCCGAACGGCTACAGCGATCTCCTGCTGACCTTCCACCACTTCTTCGCACGCAAGCTGATGTTCGTGCGCTACGCCAGCGCGTTCGTCGTGCTGCCCGGCGGGATCGGCACGCTCGACGAGCTGTTCGAGGCGCTGACGCTGATCCAGACCGACACGATCCGCCACTTCCCGGTGGTCCTCTACGAAAGCGAGTACTGGACTGGCTTGCGCGACTGGCTGGCCGGTCCGGTGCTCGGCCAGCACAACATCTCAGCCACCGATCTCGACCTCTTTACGGTGCTCGACGATCCGGCCGAGGTTTGCCGGCTCGTCGTCGAGGCGGTCGAGCAGCAGGGCCACGTGACGCCCTAGCCCAAGCGCGCTCCGGTCGCGCGCCTCAGTGCTCGGCGACGTAGCCGCCGTCGGGCTCGATCGGCAGCCCTGCGTCAACCCAGGCCTGAATCCCGCCGGTCAGCGTGTAGGCGTCGAATCCGGCGCTGCGAAACGCGCTCGCCGCCATCGCCGAACGCACGCCGAGGCGGCAGTGAAAAACGACCGGCGCGGAGCGGTCGATCTCCTCGGCCGAGGAGGCCAGGCGTTCGAGCTCAATGTGCCGCGTCCCCGCGATATAGCCCGCGTCGCGCTCGTAGCCCTCACGCACATCGATCATGCTCGCGCCGCCGGCCAGCAGCTCGGCAGCGCGCTGCGGCGTGACTTCGATCGCCGAGTTATCGAATGCGCTCATCTCAACTGAACCTGATGCGCAGGATACGCGGCGGCGCGATCAGAGCACGCCCGCGCTGCCCGCGAGCTACGGTAAGCACAGCCCATGTCACCCAATCCGCCACCGCTCAGGACGATCTTCCGCGCGCTCGCCGGCGGAATGTTCGTCGCGCTACTGGTCGCGCTCGTCGCGAATCCACCCAGCCACTCGGGACTGCTCCGTGCACTCGAGCTCGTCGCGATCTTCGTGCTCGGCCTGGTCACGTTTGCCGGCATCATCGAGATCCTCGTCGCGCGCCTCGCCGGCTGGCAGCAGAGCGAGCACGAATTCGAGCTCACGGTCCAGCGCACGGAACGCCTGGCGCACGACAACCTCGCCGCCGATCCGCACGAAAGCGAGTTCCTCGAGCTCGACCCGCTGCTTGACGCCGACTTCGAGGAGCTCGTCCGCGACGCCCTCGACGACCTCCCCGAGCCGCTGTTGAATGCCCTGCGCCACGTCGCCGTCGTGATCTCAAGCGGCGGGCGGCGGGTCCGCGCCTACGGCCTCTACCAGGGCGACGGCAGCCACCGCGACAACCATCCCGACCGGATCGTCATCTTCCGCGACACTCTGCGCCGCGACTTCGGCGATGACCCGGACGCCCTGCGCGAGCAGGTGACGCGCACCGTGCGCCACGAGCTGGCCCACCACGTCGGCTTCGACGAGCTCGGCGTGCGCGGCCTCGGACTGTAACTAGGCCGGGCGCGCAAGCGAGAGCGCGAAGCGACTCTGCTCGTCGGTGTACCAGCCGACGAGCTCGAGCCCCGAAGCGGCGAGGTCGGCTTCGAGACGCTCGCGCGTGAACTTGGCGCTGATCTCGGTTCGCATCTCCTCGCCCGCCGCGAATTCCACGGTCAGGTCGATCGCCGCAAGCCGGACGGTCTGGGCTTTGCGCGCGCGCAGGCGCATCTCGATCCACTCGTTGGTCTCGTCGAAGATCGCCACATGCTCGAACTGGTCGGTGTCAAAGTTGGCGCCGAGCTCGCGGTTCAGGACGTGCAGGATGTTGAGGTTGAACTGGGCCGTGATGCCCGCTGCGTCGTCGTAGGCCGCTTCCAGCGTGGCGCTGTCTTTGACGAGATCGGTGCCGAGCAGGAGATGGTCCTCGTCTTCGAGCAGCGTTCGCAGCGTGCTCAGCAGACGCCGGCGCGCGCTCGGCGCAAAGTTTCCGATCGTCCCGCCGAGGAAGGCGACGAGTCGGCGCGCACAGGCCGCCGGCACGCGGTCGAGATGGCGCTCGAAATCGCCGATCAGAGCGTGCACAACGAGCCCCGGGTACTCCTCGATCAGTAGCGCCGCACTTGCCCGCACGGCGCTCTCGGTGACATCGACCGGGACGAAGCGCTCGAGCGTGCCGGCGCGGGCCATCGCGTCCAGCAGCAAACGCGTCTTGGTGGCACTGCCCGAGCCCAACTCGACCAGCTCACCGGCGCCGGTCTGGGCGATGATCTCGTCGGCCACCTGCTCGAGGATCGCGCGCTCGGTGCGAGTCGGGTAGTACTCGGGCAGCTCGCAGATCTGCTCGAAGAGCGCAGCTCCGCGACTGTCGTAGAAGTGTTTCGGCGGCAGATCCTTGAACGGCTTGGTCAGGCCGTCGCGAGCGTCGTCGGCGAGCGTGCGCGTGCCCGCTCCTTCGAACGCGTGGTCGACGCGCAACGGTACCGGCGCGATGCGCGTGCGCTCACTCACTGTGTGTCCGCCGCGACCCGCACGCCGGCAAAGATCTGGCGGCGGTGGGGGAAGTCCCAATTGCGAAACGTGGGGGTCACGACGTCGGCGCTGGTGGCAAAGGAACCACCGCGCAGCACACGATAGTCAGATCCGAAAAACACCTCGGAGTACTCGCGGTAGGGATGAGACACGAACCCTGGGTAGCCGCGAAAATCGCTAGTCGTCCACTCCCACACGTCGCCGATCATGCCCAGCACGCCGTACGGTGACGCGCCGTCGCTCAGCGCTCCGGCTTGGAGCGGGGCAAACACAGCGGACTCGATCAGGTTCGCGTGGCGCGGCTGCGGTGGGGCCTCACCCCACGGCCACGTGAGCTTCGCGGCGCGCTCGGCGTCCCAGGAGGCGGCGAGCTCCCACTCCAGCTCGCTCGGGAGACGTACGCCGCGCGCGTTCGCGTATGC
This sequence comes from Solirubrobacterales bacterium, assembly GCA_003133565.1. Classification (GTDB taxonomy): domain Bacteria; phylum Actinomycetota; class Thermoleophilia; order Solirubrobacterales; family Solirubrobacteraceae; genus Palsa-513. Next base: position 19,977 of record PKYB01000015.1, read on the forward strand.
CTCGGCCTCGTAGTAGGAGACGTGCACCACGGGTGCCTGCAGGTTGAGCGGATGGACACCATCGAGATGGCGCTCGAGGCCGTCCTCGAGCCAGCGCAGCGGCCGCTCGATCCGTTCCGCACTGCGCCACGCCCAGCCTTCTTCGGACCACCACGCGCGCCGCGCGTAACCGCCCTCGGTGACAAACGCGAGCCAGTCGGCATTGGTCAACGGCACACGCCCGATGGCGAAGCGCTCGACCTCGATCTCGTGCTGGGGCCGTTCGTTGTCGTAGGCGAAGCTTGCGCCGCCGGCGCCCAGCGGGTAGCTCGCGGCCGGCACGTCGACGAGCTCGAGTCCACTCGCCGGCTCGTCCGCAGTTCCTACGCAACCGCTGGCGGGAGGCCGCCATCCTTCAAGCGCGGCCAGCGCCAGCGTTTGCAGCATCGTCTCGGCATGCTGGCGCTCGTGGCGCAGGACGAGATCCACAAATGGCTCGTCGGCGCCCAGACCGAGGCCGCGAACGCGCTCGCGAACCGTGGCGAGGTATTGCTCGGCCTCGGCGCGACGCAGGTAAGGCAGCTCACCACGCCGTGCGCGCGGCGTCTCGAAGGCGTCGTAGACGTCCAGCAGTTCGGGGTAGACCAACGGCAGGCCGCCGCGGCGGTGTGCCAGCCAGAGATCCTCGAAGGTCGCGATGTGCCCGAGATCCCAGACCAGCGGGCTCATCAGCGGCGAATGAACGCGCTCAAGATCGTCGTCGCTAACCGCGTCAACGAGTGCGAGCGTCTGCTCCCGCGCCCGCCCGAGGTAATCGGTTTCGAGCACTGCCATGGGCGCTTGCCATGCTACCGACCGCGATCAGCGCGCTGGAGCAGTCAGCGGCCGTGCGAGCACCCGCCGCGCGTCCCGAGCCCATGACTCTGAGCCCGGGACGCTGGCCGGGGTGTAGCCCTCGGGCGCGACCCGGTTCGGGATCGCCCATCCCCGGTGATCGCTGCAACGGGGCTCGAGAGCTCAAGGGCGAGATGGTCAGGCTCGCGAGAGGCAGTTCAGCAGTAGCGCCGAGTCAAATGGTGAAAATCCTGATAGCAACGCCAAGCGTTCACTGACTGGTCACAAAAAGTGGCCGATTGCAGGCGAATCATCTTGGCATGACAACAGAAGAGAGAACTAGCCAAGACCGGTCCGAATCCCGAGTCGACCTGCATTGCCACTCCACCGCGTCAGCAATCTCGCGGCTGGGCGTTCAACGAGCCCTCGGTCTGCCCGAGTGCGCGACGCCGCCCGAGGAGGTCTACGAGCTCGCCAAGCGCCGCGGGATGAACTTCGTGACGATCACCGACCACGACACGATCGACGGCGCGCTGACGATCGCCCACCACGACGACGTGTTCGTCTCCGAGGAGCTGACAGCGCACTTCCGCGGCGAACCGCAGGCCGTCCACGTGCTCTGCTTCGACATCACGGTGGCCGACCACGAGTGGCTCGCCGCACATCGCGGCGACGTCGAGGAGTGCGCCTCCTACCTCGCCGACAACGACATCACGTGCGCGCTCGCGCACCCCTTCTATGCGGTTGGCGCGCCGCTGCGCAGCCGCCACCGGCGGCGTCTGGCCGAGCTCTTCGCCGTATGGGAGACACGCAATGGCTCGCGCGCGGCGGAGCTCAACATGCCGGCGAGCATCTACGTCGAGACGCACGGCGGGATTGCCGTCGGCGGCAGCGACGACCACGCCGGCATCGACATCGCGCGCACCTACACCGAGGCGCCGCCGGCCGCCAGTCCCGCGGAGTTCCTCGACCATCTGCGTGCGGGCCGCGTGACCCCCGGCGGCGAGCAGGGCAGCGCGGAAAAGTGGGCTCACGCAGCGATGGCGCTCGCCGTGCGCGCGCTCGGCCACGACGGCGAGATTTCCGCGCTCGATCCGGTGACGGTGCTGACGATGGCTGAGCGCCTGCTCAGCGAAGGCGACGCGCGCGAAGGCCACGGCGAGACCGACCTGTGCCCGGCGGACGCCCGCGCGCTGCTGCGCGCCTGGCTTGAGTCCGTGGGCCTCGCCGAGCTTTCGGAAACCGACCTTGTCGCCTATATGCAGGACGACCATTTCACTCACGCCGACCTCTACCGCCGCGCGCGCCGCGCCCACGAGCGCAGGCTGCGCGGCGCCGTCGAGAGCGCCTTTGCGGCAGCCGGACGCGGCGATCTGGCGACGATCGCGCCGCTGCTCTTCGATGCCTGTCTGCCGGCGATTCCCTACGCCCCGGCGGCAGCATTCGTCGCTCGCGAGCGGGCCAAGCTCGGAAGCCGCGATTCCGAGCGGCCCCGCGTCGCACTGATCGCCGATGGGATCGGCGCGATGCACGGCGTAACGAGGACGATCGAGGAGATCCGCGAGCGCGGCGTCGACGGCTTCGAGATCGATGTCATCGGGACCGACGCGAACGTCGATCGACGCCTGGCGGCTGTCGCCGAGATCGAGCTCCCCCACTATGCCGGCATCAAGATCGGCGTTCCGAGCCTGCCGGCCGCCGTTGAGGAGATCACCGCTGGGCGCTACGACCTCATCCACGTCTGTTCGCCGGGCCCCAGCGCGATCGCCGCCCTGCTGGTCGCGCGGGCGATGGAGATCCCGTTGATGGGCTCCTACCACACCGAGTTGGCGGCCTACGCGGGCCTGCGCTCGGGCGAGGAGACGCTCGAGTTTGCGGCCGCGCTCGCGCTCGCCGCCTTCTACGGCCAGTGTCGCATGGTTCTATCGCCGAGCCGCGCCGCCGATCAGGCGCTCGAAGCACTCGGCATCTCGCCGGGCCGAATCGCGCGCTGGGACCGCGGCGTCGACACGCGCCGCTTCAGCGCCGCGCGGCGCGACGAGCAGTTGCTCGGCGGCGGCGTCAATGTGCTCTATGCCGGCCGCGTGGCGACGGAGAAGAACATTGACCTGCTCGCGGAGGCGTTCGAGCGAGCCCACGCGCGCGACTCACGGCTGCATCTCGTGATTGCCGGTGACGGCCCGGAGGCCGGGCGGCTGCGCGAGCGGCTCGGCAAGCGCGCGACCTGGCTCGGCTGGCTCGAAGGCGAGGCGCTCGCGGCGGCCTACGCCAGCGCCGACCTGTTCTGCTTTGCGAGCGTGACGGACACGTTCGGCCAGGTCGTCCTCGAAGCACAGGCCAGTGGGCTCGCGGTGCTGGCGGCCGACGTGGGCGGCCCGCGTGACCTGATCACCGCCGAGGTGGACGGTCTGCTGCGTCCGCCCACGCCGGAAGCGTTCGCCGAGGCGATGGTGGCGCTCGCCGCCTCGCCGCTGCTGCGCTCACGGCTCGCGCGCGCGGGTCGGCGCAGCGCTGCGCAGCGGACCTGGACGCGAGCGCTGGATCGCCTCGGCGCCGGCTATATGGCCGCGCTCGAGGGCGCCAGCGGAATCCGCGATGTCGCGTAGCCGCCTCGCCACGATTGCCGTCGCCCTGCATGATGTCGAGCCGGCGACCTTTGAGCGCTGCGCGCTGATCCGCGACTGGCTCGAGGACCATGGCGTCGATCGCGTTACGTTGCTCGTGATTCCGGCGCGCGATCTGCACCCACTGTCAGATCGCCGGCCCGAGATCGCGACCTGGCTGGCCGAGTGTGTGCGAGGTGGCGACGCGATCGCTCAACATGGCTTCCAGCACTTCCAGGTGCGCCCTTCACGGTGGTCGCTGCCGTCCCGCCCGCGACTTCATAGCGAGGCCGCGGAGTTCGCTCGACTCGATGCCAGCGAGACCGCACGCGCGCTGGACGCAGGCCGCCGCGTGTTGAAGCTCGCCGGCATCGAACCGGGGGGCTTCGTCGCACCCGCTTACGCATACACGCCAGCATTGCGCGAGCTGCTCGACTCGCGCTTTCGCTGGTGGGCGGGATCGTGGGGTCTGTACGCCAGCGGCCATCCGACGCCGAGCCCAGGAGAACCGTGGACGGCGGCAACTCGATCGCCGACGCTCTCGGCGCCGGCGATCGGACTCGGAAGCTCGAGCCTTGCGCGGCGCGCGATCTCCCCGACACTGCTGCGCGCCGCAACCCTGCTCGCCGGTGAGACACTGCGGCTCGACCTGCATCCGCGGGACCTCGCCGCCCCTAGCCATATGCTGACTCTCGATTGGGTGCTGCGCCACGCGGTTCCGCGCCGGCAGCCAGTCACATACGACGACCTCGCAGCCGCCGCAAGTTAGCGGCGCCAAGGAGCTGCGGCCGGCGCAGCGGCCTGCGAGCCTACCGCGGTGATCTGGGTGCGCGCCATCTTGGCAAGATGTTTGCGCAGCTGAACAGGTGGGCGTGATACAAACGCGTCGTCATGCGTATATCTCGGGTGCCCAAGACGGCGCTTGCTTTGCTTGCTCTAAGTGCCGCCGGCGCCGCCCCCCAGATCGGGAGCTCGGGAGCTGACCAGGCGTCGAGCGGCTCATCGGGCGCCTCGGGTGTCAGCGGCGTAAGCGCAAGCACGGGTTCGACCGCCTACTGCGGCACGACCGGAGCGAGCGGCACCACCGGCGCCACCGGGGCGACGGGCGCTTCAGGTGCGAGCTGCGCCAGCGGATCGACCGGCGCGAGCGGATCGACCGGCGCGAGCGGGGCCAGCGGCGCAAGCGGATCGACGGGCGCGAGCAGCGCCACGGGCACGAGCGGCACATCGGGTGCAACGGGCCCGACCGCCGTCGCCGGCGCGACTGGGCCGACCGCCACGACCGGGGCGAGCGGGAGCACCGGGACGAGCGGGAGCACCGGAACGACCGGTCCCACCGGCGCCAGCGGCGACAGCGGATCCAAGCCGTCCGTGCTTTCGATCACGACGCAGCCAACCAGCGGAAGCGAGCTGCTCACGACGGTGGCATCCCAGACCGGCGGTACCGAGGCGGGCGGGGCGGTTGCGCCGGCGCCAAGCCTGTTCGCCGAGGAGAACCCGCTCTCCGGCGTGCTTCCCGGTTCCGTGTTCGACCCGTTGGTCGCTGCGGCGCTCGGCGCCGACGTCCCCGAGTTCTATCTCGAGAACTTCGCCGTGCCGCCGTTCCTGTTGCCGATCTACCAGTCTGCCGCCGCGGCCTACGACGTTCCTTGGGAGGTGCTTGCAGCAATCAATGAGGTGGAGACCAACTTCGGCAACAACCTCGATGTGTCATCGGCCGGCGCGATCGGCTGGATGCAGTTCCTGCCGAGCACCTGGGCGAAATACGGCGTCGACGCGACCGGGTCGGGGGTCGCCGACCCCTACAACGCGGCCGACGCGATCTTTGCCGCCGCGCGCTACCTCGCGGCGGCAGGTGCCGCGGAGAATCTCCCGACCGCGATCTTCGCCTACAACCATTCGAATGCCTACGTCCAGGCAGTTCTGCTGCGGGCAGAACTCCTGAGCGGAGTGCCCACCGCGCTTGTCAACTCCGTCAGCGGGCTCGCCGAGGGACATTTTCCGATCCAGCTGGCCTACCACCCGAGCTACCGACCGGTCTCGCAGGCGCTCGCCGCAAAGGCGAGCCTCCCAAGCAAGACGGGCACGCCCGCCGGTGACGCCCCGGCGCCGACCACGATCCGCGCCAGCGTGGCCGCCAAAGGCCGCGGTCCCCAGCCCGGAGCAGCAATCTTCGCAAAGGCCCACGCGGCCGTGGTCGCGGTGCAGGACGGGACGATCGTCGCGATCGGACGCAACCGCTGGCTCGGAACCTACGTCCGCCTCGCGGACAACCTCGGGAACATCTACACCTATGGCGGCCTTGCGTCGGTCTCGGCTTACTACCCCGTTCCCAAGGCGCGTCCGCTGAGCGAGAGCGCGTCCCTGGGCACGCCTTCCGGGCTCACGAGCGGACCGTCGCCGACGACAGCGGCGAGCGCCGGAGATCAGTCCTCCAACGCGCTGATGGCCACCTCGGCGGCGATGGCCGCGGCACAGCTCGATGGCAGCACCCAGGCGCAGAGCGACGCGGTCTCGATCATCCCGGCGCTTGACCTACGCGCGGCGCCACTTGCCCGCACGCTCGTCTTCGCACTGGTGAGCCCACCCGCCCATCGGGCGCACGTCAAGCTGCATCCATCGGCGGAGCGCACGCTTGTCGACCGCTACTACACGAGCGCCCTCGGGCTGAGACGCGACCAGCTCAAGGTGAAGCCACTGCGGGTCGGCTCGCGTGTGCTAGCCGGCACGATCCTCGGCCACCTGGGGAGCGCGCAGGGTGATCGCGAGCCGCATCTCCTGTTCGAGATCCACCCCGCCGGCACGGATCAGACGGACATCGACCCGCGTCCGTTCCTCGACGCCTGGACCCAACTCGAAACGCTCGAGCTTCACCGTCAGTCGAACAGCAGCCCGCTCTACGGCCCGGACCTCCACAGCAGCGACGCCGGCGAGTCGCTGCTGCTGAGCCAGATCGACCTCGAACGGACCATCCTCGAGAACTCGCATGTTGTAATCGCACTCTGCGAACGCCAGGCAATCGCCGACGGCAGCGTCGACCGCCGCGTGCTCGCGACGATCGAGTTCCTCGTTCAGGACGGGCTCGACCCGACGATCAGCGGCGCCCAGTGCGCACCGCCGGAAGGGGCCACCACAAACAGCGCCCTAGCGGACCCGGGCGACAGCATCGCGATCACCGCGATCAACGGCACGCCGGTCGCGGGCAATCAGGGCACGGGTACGACGACCGATGCCGCCATCAGGGCGCTGCTCACGCTCACCGGCGCAAACGCGCCGGCTTCGATCGCGAGCCTCGAGACGATCCCTGGCGCGAGCAACACCGTCGCCGATCCCAGTGACAGCGGTCAGATCGTCGTCTCGTTTACGCCGGCGCAGCTGCCGATCGCACTGGCCTCAACGGCGGCGTTCACGGGCGGCTTTACCCTCGATAAATCCAGCTGGAGCCAGCTCGATAATCACCTCGAGCAGATCACCGAACCGCGCGTACCGACCGTCATCTCCTCGACGGCGCTGAAGACTGCGGTGCACAAGGCCGCCAGCAGGCAGTCACAGACTCGCTGATCAGCGGCGGCGATGCTTGCGTAGCGAGATCCCCTCGAGGATGTGGGCGACCGTCTCACAGGCGTCAACAGCGGCCTCCAGCGACTCGAAGATGTCGCGCCAGCGAATTACGACCATGGGGTCGGTGCCGGTGGCGAAGAGCGATGCGACAGCGTCGCGGCGAATCCGGTCGCCCTCGTTCTCGAGCCGGTGAATTTCGACCAGGTGTGGCGCGAGCTCGCTGCCGCTGCGTAGGCAGCGCAGCGCGTGCGCAACCTGCTCGGCGGCGCCGACAAGTACATCGGCGAGGTCGACGGCGGACTCCATGCTGGCTTCGACGGCGTAGAGCCCGAGCGTGTCAGCGACCTGCTCGGCGTGGTCGACTATGTCATCGAGCGCCGTGGCCAGCCGGTAGCCGTCGCCGGCGTCGAACGGGGCTCGTGCCGGACGCACCGCGTTGAGGCGGTGGATCAGGTCGTGGGTTATGCGATCCCCTTCCTGCTCGCAGAGGTGGACGTCCTGAGCGAGCGTTGCGCGCTCGGGGTAGTCGGCGAGGAAGTCGCGCAGCAGTAGCGAGGTGCGCTGGACATTGCGACCAGACTCCTCGAGCAATGCGAGCAGCGGCTCATCGAGAGCCCTACGCAGAAACGGCATGGCGTGCAGCCTAAGGGTCAGAAGAAAACCGTGTCCGCGCGTTTCACGACTTGTTCACAGCTACGTCACGGCATCTTAACCTCGGGACGACGCCCACGCGCGAGCCTGAGCGGCATGGTCGGATACGAGCACGAGCAGGAGCCACGGACCGTCCGCCTCGATGACTTCGAGATCAGGCTCAGCGAAGGGCTCGTGTCGGCCGGCGGCGAGGTGCTCACCCTCTCTGTCCGGGAGTTCCAGCTGCTCGTCGCGATGGTCGACCGAGCCGGCGGCATCGTGCGCCGCGATGAGCTCTGTCAAGCGGTCTGGGATCGTGAGCTACGTCCGGGGGACCGCTCGGTCGACGTCTACGTGAGCAAGCTCCGGGCTAAGCTCGAGGCGGCCGCGCCCGGCCGACAGTTCATCCACACCCACCCCGGCTTCGGCTACCGCTTTCAACCCCAGCTTTCACGAGATCTTGACACGAGCAAGGAGCCCAGCGCTCAGACTGCCGACACCGATGCTGCGCCAGGTTCGCCGGCTAGCTAATCGAGCCTCGAGTTTCGGCCAGACCGATCGGGGTAGGCTTTCGAGGCTGCACGGCTTCACGCACGGCGCGAACGCCATCCGAGTCGTCCACAGGAACACCCTGTTCACGGTCCCGACCGACCAGCGAAGCGAGGAAAATGTCACCGACAAACACGGCTCCTAGCGCTACCGAAGGGCGGCCGCACTTCCACGAGGAGTTGCGCGACCTCGAGCGTCACGCCTTGGGCGGGATCGACCTTGTCCTCGACCAGCTCAACCGCACGCTCGAGGCGCTCGCCCATCACGACGTCGAGCTCGCGGCGATGGTCATCCTCGACGACGACCGCATCGACGGTCGCTACCTCGAGGTGCATCAAGGCGTACTCTCGCTGCTCGCCCGCCAGGCCCCTGTCGCCGGCGACCTGCGCGTGGTCGCCGCCCTACTCCACGTCATCCGCAACATCGAGCGGATGGGCGACCAGTGCGTCACGATCTGCAAGCTGCTGCCGCTGTCGGGTAACGAGCCGCCGACGCAACCGGAGATCCTCGCGGTGTTGGCGCGCATGGGTGAGGTCGCACGCTCGGAGATCTCGCAGTCCAAGCGGGCGTTCGCCGATCGTGATGTCGGACTCGCCGAGGATCTGGTCCGCCAGGATCGCGAGGTCAACCAGGGTCAGCGCGAGATCTTCCGCCTGGCAATCGAGGTTGGCGACGACTTCGACAAGCGCGAATGGGCGATGACGATGGCGCTGGTCGCGCGCTGCCTGGAGCGAATCGGTGACAACGCCGTCGACATCGGCGAGCAAACGGCGTTTGTCGTCACCGGCTTGTTTCGCGAGTTCTCGGACTCCTCGCACGTCGAGCTCCCCTAGTCCCGGCGCGGGAAACAGCACGGCGGAGCGTCGCTTTGCGGCGCTGGAGCGCCAAATCCGTATGTGAAGATACGGTTACCAGCGCTCTTGCAGCGCTATGGGCACCACAGTCGCGGCAGTACAATCGCCGACAGATGACGGAACACGCTTCCGCCGGGGGTGGAATGGTGCAGAGCGAGGGAATCGCTTCCGAGCCCACGCCCGCGACACTACGAATCGCCGTCCTGGACCGCGATTCCGGCTTCCTGCAGGTCCTCGACAAGCGGCTCGAGCGCGTCGGCTGGGAGCGGCGCGTGCTCGGTTCATCGGTGGCCCCGCGGGCGATTGTGCCAATGCGTCTGAGCGCGGTGATCGTCGACCTCGGGGTGATCGGCCCGAGCTGCTGGGAGTGGCTCGAGCGACTTTGCAGCGAGCTGCCCGAGCTGCCGGTGGTCGTCTGCACCGGATCCTCGACGGTTGCCCAGCGCGTCCGCGGGTTGCGCCTTGGCGCCGATGACTGGCTGACCAAGCCATGTCACCCAGAGGAGTTGATAGCCCGCGTCGAAGCCGTCGTTCGCCGGCGCCGCCGGCTCGAGTCGCCGGTGCAGAGCTTGCCGATCCTCGCGGGCGAGGTCGAGATTCACCGCGACCAGTACCAGGCGTTTGTCGCCGGCGTCAGCCTCGATCTCACGCGGCGTGAGTTCGAGCTGATCGAGCTACTCGCAGAATCCGGCGGCCGCGTGCTCGAGCGTGAGTTCATCTACCAGCGACTGTGGGGCTACTCGATGGTCCGCGGCGATCGCTCGGTCGACGTGTTCGTGCGCAAGCTGCGCCAGAAGCTCGAACGTGTCTCGCCCAAGTGGCGCTACATCCACACGCACTTCGGTATCGGCTACCGGTTCGCGGCCGAGTCCACCGAGGTCGACGCCGCGATCGAGCCGCTCGCGGCGTTGCAAGAGGTCTCAGAGCGCAGCGACGAGTTCGATTTCGCGCGGACGTAGCAAGAGCGCGAGCTCGGCGCGCCCGGACCCGACGCGAATCGCCACGAGGCCACCCTTCTTGACCTCGACGCGGGCGGCCGTGAGCGCGGCCACCAGAATCGAGAGGTCCGGCTCGTGCCCGACCAGCAGCAGTGCGCCACTCTCGCTGGTCGCAGCGATCAGCTCGGCGGCGTCGTCCTCATCGAAGCCACCGCTGAGGGCCTGATTGACGATCGGCTCGATCCCCAGCTCGCCACAGGCAATCCGCGCCGTGTCGAGTGCGCGGATGCGCGGGCTTGTGAAGGCGTGTTCGAAGACGACACCGAGCCGAGCGAGTGCCCGACCGGCAGCCAGCGACTGCCGCTCCCCGCGCGCAGTGAGGCGACGGTCGAAGTCCGGCGCAGAACCGTGTGCTACGGCATCGCCATGTCGGAGCAGCCAAAGCGTTCTCAACACCGCAGGAGGCTATAGCCTGGAAGGTGTGATTTGTGCTTGCATCGACATCGGCTCGAACACGACGCGCCTGCTCGTCGCCGAGCCAGCCGATGGTCGCCTGCGTGAGCTGCTCAGCCAACGGGCGTTCACACGCATCGGCAAGGGACTTCAGCGCGACGACAGGATTCCGCCGAAGAAGATCAACGAGGTCGTCGACGTTGTGGCCACCCAGGTCCGCGTGGCCAACGAACTCGGCAGCGAGATAATCCGCGCGGTCGCGACCGCCGCGATCCGCGAAGCAGCCAACCAGGGCGAGCTGACGGGGGCGATCGCCCAGCGCACCGGTGTCGAAGTCGCCGTGCTCACCGACGAGGAGGAGGCGCGCCTGGCGTTCGTCGGTGCGACAAATGCGCTCGACCATCCGCCGCACGGGGACATCGCGGTGATCGACGTCGGCGGCGCGTCTTCGGAGATCGCGATCGGCACGATCGCCCGCGGCGTTCGTGCAACCTCATCGTTTCGCATCGGCTCGGGAATGCTCGCCGACGCCTACCTGAACGACGACCCGCCAACGATTGAGCAGCTACAGCAGCTCCGCGCGCACATCGAGGGGACATTCGAGGGCTTCACGCTGCCAAAGCCCGAGCTTGCGGTCGCCGTCGGTGGCAGCGCGAGCGCGCTGCGGCGTCTGGTCGGGACCGTCCTCGACCACGAGTCCCTCGAGCGCGGTCTGCGAATCCTCGCCACGACGCCAAGTGAACGCGTAGCGCGGACATCGGGGATCGAGGCCGAGCGGGTTCGCTTGCTACCCGCGGGGATGCTGATCCTCGAGGAGATCTCCGACCGCCTCGAGCGCCAGCTCAACGTCGGCCGTGGCGGCCTGCGCGAGGGCGTCATCGTCGACCTTCTGATCGCGGCCGGATGGGGCGCGTAGCCGCCCCCCTAACCGGCCTGCGTCTCGATCTGCCCTATGCCGAGGCCGGGCGGCGGGTCGTCGACGTCCGCTCGCGTGAGCTCTTCTCGCACGTCGATGGGGTTCTGGACGCAAACGAACCCGAGCGCGTGCACCAGATGCGCGTGGCTACACGCCGACTACGGGCAAGCCTCGAGGTGTTTGCTGACGCATTCCCCGCGAAAGCACATCGGGCCGTGCTGGCCGAGGTCAAAGCGCTCGCCGCTGCACTCGGCGAGCGGCGCGATTGTGACGTCCAGTTGGAGATCCTCGACGAGCTACGGGCGAGCGCGAGCCGCAGCGAGCGCGACGCGATCGACGAGCTGCTCGCTGAGCTGCGCCACGAGCAGCGCGCCGCTAACCGCCACCTCAAAAAGGCTCTCGCGCACGCCGAGCGCGAAGACCTCGAGACCCGACTGAGGCGACTGTCGAGATGAGGGCCCACCGCGTCGACGGGCTCGAGCCGACGATGGCACTGGCGCAAGCGGCGCAGCGAATCGTCGCGGTCCGCGTGGCCGAGCTCTATTCGTTTGTTCCTACCGCGCTCGACCAGCGCGACGCCAAGGCGCTGCACGACATGCGGATCGCCGCCAAGCGGCTGCGCTACGTGCTGGAGCTCGTCGGCTTCTGCCTCGGCGGCGCCGCCGAAGAGGCCGCGGGTCGCGCGCGCGAGCTGCAGACGCTGATTGGCAACATCCACGATTGCGACGTCCTGCTTGCCCGCCTGGAACGGATGGACGCCAAGAACGCGAAGGGCATCGCGCGGCTCACCACACGGTTCCGCGAACAGCGCGAGGAGCTGTTTGCCAGGTTCAGTGCACTGTGGCGCGAAATCGAAGCCAGCGGGTTGCGCGATCGGCTCGTCGCTGCAACGAATAGTTCACCGAATGGGGTCCGCATGGGCGCATAATGGGCGGTGGCGATGAGCACTACTGACGCAATCACAGTCACCGATGACGGTGACCCGCTCGGCGCTCCACTCAAGCTCGACGACCCGTCGCTCTACCTCAATCGCGAGCTTTCCTGGCTCGATTTCAACCTGCGCGTGCTCGAACTGAGCGAGGACGCCTCGCTGCCACTGCTCGAGCGCGTCAAGTTCGCCGCGATTTACACGTCAAACCTCGATGAGTACTTCATGGTTCGGGTGGCCGGTTTGCATGACCAGATCGATGCCGGTGTCGACCGGCCGAGCGTCGACGGTCTCACGCCGTCGCAGACACTCGAACTGGTTCACGAGCGGACGCTCGCCTACAGCGACCGGCTACAGAGCTGTGTCGCCCAGCGGCTGATCCCGGGCCTCGCAGAGCACGGCATCGTGATCAAGCGCGTGAGCGAGGTGAGCGCTGCTGAGCGCGACGCGCTGACGGCGCACTTCCGGCGGGTGATCTTTCCGGCACTGACGCCGCTTGCGGTCGGTCCTGGTCAGCCGTTCCCCTACATCTCCAATCTTTCGCTGAGCCTCGGCGTGATCGTCAGCGACCCCGACTCCGGCCACGCCGCGTTTGCGCGTGTCAAGGTCCCGACCGAGGTCCTGCCGCGCTTCATCTCGGTTGGCAAGGACGACACGTTCGTGCTGCTCGAAGACGTCATCGCCCACAACCTCGACGCCCTGTTCCCGGGAATGGAGATCAGCGACTATGACTTCTTCCGCGTCACCCGCGATGCTGACCTGACCGTCTCTGACGAAGCCGACGACCTGCTGCAGGCGGTGGAGGACGAGCTGCGCCGCCGACGCTTCGGCGAGGTTGTGCGGGTCGAGGTCGGCGCCCGGATGTCCTCGCGCATGCTCAGCGAGCTGACCGCGGCGCTCGACCTCGAGCCCCGCGACGTATACGCGGTCGACGGACCGCTGGACCTCACCGGGCTGCTGCAGCTGACGAAGCTGGCCGGCTACCCCGAGCTGCGTGACGCGCCCTGGGTCCCCGTGACGCCGCCGCGCTTTCGCGCCGGCGAAGATGGGCGCGTCGATGTACTGGCTGCGATGCGCAGCGGCGACGTGCTCGTTCACCACCCTTACGAATCGTTCTCGGCGTCGGTCGAGCGCTTCGTCGAGCAGGCCGTCAACGATCCCCAGGTCTTGGCGATCAAGCAAACGGTCTACCGCACGAGCGATGACTCACCGCTGGTCCCGGCGCTGATCCGCGCGGCCGAGCGCGGTAAGCAGGCAGTCTGCCTCGTTGAGCTGCAGGCGCGCTTTGACGAGCAGACCAATATCCATTGGGCCAAGGCGCTCGAGCAGGCTGGCGTGCATGTGGTCTACGGGCATCCAGGCGTCAAGACGCACGCCAAGTGCGTGCTGGTCGTGCGACGCGAGGGCAGCGGCGTACGCAACTACGTGCACATCGGGACCGGCAACTACAACCCCGCCACGGCTCGCCTTTACACGGACTTCGGGCTGTTCACGACCGACGAGGCGATCGGTGCCGACGTCGCGGAGCTCTTCAACTTCCTCACGGGATTCGCCCGGCCGACCAACTATCGCAAGGTGCTCGTCGCTCCAAGCCACCTGCGCAACGCGATCCTGCGCGAGATCGAGCAGACGATCGCGGCGCATTCGCCCAGCTCGCCTTCACGGATCACGATCAAGATCAATGCGCTGGTTGATCGCGCGTGTATCGACGCGCTCTATGCGGCCTCACGCGCGGGCGTCCCGATCGATCTGAACGTTCGCGGCATTTGCTGCCTGCGCCCGGGCGTGCCCGGCGTCTCCGAGACGATCCGTGTGGTCTCGGTCGTCGGCCGCTTCCTCGAGCACTCGCGCGTCTACGCGTTCGAGCGTCACGGGAGCTCGACCGTCTATATCTCCTCGGCCGACCTGATGCGGCGCAACCTCGAACACCGCGTCGAGCTCGCCGTACCGATCGAGGATCCGGAGCTTCGCACGCAGGTGCTCGATACGGTCGCTCTGTGCCTGGCGGACAACCACAACGCGTGGGACCTCGACAGCGACGGCACGTGGACGCGGCGGACGCCGGCCAGTCCCGACGCCGCGATCAACGCGCAGGAACAGCTGATGCGCCACGCCGGCCTCGCCTGAGCACCGACCGGCAGACGGCGGTTGGCGTCGCTCGACGCGTGCTGGGCGTCGCGGTCCGCGACCGCGACGCCCAGATTGCGCGCGGGGCTACTTCTTCGGTTTGGGCTTCGCCGGCGGCCCGGCTTTGGGCTCGGGCGTCGTGACGATGTCCCCGTTCTTCTTGCCGGTGAGTACGACGACCGGCGGGTGGCTGCCCAGCCGCGTGTCAGCATCGAACGCGTCGGAGTACTCGTACTTCGGGCGCCCGAGATCGAATGGGCCGGAGATGGACTGAACGGTCGTCACTACGGGCACCACGGTTGTGGCACCCGAATTGGCCTTGACGCTGACCGATGGCGCCGTCGCAGTCGCCTCGGTCACCGTCAGAATCGGGTCGAGCCGCGGCTCGCTCCACAGCGGTCCGTCGATCGTGAACTGTCCGCTGATCGCCTCGCTCGCGCTGGAGGTGCCATCGAGGCCGGTTGCCGTCACGCAGTTGATCGCGACGCCAGGAATGGCGCCCTCGCACTCGAAGCCGTCCGTTGACGGCACCGCGCTCGGCGAGCCGTCGATCGTGAGCACGGGCGAGGCGTCGTAGTACTGAACCTGGTGTGGCTCGGTCTCGATCTGATAACCGGTGATCGGTCCGTCGCACGAGAACGAATACTTGACCTGAGTGCCAGGGACGCCGGGTTCGGCGCTACCGGGCGCAATCGAGCCCGTGCAGGTGTAGTCGTTGGCCTCCGGTGCCGTCGTGGTAGCGCCCGTGCCGCCGGACACGGTTGCTCCAGTCGGCCCACTCGCAATGCTGGCGCCTGCGGCGTGACCGAGCGCCGGGCCGATTACCGGCACCGCGACCGCGGTGACGAGCACCCCGAGCGATGCCGCGAACCGGCGGCGGACGCGGGAAGTTTTTAGCAACGTGGTCTCCGTTTCCTAGGTGTGAGTCGACGAGAAGTCGCGGTGGGCGCACAGCCTAGCGTAATTAGATGCTTGTGAATCGGGTTTATGCTCTTTCTGCTACTCTGCCGCAGTCAACCCTGTCAAAGACGCGGAAAGGGAGTTCCCTCGCCGATGCGCAGACCCCGCGGTATTTTCGTCCCACTGCTCGCAGTAGCCGCCCTTGCGGGTGCCGCCCCTGCCGCGGCGGACGCAACAACGACTCTCCATCTCGACGGCTCAACCGCCGCGTTCCCGCTGCTCGAGCTGCTGACCGCGAAGTACGAAGCCGTCGAGCACCACCACGTGAAGTTCATCGTCGGTCAGGGCGGCTCCAGCGTCGGCATCACAGATGTCGCGAACGGCACCGTCAACATTGGCGACGCGGCGGCCCCACCGACGTCATCGAATCCAGCCGGGCTCTACTTCTACCCGATCGCCCGGTACTTCGTCGATGTCGTGACCAATCCGGCGAACCCGATCTCGAATCTCACCACAGCGCAGGTTCAGGCGATCTTCGAACGCAAGGTCACCAACTGGAGTCAGGTCACGGGTTCGAGCCTAAGCACCACGATCGATGTCGAGAGCCGCACCTCGGTTGCCGGCGTGCTGACAACGTTCGCGAGCGACTTTCTCCTCGGCAAAACCTCGCTGGTTTGGCCGGGTGCGACGCAGTGGTCAAGCGAGGCGCTGCTGCAGAAGTCTGTCGAGGGCGATCCGAACTCGATTGGCTTCCTGTCGGACTACAACGCGATCACGAAGAAGCTCAACGACGTAGCCTTCAATGGTGTAGCCGGCACCGTGGCGAATGTGGAGAACGGGACCTACCCCGCAGTTGCGGACTTCTACGAGGTCACGAAGGGACCGGCTCGAGGCTACTCCGCGAGCTTCATCGGCTGGATCCAGTCCAGCAAGGCCGCGAAGAAGATCATCGAGACCGGCTGGCTCCCGCTGACGAGTACCAAAGCGGTCAGCGGCTAGCAGCCTCGTAGCCTTTCCGTAGGCTGGAGCGAGGAATGCTCGATCGGGTGCGCAGACCGTGGAGTGACCATAGCGCCGAGCGATTGCTCGGCGCTGTGGCGTGCCTGCTCGCGGTGGGCATCATCTTGATGATCGTCTTCATCGTCCGCGGTGCGTGGCCGACCTTCAGCCACGAAGGGCTCTCGTGGCTCGGCTCGGGCGGTAGTCCCGACTCGCAGCTCGGGGCGATGGCGTATACGAGCTCTAAACCGCCGCCATCGGCGTTCGTCGTGCACGCGTGGCCGCTCATCTACGGCACGATCCTCACCGCTGGCTTCGCGGTTCTGTTCGCGCTCGCGATCTCACTTGCCGCGTCGATCTTTATCGTCGACTTCGCCCCACCGCTCGTGCGCCGCACGATGAAGCCAATCATCCGACTGCTCGCCGCGGTGCCCGGGGTGCTCTACGGGCTCGTCGGCATCCTCGTGCTGGTACCACTGATCAACAAGTACCTGGTGACGGAGAGTGAGCAGCAATCGGTGGCCAACGTGATCCAGCTGACGGGCGGAGGCCTCGGCATCACGATCGTCCTGGTGACTTTGATGATCACGCCGATCATGACGGCGCTGATCACGGACGCACTCGAATCGGTCCCGCGCGCATGGCGCGAGGGCGCGATCGCGCTGGGCCTCAACCCGCTGCGCGCGACCTTGGCTGTCTCATTGCGAGCGATCCGCCCCGCGATCATCGCGGCGACCGGGCTCGCAGCCGCCCGCGCGATCGGTGAGGCGATCGTCGTGTCGATGGTCTCCGGCGGGAACTCCTTTGCCCCCAACCCGGCCGACGGCAAGATCTTCTTCTTCGAGCCGGTGGAGACACTGGGCTCGGAGATCGTCCGCGTCGCCGAGGATCTCGGCGCGCCCGCCGTGCATTCGACGCTATACGCATTTGCTGCTCTGCTGCTGTTTTCGAGCTTCGCCCTTTCGCTTTCCGCCTATCTAGTCAAGCTGCCGTTGCGCCGCTACCAGGTGAGCAGCTGATGGCGAGCGCCGAGCCGTACAGCGCACCGAGCCTCCTACCGCCACGGCGGCGCCGACGCGGACGGCGCTCGTCGCTGCGTAGCTGGCGACTGCGCGACCAAGCGGTCTTCGTTCTCGCCTGGACGGTCGGAATCGGCCTCTTCGCGGTCGTCGCTGCGCTGGTTGGGTTCTTTGCCGTGCGCGGCGCTCAGTACCTTCGACCGGATTTGCTCGTGACCCACCCGGCGCCCTCGGTGAGCCAGGCCGGATCGGGTGGTTTTCTGGATGCGATCGAAGGCACTGTTCTGCTCGGCGTAATCGGCCTATTGATCGCTGCGCCGATCGGCGTCACGACGGCGGTCTGGGTGGTCGAATACGGCCGGCCACGCTGGCTCTCACGGATCGTCGAGTCGACCGTCGAGATGATCGCCGGCACGCCTGACATCGTGCTCGCGATCTTCGGGCTGGCCCTCTTCGAGCTCGGCGTTTTTGCGCCGCTCTCTTACAGCGAGCCTGGTGGCGCGTTCGGACGATCGTTCCTCACCGCCGGGGCGATGATGTCGCTGGTCGCGCTGCCGTCGGTCTACGTAGCGACCCGCAACGGGCTGGTTGCGACGCCGCGGCAGCTGCGCGAGGCGTCCTATGCCCTCGGCAAGACGCGGATCGCCACAATCCGACGGGTTGTGCTGCCAGGTATCCGCCGCGATATCGCGACCGGATCGACGCTCGGTCTCGGTCGCATCATCGGTGACACGGCGATCGTGATCCTCGTGCTCGGCGCGACGCTGCGGATCGACACGCAGAGCTCGACGCCCTTGCTCGGACTGCTTCGTGGTACCGGCTCGACGCTGACGAGCTACATCTACGGCAACTCCCCCGCCGGCGAAGGCGGCGCGCCGCAGAAGGCCTCCGCCGCAGCGGCCCTGTTGCTCCTGATCATTATCGGACTCAACTGGGGCGTCGGGCGGATCGGTCGGATCGGCGGGCCGCCGCTGCACGAGCCCAAGCGGAGGCTCGGCGCATGAGTGCGCGCGAACGCCTGGCAAACGCACGGTCCGGCAAGCTGCGCCCCGCCGCGCGCCAATCCAGCGAGAATGTTGCATTGCCGATCGACAACCTTGAGTTGACAGCAGATCTGATGAGCGTCACACCCGAGAAAGCCGATAGCACCACGCAGGTCGCGGGCACAGCCGCCCATGGCCGCGAGCGCCTGCGCCTCGATGACGTCAGCGTCTTCTACGGCAACACGCCGGCGGTCAAGAACGTCTCGCTGTCGATCAGCCACGGCGAGGTGCTCGCGCTGATCGGTCCATCGGGCTGCGGCAAGACGACACTCCTGCGAACGCTCAACCGGCTCACCGAGCTGACGCCGAACGCGAGCCACAGCGGCCAGATCCTGCTCGATGGCGACGAAATCGACGAGCTCGTCGACACGGACCTTCGCAGCCGAATCTCGATGGTGTTCCAGCAGCCGAACCCGTTTCCGATGTCGATCTTCGACAACGTCGGCTTCGCGCTTCGCGAGCAGTCGCGACGGCGCCCGCGTCGCCCTGAACTCGAGCCGCTCGTCAATCAGGCACTACAGCGCGCAGGACTCTACGAGGAGGTACGGGGCGACCTGGGCCGCTCGGCCCTGCGGCTTTCCGGCGGGCAGCAGCAGCGCCTCTGCATCGCCCGCGCCATCGCGCAAAAGCCGGAGATCCTGCTGATGGACGAGCCGTGCTCGGCGCTTGACCCGCGATCGACGGCGGTCATCGAGGACCTGATCGGCCAGCTGAGCAAGGACCTCACGATCGTGATCGTCACGCACAACCTGCAGCAGGCGCGCCGCATCGCCGATCGGGTCGCGTTCATGTACCTGGGCGATCTCGTCGAGATCGGTGAGACAGAGCAGATCTTTACGGCGCCGCGAGAACAGCAGACACGCGAGTACATCGCCGGCGTATTCGGATGACCAACCGCGCCGTCGCGCTAGCCGCCATCGTCGTGGCGGTGGCGGCGCTTGCGGGCTGTGAGAGCACTGAGCAGGAGAGCGCAAAGATCGCCAAGCGGCTCGGGCGTCAAAGCGCGGGGGTCACGGTCACCCACATCGGCGCCGCCAACCCCGATGTCCGCGTCGATAAACGCCAGCTCGTTCAGTCGAACAGCGGCACGGCCGCCGCGCTCGAGCTGACGAACAAATCTGCCCGTGCACAGGTCGACATTCCAATCCTGATCACGGTTGACAACCGTGCCGGCAAGGTCGTTTACAGCAACGACACCGCAGGCGCCAGCAATCCGTCCGGCGAGCTTGCGCTGCTAGGCCCGCACGCAACCGTCTGGTGGGTTGATCCCAACGTGCTCGCGAACGGCGCCGGCGCGGCGAGCATCACAGCCAAGATCGGTGCGCCGAGCGCAAGCGCTCCGGCGTCGGCGGCCGCGTTCACCGCCAGCCACTTGCACACTGGCAGCAGCTACATCGGGCCGTTTGTCGGCGGCAAGGTACTCAACCGCTCGCCAACGACGCAAACGGAGGTGACGATCTACGCTGTCGAGCTCGCGGGCGGGCGGGTAGTCGCGGCGGGGCAAAGCCTCATCGCCTCGCTCGCGGCGCATGCCTGGGCGAGCTTCCAGGTGTCGCTGATCGGCAACGCGAAGGGCGCGAAGCCCGCGGCGACGGTTGCGCCAGCCCACATCGGCTAGCCGCCTGACCAGCGCCAGGGCGCCTATTCGTCCTCCAGATCGTCTTCCTTGCTGGTGAGCGCTAGCCTCCTTGACGGTGGCATGAGTCGTTCTCGACGCTCGATCATCGGCCTCGTCCTCGCGATCGCAGCAGGCGCGACGCTCGCTGGCGTAGCTAGCGCTGCTGGCCAGGGCACAACGGCGCACGACACGAGGGCCGCGAAGCTCACCAACTGGCCCGAGTTCGGGCTGAACCCCCAGCGCACCAACACGACCACCGATTCGACCGGCATCACCGCGGCGAACATCGGGCAGCTGCACTTGCGCCGGATCACGCTCCCGGGCACCGTTGACAGCTCGCCGATCTTCCTGCACGACGTCGACGTCGAGGGTGCGGCCCATAACGTCGCGATCGTCACCACGACCTACGGCATAACGCTCGCGATCGACCCCGCCAGCGGCCAGATCCTCTGGACGTTCACACCGCCGGGGATCAGCGCCTGGGCCGGCACTTACCAGATCACCGTAGCCACTCCCATCGCCGCTCCCAACCGGAGGTTCGTCTACGCCACCTCACCGAACGGGCTCGTGCACAAGCTGAGCATCGAGAACGGCACGGAGGCAGCGGGCTGGCCGGCGCGCATCACGGTCCTGCCGGCGCGCGAGAAGCTGACGGCCGGGCTCAACATCGCCGACGGCGAGCTGCTCGCAACGACCGGCGGCTACATCGGTGACACGCCGCCCTATGTCGGTCACATCGTCGCAATCAACCTCCAAAGCGGCCATATCGACCATGTCTTCAACACCCTCTGCGCAAACCGCCGCACGATCATCTCGCCGCCCACCTGCTCGGCGAGCGACTCGGCGATCCTCTCGCGCAGCGGTCCAGTCGTCGAGGCGGGAGGCAAGCGCGTGCTGATCGCAACCGGCAACGCGCCGTGGAACGGCACGACCGATTTCGGCGACAGCCTGATCGAGCTGACGCTGCCCGGGCTGCGCCTGCGCCAGGCCTACACGCCGACCGACCAGGCCATGCTCAACAGCTCAGATCTCGATGAGGGCTCAGGCTCGCCCGCGCTGCTGCCCGGACACCTCGCGTTGATCGGCGGCAAGGACGGCCTGCTGCGCCTGCTCAACCTGAATAACCTCGACGGGCGCGCGAAGCGGCTGCCGTCCCAAACGGGTGGTCAGCTCCAGCTGCTGCCGACGCCTGGCAGCGCCGAGCTGTTCAGCGCGCCCGCCGTCTGGAACGCCTACGTTTTTGTCGCCGACGGCGGTGGCACCACCACCTACCACCTCTCACACCAGCACCTGCAAGTGCTCTGGAGCAACTCCACCCACGGCACGAGCCCGATCCTCGCCGGCGGCCTGCTGTGGGTCTACGACATGGACTCCGGCGGGCTCAACGTATACAAGCCGCTCAGCGGCAAGCTCGTCACAACACTGTCGTCAGGCAGCGGCCACTGGAACAGCCCGATCGTCGTCGACGGCTACGTCATCCTGCCCGAGGGCGACGCAAACAGCCATTCGACGAGCGGTGTGCTGGACATCTGGTCGCGCGCGGGGTGAGGCCACTCGTAGCGCGACGGCGGCGTCAGGTCAACGTCGTGGCCCCACTCCGACCGCGGCGCTTTGCGGAAGCGGGGTGGCTCGAAGCGCCCGAGAGCAGGTCCGTGCTGGCCGCGCGCAGCTCCTCGGTGAACGGCAGAGCGTCGCGCTCCAACGCTCCGTCGGCGGCGGTCCGATAGACCCCCTGCCGCGTCAGCGGCGGCGAATAGGCGTGGATCGTGGTCGCCGGCCCCTGACCGGCGTGTGTGACCCGGTGGATCGCGCTGACGCCGAGATAGAACGACTGACCGGCGGAAAACGTGCGCGTCAGTGGCGCGCGGGCCAGCGCGAGGCGCTCCTCGCGGACGCTGCCGCTGATCACGGCAATCCCGCCCGCCGAAAGATCGTGGTCGTGAAAGCCGGTGTCGTTGTCAGTCGACCAGCACACGACCCAGGCATTGACGTACTCGTCCTCCCAGATCGCCTCGTAGATCCGCTCCGCGCAATCCTCGCGGACGTATTCGCTCCAGTAGTGCGGTGCGCCGGCAAGCTCGCAGGCAAAACGCTCGAGCTCCGCTCCGATCAGCACAGCCTGCGGTGGCGTCGGCTCGCGGGCGGCGCTCATAGCGCGAGCGCCTCAGCAACGAGCAGCCGTCCCGCACTGCTCGAGAGAGCCTCACGACCGCGCGCGAGCGGCTCGACGACGGGCCGGTCCGAACCGTAGAGCAGCTGCTCGGCTCCGACCAGTGGTGTCAGCGCGGCGATCGCGTCGGAGCCAAACGAGGAGGTGTCATAGAAGGTGAGGGGATCGCGCAGATCCACGCGCGGCCCACCACGCGCCAGCAGTCGCTCGGCGAGCAATGGGGCGCCGCCCGCAAGCATTGCGAAGAGGATCCGCAGGCGAGGGTGTTCGCGGCGCCCGAGCGTGACAAAGGAGAGCCACGACGCCTGCATCTGTGTCACGTAGCGGGTCAACGCCGGCCACCACAGCGGGTCTGAGAGCGAGCTTTCGGCGGAACGCTCGTGCAGCCCGGGTCCAGGGTGGATGAACAGCGGTGCGTCGCGTTGCTCGAGGCGCTCGAGGAGCGGTGCGAGCGCAGCAAGCTCGCGCGGGGTGCCGAGGGCGCCGGCGGGAAGCGAGAGGCCGACGCAGCCTCGGGCCAGCACGGCGTCCACATCGGCCGGCTCGCAACCGTCGAGCGCGACCGGACCCCAGGCACCGAACACGTCGGGAAGCCCCACCGCGCCGTCGAGGTAGGCATCGATCAGCGGTTGTGCCTCGGTGCGCGGGAGCGCCTCGATGCCGAGTGGGCTCGAGAGCGCCACGTACGCACGATCGAGGCCGTCAGCATCGACAAGCTCGGCGCGGCGCCCCGGTCGCTCTGCCGCAAGATCGACTCCCGAGGGCAGATCGCCCGCCGCGTGGATGACGCACAGGTCGCCGCTCCGGCGAACGAATGGAAGACGTTCGCGGCGCTCGAGTGCCGCGATCAGCGGCTCGGTCCAGAGGTGCTGGTGGACGTCGGTACGCATCGACCGACCTATTCTACAGATTGCTGATCTAGTTTATGGTAAATGTCCGGGCAAACCGGCATAACTCCTGCAAAACGAGCACGCGGGAGCGCTCCGTGCTGTCACTGCAACCCCGCACGACCGCCTTGACGCGACCCACGGCGGACCGCTATGCGAGCTGGCGCGCCTCGATCAGGCCGGCTCGGCAACCGTGTCGCTCGCGCCGGGATCGACGTGCACGTGCGGCAACGCTCGGTCGAGTCCGCGCGGTAGCCACCAGGCCCGCTCACCCATCAACGCCATCAACGACGGCACGAGGACCGTGCGGATCAGGAACGCGTCGAGGAACACGGCCGAGGCGAGTCCGACGCCGAAGAGCTTGATCGTCAGGCTGTTACCGAGGACGAAGGAGCCGAAGACGCAGACCATGATCGCCGCCGCCGCGGTGATCACGCGCCCGGTCGAAGCGAGCCCTTGGCGCATCGCGTAGGCGGCGTCGCTGGTGCGCTCCCACTCCTCGTGCATCCGCGACATCAGGAAGACCTCGTAGTCCATCGATAGGCCGAAGACGATCGCGAACACCATCACGGGCAGGAACGCGGCGATCGGCGAGGTCGTGGAGATCCCGATGATGCCGCCGAGCCAGCCCCACTGGAAGACCGCGACGACGACGCCGAAGGCGGCGCCGACAGTAAGCAGGTTCATCACGATCGCCTTCGCGGCGACGAACACGGAGCGGAACACGACGAGCAAGAGCAGAGCAGAGATCAGCACGACAGCGCCGATGAAGAGCGGCAGCTTGCTCGCGAGCAGGCTGCTGAAGTCGGCGAAGAGCGCCGTCGTGCCGCCGACGTAGACCGTCGCGTGGGTGGCGCGTTCGAGCGGGGGAATGACGTCGTTGCGCAGGCGACTCAAGAGCGTCGAGGTCGCGGCGTCACGGGGTGCGGTCTTGGGGATCACGTTGATCACCGCGACGCGGCCGTTGGGGCTGTAGGTGACGGCGGCCGTCGGTGTCACCGAGGCGACGTCCGGCTGCCCGACGAAGCCGGCGCGCAGTGTCGCGACCGCTGCGCTGTCGTGTGGTGTGGGCAGCTCGGCGACGATCTGCATCGGGCCGTTGCTGCCGGGCCCAAAGCCCTTGCCGAGCAGGTCGTAGGCCTGGCGTGTCGTCGTGCTCTTGGCGTCGGTGCCAGCGTCGGTCGCCCCCAGGCGCAAAGCGAGGATCGGCGAGGCGAGAACCAGCAGGACCAGCAGCGAGCTGAGCCCGCAGAGCAACGGGCGCCGCTGGACGAAGGCCGCCCAGCGCTCCCACAGCCCGGGACCTTGACGGTGGCGACGGCGCAAGCCGAATGGGTCGAGACGGTCGATGCCGTGGCCGAGCTTGGAGAGCAACGCGGGCAACAGCGTGATCGCCGCGAGCATCGTCAGCAGCACGGTCAGTGACGAGGCCACCGCCGGCCCACGCAGGAACGACACGCCGACGAGCAGCTGGCCGAGCATCGCGATGACGACCGTCACGCCGGCGAAGAGGACGGCCCGTCCGGAGGTGTTCATTGCCGCGACGGTCGCCTCCTCGGGATCCATGCCCGCGTCGAGGCCGGCGCGGTAGCGCGTGACCACGAACAGCGCGTAGTCGATCCCGACGCCGAGGCCGATCATCGCGGCGAGCTCCGGCGTGAAGTTGACGACGTCGATGAGGTGCGTCAGGACCTCGATCAGCCCGATTGCGGTGCCGAGCGCGAGCAGCGCTGTCAGCAGCGGCAGACCGGCGGCGACGGCGGTGCCGAACGTGATCAGGAGGATCACGATCGCGGCGAGGATCCCGACGCCCGTTGCCGGCCCCGTCTTCGGTGGCTGGACCTGCTCGATTGGCTGTCCCCCGAGCTGCACCTGGAGCGCGGAGCTGCGGGCCGCCTCCGCGGTGTCGATCACGCGGTTGATCGCCGAGGGCGGCAGCTGGAACGAGCGCTCGTCGAAGAGCACGGTGGCGTAGGCGATGTGGCCGTCGGGGGCGATCTGGTGCGCCCCGGCGTAGGGGGAGATCACGCCCGTGATGTGGGGGAAGCCCTGGATCCGCGAGAGCAGGTTCTCGATATCGGCGTGGACGCCGGCGCTCGTGATCCGAGCGGTGGACTCGAAGACGATCGATGCCGAGTCGCCGCGGCGCTGCGGGAAGTCCTTGGCGAGGAGGTCGAGGGCTTCCTGGGAGCCGGCGGTGCTCGGACCGCGGTAGTTGCTGTTGTAGGTCGAGCCGACGCTCGCGCCGATCACGTTGGCGGCGATCAGCGCAACGACCCACCCCACGATTACGACTCGACGGTGGGCGATGCACCACCGCGCCAGCGCTACCACTGCGACCTACCCGTGCTGGCCGTTCGTGTCTCGCTCATCGGCCGCAAAGCCTAGCACAAGTGATAGTAGGCACTCCGCTTCTGGTATCGTTCGTCACAAGATGGTTGCATCAACGATCCCACGCCCGCTGCGCGCCGACGCCCAGCGCAACCACGACGCGATCGTCCTCGCCGCCCAAGATGCGTTTGCCGAGGCCGGCTACGGTGTCTCGATCGAGGAGATCGCGCGCCGCGCCGGCGTTGGTGCGGCGACCGTCTATCGGCGCTTTCCGAGCAAGGAGCTCTTGCTGCGGGCGATCTTCGACGCCGGCATCGCAGGGCTCGAGCTCGAGATCGCCGCCGCACAGGCGGCGCCAGATCCATGGCGGGGCCTGCTCGCGGGGATCGGCGCGGTGATCGAGAAACAGGCGGCGAACATGGTCTTCGTGGAGCTCCTCGCCGAGCTCGGCGTACTGCCAGAGCTCAAGGGCGAGATCCACAGGCGTGTCTTCGCGCCACTCGGCGAGCTCTTCGCCCGGGCGCAGGCCGCCGGCGAGCTGCGCGGCGACCTCGAGGCGAGCGAGCTGCCGCTGCTGATCGGGATGGTCGTCGCGACCGCGAAGCATGGGAGCAAATCGAACACGCCCGTGCGCTGGCAGCGCTACCTCGCGCTCTTGACCGACGCGCTGCGCACGCCGGCACCCACCCTCCTGCCACCTCGCTGAGCACGACGGCGCCGCGCCCGCCGCCAACGCCACCAATCAATCGAGCTTTGCCATCACGTGCTTGATGACGGTGTAGTCCTCGAGTGAGTAGACGGAGAGGTCCTTGCCGTAGCCCGACTGCTTGAAGCCGCCGTGGGGCATCTCGGAGGTCAGCGGGATGTGGTCGTTGATCCAGACGCAGCCGAAGCGAAGCGCCTTCGAGACCCGCAGCGCGCGGCCGACGTCGCGCGTCCAGACCGATGAGGCGAGGCCGTATGGCGTGCCGTTGGCCCAGGCGATCGCCTCGGCCTCATCGCTGAAGCGCTGGACGGTGATCACCGGGCCGAAGATCTCGCGCTGGATCAGCTCGTCGTCCTGCTCGAGGCCGGCGAGCACCGCCGGCTCGAGGAAGAAGCCCGGACCGTCGGGCTCCGAGCCGCCGGTGACGAGCTCGACATGCTTTCCCCGGCGTTCGAGCAGTCCTTCGACGCGCTCGCGCTGGCGGGCCGAGTTGAGCGGTCCGAGCGTCGTGTCCTCGGCCAGCGTGTCGCCGAGGACGAGCGCCTGGGCCTGCTCGGAGAGGCCGGAGACGACGTCGTCGTAGACCTTCGAGCTCGCCAGCACGCGCGTCGCGGCGGTGCAGTCCTGACCGGCGTTGTAGTAGCCGGTGCCGGCGATCGTCTCGAGCGCGCTTTCCATCGAGACGTCGTCGAAGACGATCACGGGCGCCTTGCCGCCGAGCTCGAGGTGGACTCGCTTGAGCGTCGCCGCGGCGCTGGCGGCGATCCGCTTGCCCGTGTCGACCGAGCCAGTCAGCGAGACCATGTCGACTTCGGGGTGATCGACGAGCCCCTGGCCCGCCGGGTCGCCGTGGCCGCAGATGACGTTCAGCACGCCCTCCGGCAGGAACTCCGCCGCGAACTCGGCGAGCTGCAGGGTCGTCACCGGGGTCGTCTCGGCCGGCTTCAGGACGATCGTGTTGCCGGTCGCAAGCGCCGGGCCGATCTTCCAGATCGCCATCATCAGCGGGTAGTTCCAGGGCGCGATCTGGCCGATCACGCCAACCGGCTCGCGGCGGATGAAGGACGTGTAGCCCTCGAGGTACTCGCCGGCAGCCCGCCCCTCCATCGTGCGGGCGGCACCGGCGAAGAAGCGGAGGTTGTCGGCCATCACCGGGACCTCGTCGTTCAGCACGGCCGAGAACGGTTTTCCGGCGTTGATCGCCTCCTCGCGGGCGAGCTCCTCGCCGTGCTCCTCGATCGCGTCGGCGAGCTTCAGCAGCGCCTCGGCGCGGGTCGCCGGGGTGCTCTGGGACCAGCCGTCGAACGCGCGCCTGGCCGCGGTGACAGCGGCGTCGACGTCGGTCTCCGTCGAGAGCGGCGCCTGCGCGATTTCCTCGCCGGTCGCCGGGTTGAGCACCGGCTCCGTCTCGCCGCCGGCCGGGGCGACGAACCTGCCGTTGATGAAGTTCTCGAGTGTCCGCATCACAGCTCCCTCATTGCGCGTGATCGATCGTCGAAGCGCAGCCTAGCGGCCGCGCGGCGCGGCCCTCAGTTGGCCGGCCGCGTCCCGGGATGAAACTCGCGCCGGGGTCTTGCCGGGGCGCGCGGTCTAGCCGGCGAGCGCCTGCTCGGGCGCCATCGGCTCCACCCCGATGGAGGCCGCAACTGCCGGGTGCGTGACCACGCCGCCGGCGACGTTGACGCCGAGCCGCAGGCCTGGATCGGCGGCGATCGCTCCGGCGACTCCCTTGTCGGCGAGCGCAAGGACGTAGGGCAGCGTCGCGTTCGATAGCGCGTGCGTCGAGGTGACGGGGACGGCGCCCGGCATGTTGGTGACGCAGTAGTGCGTGATGCCGTCGACCTCGAATGTCGGCTCGTGGTGGGTCGTCGGACGCGACGTCTCGAAGCAGCCGCCCTGGTCGATCGCGACGTCGACGAGGACCGTGCCCTTGCGCATCATCTTCAGCTGGTTGCGGCGGATCACGTAGGGCGCGCGCTCGCCGACGACGAGGACCGCGCCGATCACGAGGTCGACCCGCGGCAGCATCTCCTCGATCGCGAGGGTCGATGAGAAGACCGTCGAGCAGCGCCCGCCGAGCGCGACCTCGAGCTCGCGCAGGCGGTCGATCGAGAGGTCGAAGATGAAGACGTCGGCGCCCATCCCGATCGCGACCGCGGCGGCATGCTGGCCGACGCTGCCGCCGCCGATCACCATCACGTTCGCCGCCGCGACGCCGGGCACACCGCCGAGCAGGACACCGCGCCCGCCGAGTGGCTTCTCGAGCATGAACGCGCCGGCTTGGGTCGCCAGGCGCCCGGCGATCTCGGACATCGGCGCGAGCAGCGGGAGGCGTCCGTGGCGGTCCTCGACCGTCTCGTAGGCGATGCAGGTGGCGCCGGACTCACACAGCCCCCTCGTCAGCGCGGGACTCGGCGCGAGGTGCAGGTAGGTGAAGAGGATCTGGCCCTTGCGCAGGCGCTTGACCTCGAAGTCTAGTGGCTCCTTGACCTTCACGATCATCTCGGCGGCGTTGAAGACCGCCTGGGCGTCGGGTTCGATCGTCGCCCCCTGAGCCTTGTACTGGTCGTCGGTGAAGCCGCTCGCGATCCCGGCTCCCCGCTCGACATGAACGTCGTGGCCGCGCTCGCTCAGCTCGCGGACACCCGCCGGCGTCGTCGAGACCCGGTACTCGTCGGCCTTCGTCTCCTTCGGAACCCCAACGTTCATGCGGCCAGCTCCTCCACCTCGACGGTGATCTCGCAACTGCGCGTCGCGAGCTCGGCGAACATCTCGTCCGGATCGATGCACTCCTCCGGGAAGCGCGCGCCGATCGCGTCGATCTTTCCATGTGCGAGCAGTCGCACGGCCGCAACGGCCGGCGTCGCGGTCGACACGATCGATCCGCCGATCCCAAACTGCTCGAAGGGGCGCGTGATCGAGCGAACGCGGACCTCGCGCCCCGAGCCGCGAGCCACGATCAAATGGACCGAGACCGTCTCCGCGGATGGCGCGAGCGCGGCCGCTTGGACGGCGGCGATCTCTTCTGAGCTCGACCCGACGAGCTCGCGCAGACGGTCCTCGACTGCCTTCGCGAGTGAGAGGCGGAAGCTGCACGCCCTGCAGCCGAAGCTCGCGCCGAAGCTGGCGAGCTCGGAGTGGAGCGTATAGATCGTCTGCGCACGGCCGATCGGCTCGCCGAAGTCGACCTCTCCCCCACTCGTGAGGGGCTCGATCTCGACCGGCTCGCCCTCGCGCAGGACCACCGGATTGAGCGTCACCTCGTCGAGCAGCGTCTGGACCGCGTAGGGCGGGCTGAAGGCTCCCGGCGGATCGAAATCACGACCGCCGGCGACGATGTCGATCGAGTCTGCCGAGTCGAGCTCGCGCATCGCCCGCGCCGCCATCAGGTTCGTCTTTCCCGGGCTCGAGCCGACGCCGAGCAGCGCGAGGCGCCCGGCCCGCTCGAAGCGATCGGACAGCTCGAGCTGGTTTTTTGTGACCCAGTAGAGGCCACCGAGGTCGATGTAGTCGCAGCCGGCCGCGAGGCAGGCCTCCATCGCGTCGATGTTGACGCGGTAGGAGGCGGTGTTGATCAGGACGTCGAGGCCTTCGAGCTCGCCGGCGAGCCCGGCGCGCGCGTCGGCAGCGCGCGCGGTCGTCTTGTCACCGCCATGCGCGGCCGCTGCGGCGCGGGCTCGCTCATAGTTCAGATCGAGGGCGAGGACACTGGACACCTCCGCCGAGATGGCGAGGTCGCCCAGGATCGCGGGAGCGATCGTCCCTGCGGCGCCTAGGACGCCGACCTTCAGCTCGCGCATCGCTCAGGCCATACGCTCGCTCGCGGCGGTCAGCACCGTGCGCAGCACGTGGCTGATCTCCTCGAACTGCTCGGTGTCGGCGATCAGCGGCGGAGAGAGCTGGATCACCGGATCGCCGCGGTCGTCGGCGCGGCAGATCAGGCCGTTGCGGTAGAGCTCGCCGGACAGGAACCCACGCAGCAACTCCTCGGACTCCTGGTCGTTGAAGGTCTCCTTCGTCGTCTTGTCCTTGACCAGCTCGATGGCCTGGAAGAAGCCCGCGCCGCGGACGTCGCCGACGATCGGGATGTCGCGAAGGTCCTCGAGCATCCCCCGGAACTCGCCCTCCTTCTCGCGCACGTGGCCGCAGAGGTCCTCGCGCTCGAAGATGTCGATGTTCGCCAGCGCGACGGCCGCGGCGACCGGATGGCCGCCGAAGGTGAAGCCGTGGGAGAAGCTGCGGTTGCCCTGCATGAACGGCTCGGCGATCCGGTCCGAGGCGATCATCGCGCCCATCGGCTGGTTCGCGTTCGTGAGGCCCTTCGCCGTCGTGATGATGTCCGGCTGGTAGCCGTAGCGCTCGGAGCCGAAGTAGTAGCCGAGCCGGCCCCAGCTGCAGATCACCTCGTCGGAGATCAGCAGCACGTTGTTTGCGTCGCAGATCTCGCGCACGCGCTGGAAGTAGCCGTCCTGGGGCGGTAGGCAACCGCCACCGTTCTGCACCGGCTCGAGGATCACCGCGGCAACCGTGTCCGGGCCCTCGAACTCGATCCGCTCGGCGATCGCGTCAGCCGCCCAGAGCGGATCGCGGTCGGCCGGCCAGCGATAGCTGTTCGTGTTCGGCACGTGGCAACCGCCCGGTACGAGCGGCTCGAACTGCTCGCGCAGCGAGGTGATGCCGGTCGCCGAGAGGGCACCGAGCGAGGTGCCGTGATAGGCGATCTCGCGCGCGATCACCTTGGTCTTGCGGGCGCTGCCGGTCAGCAGGTGGTAGTTGCGCACGA
This sequence comes from Solirubrobacterales bacterium, assembly GCA_003133565.1. GTDB lineage: Bacteria > Actinomycetota > Thermoleophilia > Solirubrobacterales > Solirubrobacteraceae > Palsa-513. Next base: position 50,805 of record PKYB01000015.1, read on the forward strand.
GCTTCAGCGCCGACTCGACAGCCTCCGATCCGCCCGAGGTGAAGAAGACGCGGTTGAGGTCGCCGGGGGCGAGCTTTGCGATGCGCTCGGCGAGCTCGATCGCCCGCGGGTGGGCGTAGCTCCAGGTGGTGTAGAAGTCGAGCTCGCGAATCTGGTTCGCGGCGGCCTCGGCCAGCTCGGGACGGCCATGGCCGGCGTTGACGCAGAACAGCGCGGCGAGCCCGTCGAGGTAGCGCTTGCCGTCGGCGTCGTAGACGTAACAGCCCTCGCCGGCGACGATGATCGGCAGCGGTGCGTGCGGGTCGCTGCCCATGCGCGAGAAATGCATCCACAGGTGGCGGTGCGCGAGCTCTGAAAGCTCGGTAGTCGAATACGCGTGAGTGGTTGTGATTGACACGATCGGGTCTCCTCCGGTCCTCGTTGCCTCTCTCCAGGCTAACACTGCCGCGGTCCTAATAGGTCTGATCTCGGATCCATTGCGCGCGCGGCGGCTTTCCGGTTGAATACCGCGCACCCGCGGGTCCCGGGCATGGTCAGCAGGAGGAGGTGTCGAGATGGAGAGCGCAGCCGTCCCGGTCAACACCGAGGGACCGAAGCGGTCGAGTGCCCCCGGCGAGAAGGGCCTCAAGACCAACGCGATCGGCTACGCCTCGAACGTTGTGATCGCCGTCGCCTCTACGGCGCCGGCCTACAGCATCGCCGCGACGCTCGGTTTCATCATCGCCGTCGGCGGCCTCGGCGTGCACGCGCCGGCGATCATGATCGTGTCGTTCATCCCGATCCTGTTCGTCTCGCTCGGCTACCGCTGGTTCAACCTCGCCGACCCGGACGCCGGCACGACGTTTGCCTGGGTGACGCGCGCGCTGGGACCGCAGCTCGGCTGGATCAACGGCTGGGCGATCTTTCTCGCTGACGTGATCGTGATGGCATCGCTGTCGGTGATCGCCGGCACCTACACCTTCGAACTGGTCGGGGCGAACGCGGCGGCCCACTCGACGCCGGATCTGATCATCGCGGCCGTCGTCTGGATCGTGCTGATGACCTGGATCTGCTGGCGCGGGATCGAGCTGTCGGCGCGGATCCAGCAGTTCCTGCTGACCTTCGAGGTGGCGATCCTCGCGATCTTCGCCGTCGTCGCGCTCGTCGACGTCTACAGCGGACACGCCCTCACGGGCGCGGGCGTCCACTCGCTCCACCCCGAGCTGTCCTGGTTCAACCCGTTTGCACTCGGCTTCGGCCCGCTGGCTGACGCAGTCCTGCTCGGGATCTTCGTCTACTGGGGCTGGGACTCCGGTGTCGCCGTCAACGAGGAATCTGTGAACGCCGCCGAGGGGCCGGGCCGAGCGGCGGTCGTCTCGACGATCCTGCTGCTGCTGATCTACGTGCTCGTGACCAGCGGGGCACAGTCGGTCGGCGGCCTCGATTTCCTCAAGAACAACTCCAACGACGTGCTCAGCCCGCTCGGCACGGTCGTCTTCGGCCACGGCGTACTGCAGAAGCTGCTGCTGTTCTCGGTGCTCACGTCGGCGTCGGCGTCGACGCAGACGACGATCCTGC
>PKYB01000063.1 GCA_003133565.1 Solirubrobacterales bacterium
GAGCGAGGAGCTGCTCAGCGCCACGCCAACGAGCCTCGATCCGACGCGCTGGTGGCGCTGGTGGGGATGATCGTGTCATGTACGCCGCTCCATGCAACCGTGGCTGAGTAGACCGCATGAGATGGCCGTTTCGGTTCGGGCGCTCTCTCCTCGACGCTGTTCTACGGCTTTGGAAGGCTACGGCGCGCGACTCGTCCGCTCCCTAGTGCAACGGCTAGTCGCGCTTCGGATCTAGACAGTCGTCAGGTGGTTCAGCATGTGGCGGCGCGCGGCCTCGGGGTCCACGTCGTCGATCGCACGGACCATGAGCTCGAGTTCCTCGGCGGCAATGCGCAGTCGATCTCGGTGGGTGGTGGCGGCGAGCGCCTCGGTAGTGCGCTGCGTCGCCTGGCCAATCCCAATCATGATGGCGATACGCACCTCGTTATGCGACGCGATCGCCACAGCCTCGTGGAGAGCAAAGTCGGCGCTGGCAATCACAACCTCGTCACGGTCGTCGGCGATTGCGGACGTTAGCGCTCCGACGCTTGTGTAGAGCGCGTCGAGGTTCACGTCGGTAGCGCGCAGAGCGGCAAGCGCGGCGTTTTCGGGCTCGAACGCTCGTCGGAACTCCTGGAGATCCCATCTGCTGGCATCGCGAATGTGCATGAGCGACTCGAGTGCGGAGCCGATGAGCTGACCGTCGGGAGCCGAGGCATAAATCCCACCGGACCCACCCAAGCGGATCTCGATGAGGCCCGCGGCCTCGAGAGCGCGCAGACCTTCACGCAGCGTCGGCCGACTGACCCCGAGTTGCAGAGCTAGCTCGCGCTCGCTCGGTAGGCGCTCGCCGGGGGGCACCCGCCCGTTTAGGACGGCATCTCGAATCTGCCGGACCACGTCGTCGAAGGAGCGCACGCGCCGTACGGCGGCGAACAACTCCCCCGGTTTTGCGAGGTTCTCGGTGTCCACGCTTCCACGCCTTTCCGTGCTCGCTTGCAGTGAGAACGCTTCGATCGAGTTGGATCTTGACATGGGTCCTAGATCGTGGGTATTGTAGCCCAGCAGATGGTCTGACCATCTTAGAGACATACCCAACCGCCTCGGCCTGACCGCCTCGGCCTGACCGCCTCGGCCTGACGAGGTGTGAGGTCGGCTCGGGCCAGGCGGGTCTCTTCCAAGCTTGGGAACCACGAGAGGAGGGGCTGATTCCATGCCTTACAGCGTCATGCACGACTTCCCCGTGAGCGAGTTTCACGACCGTGTGCGGAGGACCCGGGAAGCCATGGCCGCCGACGGTCTCGATCTGCTTCTAGCGTGGTCTGACTCGTACCGGATGAGCAACGTCCGCTGGCTTTCCAACTACCGGGCGTTCGACGGAGTCTTTCCGTACCCCGCGATGGTCGCACTGCCCCTCAAGGGCGAGCCGATCCTGTTCGCCGAGGGGAGTCTCGTTTCGACTGCCGTCGGCTGGACCTGGATGTCCGATGTCCGCGGAATCCGCCAGGAACTCGGCAATGTACTCACCGAGTACGCCGCCTCAGGCGACGTCAAGCGAATCGGTATCGCAGGTTACAAGTATCTCGCAGCTGAATTCCTCGACACCATCCGAGGTGCCGTGCCAGACACAATCGAAGTCGGACGCACGAGGATTCTTGACTACCTGAAGTCGATCAAGTCCGAGATCGAGATCCGGAATATGAAGGTTGCAGGCCGGCTCGCTGACATCGGGATCGAGGCCGTCCGCCTCAACGCCTACGAAGGCGTGACTGAGCGAGAACTAGTACGCGCAGCCTACACATCAATGTTTGCAAACGGCGCGGATACTGCGTCATTCGACATTATGGTCCAAACCGGCGAGAACTCGGCGAATTACTTCCTGGCTCGACCAACAGACCGCAAGCTCCAGCGCGGCGACACGATCCTCATTGACATGGGGTGCCGCTACAACGGCTACTCGTCGGACATGGCTCGTGGCGTAGCTTTTGGCGAAGTCTCGGCTGACGCACAGCGGATGCTCGACACGTGTCTTGAGGCGTGGGAGTCGGGAATGAAGGCACTACGGCCTGGGATGACCGGCGCTGAAGCCGACGTCGCGGCAAACGAAGTACTCAGCGCCGCCGGTTACACACACGACTCTGGTGAGGGGCGCGGCTGCGCCCACGGGACGGGCATGGATCCCGAGGAAGAGGTGCCCGTGATTGGTCCTGGAAGCGAGTGGGTGCTGACCGTCAATCAGTCGTTCGCCTTTGAAATCACGCTGCTCATTCCCGGCGTGGGAGGAACGCGGATCGAAGACACGGTCATCCTGCGCAGTGACGGTCCGGAGTCGCTAACCAACTATCGGTACACAAACGCCTGGGACTGGGTAGCGCGACCAAACACATTTCCAGCCATAGCGGGCGGTGAGGAACGGCGATGACGCAGCGCCTCGGAGCGCCGCCATGTCAGCCATGTCACCCCGCGAAGTTGATCTAGAAATTCGCTGCAAAACGAGTCAGGCGGGCTTTATGACCAGCCGCGACACACAATGACGCTAGCGGAGACCCATGAGGAGGCAGTGGTTCAGGTGAGCCATATCTCGAAACGCTTTCCCGGGGTGCTCGCACTGGACGATGTGACATTTGCAATTGAGCACGGAGAGGTTCTCGCATTGGTTGGCGAAAACGGCGCCGGGAAGTCGACGCTGGTCAAGATCCTGTCAGGGATATATCGACCAGACAGCGGTGTGGTGTCGCTAAATGGAGTCGAAACGCACCTAGCGAGTGCTCATGATGCGCAAATGCGCGGGATCACCACCATCTTTCAGGAAACGACACTGATCCCGGACTTCGACGCTATGGAGAACATCTTTCTCGGACGTGAGCTCAGGATGAAGTTGGGTCGGACCCGCGGACCGTTTCTCGCCGAGCGTGAAATGAGAGATGCGGTTCGTATTCTGTATCGCGATTTCGTTTCCGACGAAGCGGATCTTGACCGTCCAGTGCGGGAAATTGGCGCGCTCAGACAGAAGGTAGTCGAGGTTTTGCGCGGTTTGGCGTTTGAGTCGTCGGTAGTAATTATGGACGAGCCGACGGCTCCGCTCAGCGACCGCGAGCGAAATGCGCTGTTTGTAAGCATTCGCGCGTTGAAAGCACGCGGTGTCGCCGTGCTGCTCGTGACACATCGGCTAGAGGAGCTGCTTGAGATCGCAGATCGCGCTGTCGTTCTGCGGGACGGCCGGTATATCGCGAGTGTTGACCCGCGCGAAGCTGGGATTCCGCGACTGGTCCACCTGATGGTCGGACGAGACGTCGACAGCGTGGTTCCCAGCGCGGCGATGACGGAGCAGACGTATCCTGAGGAAGCCGTCCTGGCTGTCAACAACCTGCAGCGGCGGGGAGTGTTACGTGATATCACGTTCAATCTCAAAGGAGGAGAAATCCTTGGCGTAGCGGGCATGGCGGGCTCCGGAAACTCGGAGTTGGCACGCGCGCTGGTTGGCATGGATCGAATCGACTCTGGCGAGATCCTCCGCGACGGGCGGCCCGTCCGCATTCGCTCGCCAAAGGATGCAATCCGCCATGGGATTGCGCTAGTACCCGAGGAACGCAAGACCCAGGGCATCTTTGGCGGCTTGTCAGTGGCTAAGAACATCTCGGCAGCCGCTCTTCGGTATGTGACACGCGGTCGCTGCGTCATCGATGAACGACGCGAGCGGGCGATTGCGGAAGACTACGTGTCTCGTCTACACATTCGTCCCCCGGATGTCACTCGGGAGATGCGGCATCTGAGCGGAGGAAACCAGCAGAAGGCGCTCATTGCACGGTATCTCCTCGCCGGCTCGCAAATTTTGGTGGTGAGTGAGCCGACCCAGGGCATCGACGTCGGAGCGAAAAGCGACGTTTACGGATTGATCTTTGACCACGTCAATAGTGGCGGAGCGGCGATCGTGGTGTCGTCAGAGTTGAACGATTTAACGCGTGTAAGCGATCGCATCCTTGTGATTCCTGACGGAGGAGTGGCGGGTGAAGTGCGCGGTGGTCGAGGACGGCAGCTAAGTCACGGTGACTACGGTGTGCTCGAGGAAGCGGTGCTGCGACTCGCGGTGGCAGCCGCATGACGCGACTCGAACGAGCACTTCGGGCACACGAAGGGCCGGTTGTGGTGGCGTGGGTCGTGCTCATCATCGTGTTTACTGTCGGTTCGAGCCATTTCCTGACGATAAGCAATATCGATCAGGTGTTAGTCCAGTCGCTATTCGTGGTGTTCGTGGCGATCGGCATGACCTTCGTGCTCACGGTTGGGGGCATCGACTTGTCGGTTGGGTCGGTTATTGGCCTTGGCGGGGCAATCACGGGTCTGCTCCTCATACACGGAGTCCCCGCGTGGCTTGCGGTCTTGGGCGGCCTCGCGGCGGGTGGCTTTACCGGCCTGGCAAACGGTCTCTTGATCACGCGCCTCGGGTTGGCGGATTTCATTGTGACGCTTGCAACCCTCAGTGTGGTTCAGGGCATAGTCGAGGTTATGACGGCTAACGCGCCTATCAACTACCCCCCGCACGCGCTGTCGACGCTCACGAGCGGGCACATTGGATCCGTTTCGACGGCCGTTGTGTACGCGGTGCTCATAGTAATCGTGATGACCGGTGTCTACCGGTTCACGCCCTTTGGTAGAGCGGTGGTCGCTGTCGGGATGAATCCGCGGGCCGCGCGTTTGGCCGGAATAGGCGTAGAGACCACGCGCGTTCGCGCGTACGTTGTGTCCGGCGTGCTGGCTGGGCTCGCGGGCGTGTTTCTGGCGTCCTATCTGTCTACGGTCCAGGCGCTGCAAGGCAGCGGCTATGAGTTGACGGCCATCGCCGCGGCCGTTATCGGTGGTACAAGCCTGAGGGGCGGCAGGGGAAGCGTATGGGGCGCGGCACTCGGCGCACTCCTGCTTTCGACGCTTCAAAACGGACTGGTGCTGCTGGGCCTCAACGGCTACTGGTTCGACCTGGTCACCGGAGGCGTAATCGCGCTCGCAGTCGGTCTCGGTGGCGGCCTGCAGGGAATACGTTGGATCGGCCGCGAGAAGGTAGCCCGTCCGTACCAGGACGGAAGCCCGGCGTGATCGTCGCCAAGAAAAAGACGACGTCCGGGCACGCGTCCAGCGCCGCCAACGATAGCGGAGGAGCGCAGGAACATCGAGCCTCCACGTCGACTGTCCTTAACGTGTCGAGCCACGTCGCACGTCCTGGCGCAGCTCCGGCTCTTTTCATCGTTTTGGTTTGCATCGTTATGGGCGTGGCATCCCCCGGGTTCACCTCGCTAAACGGCTGGTATTTCATGGTGAACGAGTCAGTGTTCATCATCCTGATCGCCGTCGGTATGACAGTGGTACTGATTGTCGGCGGAATCGATCTGTCGGTCGGCTCCGGAATGGCCGTCGCCGCCGCGCTAAGCGGGCAGCTCTTACTGGACGGCGTGCCGATGGCGCTCGTCTTCGTAATCGTGCTGCTGGTCGGTGTCGCAGTCGGCCTCGTGAACGGACTGCTGATCACCTACGTGGGGATCCCCGACTTTATCGCGACATTAGCGATGCTGACTGCCTTGCGTGGCGTCCTTCTGATTTGGACGCAAGGCAACCCGGTGTTGGGATATGTGACACACGCCTATGGCGTGATCGGCGGCTCGACGAAAATCGCGCCGTATCTCACGGTCCCTATGTTGCTTACGTTGGCGGTCGCCATAGCCGGGTCCGTTCTGCTGCGTTACACGGTGCTGGGCAGGCATATCCATGCGGTCGGGGGGGACGGGGACGCGGCGGTACTCATGGGCGTTCGCGCAAAGCGTGTGAAAATCGCTTGCTACGTCATATCGGGCGTCTTGGCAGCACTAAGCGGGATTTTGCTCGCCGGCTACCTCTCTCAGGTGTCTCCGGGAACCACGGCGAGCGGTTACGAACTGATGGCGGTCGCCGCTGCAGTGCTTGGCGGAGCGTCCCTCAGTGGCGGGCGCGGAAGCGTTTTCGGGGCCTGTCTCGGCGCGATCGCGCTTACGGTGATCACCAACTTACTGTCATGGTGGAACGTCAATCCAAACTGGTCCGACGTGCTGGTCGGAGTCCTAATTCTGCTTGCCGCGTTGCTTCAACGCGCGGGTGTGATCGTCGCGACAAGGGGCGGTCAAACCAAGCGGCCCAGGCTCGCGGACCCACAACCCGTGACACGGGCTCCGCAAAGCGTATGACTGCGTCACGGCGGGTGGCCAGAACAACCACGACATCTTCAACAATAAGGAGAGGAGAAGCAGCATGAGTGACCAAACGCACGATAGTGGGAACGGTAGCGAGCGAGAGGCGGTACCGGGGATGCCCGACGGAAACACCCGTCGAGGCTTCCTGCGGCGGAGCGCGGGAGTCGTCGCCGCCACGGCGGGTGCGACCTCCGTGGCGGGCGCTCTAGGCGGAGTCGCCGGTTCGGCTCTCGCCGCCACAGGCGACAGCGTGTTTCCGGGTAATGCCGCGTGGGACGCCGCAGTCGCCAAATACGCAGCTGGAAACACACTAAAGATCGGCTGGACGCCCACCCAGGGTGAGGACTTTTTCACCGCTATTGAGCACGGCGCATTTGCGCAGCTAACCGAGTACGCCGAGTTGTTCGGCCTGAAGTACACCTGGGACACGTTTATCCCAACTGGGTTCTCGGCGGTCGAAAATCAGATCTCGACCGTGCAGGCGTGGGTGCAAAAAGGCCTGAATGCCATCATGATCTGCACGGCTGCCGACTATGCCACGACGCAAAGCGTGTTCAAGGCCGCGCAGGCGAAGGGGACCAATATTTACGAAGTGAACATGTTCGCGGAGCTCTATCCGACCGGGTCGATCAACTGCGTATCAGCGATCGGCTACGACAACAACACGCAGGCGGGCTATCTCGCTGGCGAGTACCTGAAGAAGACACTTAATAACAAGGGCCGTATCTATCTGGTGTGGGGGAGCGCAGGTAACTGGGCGACCTCTCGACTGGCGGGCCTTAAAGCCTCCCTCAAAGGGTCGGGCATTGAGATTGTAGGGTTTCAGCGCGGAAACTACGTTGAGGACCAGGGTCTGGCGGCGGCGCTAAGCCTTCTCCGGCATGATTCAAACGTAAACGGGATTTACGCGGAGAATTCGGAAATGGGCGTGGGTGTGTCCCTCGCCGTAAAGCAGCTCGGCCTAAAGCCATGGAACGGCACCAGCGGCATCGTCACTATTACATCGAACGGAAAGCTATCGGATTACCAAAACATCCAAAACGGCACGCTGACCGCGGTGGTGAACTGCAACCCAGTTGAGCAAGGGCGGCAGAGCATTATCGCGATGCTCTACCACCAGATCCTGGGGTACACGCCCGCAGCCGTTATCAATGTCCCGACGAAGGTGATTGACAAGACCAACTACACCGAGCCCCTCGCTTACTACAAGTGGGCCTACACATATCCTCTAACGGGCGGCAACTGAGTGAGTGATATGGCTGGCACGGCCGCCGTGCCTATAAGCCAGACATGACTGACGATCAGGCAAGCACGATCATTTTTGATGGCAACGGCAGCCACTTCGATCCCGATATGGTTGATGCNNCCGGGTAACGATCAAGCGCGGTATCGGCTCGAAGGTCATTGTCTCTAGTGGAGAAACGGAGCGAAGGTGAAAATCATTCAGGTAGGTGCAGGAGGGTGGGGCGAGTCGTGGTTGGAGAAAGTTCAGCGGTCGCCGTCGTGGGAGGTCGCCGCGATCGTGGGACGCGGACAACCGGCGCTGAGAGCGGCGCAGGAAACGCATGGGATCGATCCGAACGTGTGCTTCACAAGCCTAAGCGAAGCATCGGCGGCGGTTGCTGCCGATGCCGCGCTTATCTGCATACCGTCGCCGGACCACCTCCCGCTCGCCACGGAGGCATTTGAGGCTGGACTGCATGTGCTCATCGAGAAGCCGCTGGCGGACACGATGGAGGAGGCTCACGAGGTTGTGCGCCGCGCGAGACTCGCGGATCGGCTCTTGATGGTTGCACAGAATTACCGGTATCGACCCGGAGCTCAGACCGTGGCGGCGTTGCTGCGGCAAGGCTGGCTCGGTGCAATCAGTTCCGTGACTATCGAGTACCGCAAGGCGCCCCAGTTTGTTAGGCCACCGACCCCGCACGGATACACAGGGTTTCGGATGATTGAAGACATGACGGTCCACCACTTGGATCAAATGCGTGGCGTATTGCAGGAAGAGCCGGCAACCGTTTACGGTCAAGCGCGCAACCCCGAGTGGAGCTGGTTTGCTTACCCTCCGATCGTGACCTCAGTCATTGAGATGGAAAGTGGTGCCGTGGTGCACTACTTCGCGTCGTGGGTATCGCGCGGCCGAGAAACAAGCTGGGACGGTACCTGGGTGATTGATTGCGAAGGCGGCCAGATTGAATGGGCTCACAATCGTGTTAGGGTGAAGCCGGTCGAGGTCTACTACACGGTGGAGTTAGAGGGGTTCGCTGACCGAGACGGATGGATGGACGCTCAGGGTTGGATGGAGAGTAGCTTCGAGTCGGGCAAGTTGGCGGGGCGCGAATATATCTTGGAAAGCTTCGCGAAAAGCATCGACACGGGAACGGAGCCCGAGACGAGCGGCGCCGATAATTTGCGTAGCTTGGCTCCGGCGTTCGCACTGGCAGACTCGGTTCGTACTGGGCAGCCAACGGCAGTGTCGGACTACTTGGTCCACGGGCAGGGCCTAGGCGGCTCGGAATCGTAATGACGGGATCAAGCACCACGCGTGCGAGAACATGGGCGCGTAGCGGTTGGTTTCCTGGCGGTCGCGGGATGAGCGCTGTTACCGGCTGTGTGGCGTCCGCGGGCAGTCGGCGGCGGACGCGCCTCTTGCGCTTCACCGAGAAGGAACGCGGAATCGCTCCTAGCCGGCGGCGGAAGGAACCGCGCAAGGCGCCGCTGGCACGCAAGCCGGAAGCCGAATGACTGCGACCTCGAGCGCCCGCGTGTCCACACGCCCTGCAGGTGACCAGGCGGAAGCGCGAGCCAACGAGCGCGACCTTGTGGTCGGATTTTCGCAGTTCGTAATGAATCACCCCTACCGCATCGCCAACGTCGAATCGATCAAACGAGCAGCACGCGACGCTGGTGTGCGGCTTGTCGTAACAGACGCAGGTGGATCGGCAGACGTCGAACTTGCAAATATCGCGCGCTTGATTGGGCGCGGTGTCGACGCCATCATTGTGTCGAGCTTATCTGGAGCAGCTGTCTATAACGCCTACGAGGCGGTCGCGGCCGCCGGCGTGCCGCTAATTATCTTTGCGTCCGGTGTGCCTTACGAGGCGGACATACCGTACACGTGTTATGTTGCGACAGACGACGTGGAGATCGGCCGCCGAGCGGGGGAGTACGTCGTACGGCGCATGGAGGGCAACGGCAGACTAGCCATCCTTGAAGGTATTCGCGACTCGACGAATAATCGCTTGCGGATGGACGGACTTCTACCGGTGCTTGGCGCGGCTTCGGGGATCGTGGTGGCAGGGATGGATTCAGCCGACTGGCTCCGCCGACCCGCGCAGCAGGCTATGTCGAAGATGCTCGCCTCAACATGGCCCATAGACGCCGTGCTCGCTCTAAATGACGAGATGGCGCTCGGCGCTCTCGATGCTTTGCGCGGCGCGCATCGAGACCAAGATATCTTCGTCGTCGGCCTCGACGGCCAGAAGGAGGCACTACAGGAGATTCGAACAGGCGGGCCGTTCGTCATGACAATAAGGAACGAGTGGGACGGTGCGGAGGCTCTTCGGGTCGCTATCGCCGCTGCGCGGGGCGAACAGGTCGCGCGCCGCATCACGCTCGACGCGACGCTCATCGATGCCCACAACGTCGAGGCGTTATTCGACCCGAGCGCTACCTGCTAGCGCTCGTGAAGTGTGTGGGCATGGAGTAGCCAGTCGGCATGACGCGCCCCCCCACCACGACGCCGCGTGATCGCGCGGCGGCTTGTAAGCACACCTAGCGGCCTGCGTATAACGATGTGGAAGGAGCTGGTACAAGCATGGAGTACCGCCAACTGGGGCGCTCAGGTTTGCGAGTGTCCTCGCTCGCGCTGGGTACAATGAGCTTTGGTGGAACCGGCAGATTTGAGGCGGTAGGAACTGTCGACGTAGGAGAGGCACGTCGGATCACCGACGTGTGCCTCGACGCTGGCGTGAACCTTATCGATACCGCGGATTTGTACTCATACGGCGCCGCCGAAGAGATGGTCGGCACGGTGATCAAGGGCCGTAGAGACCGGGTGCTGATCTCTACGAAGGTCGCATTCGCGACGGGACTCGGCCCGAACGACGGTGGTTTGTCGAGACATCACGTGATCGCTGCGTGCGAAGCAAGCCTTCGACGCCTACAGGTTGACCACATCGACATCTACCACGCGCACATGTGGGACGGCCACACTCCCTTGTCCGAGACCATGGAAGCGTTGGACACTCTTGTCCGCCAGGGCAAGGTGCGGTACTTGGGATGCTCGAACCACTCGGCATGGCATTTCATGAAAGCACTGGCGGTCTCGGACGGCCTAGGACTCGAGCGCTATGTCTCGCATCAAATCTACTATTCAGTTGTGGCGCGGGAGGCAGAATATGAGCTTATTCCTGCGGCACTTGACCAAGGCGTGGGACTCCTCATCTGGAGTCCGCTTGCCGGTGGCTTTTTGACGGGAAATTACAAGCGCGATGGAACGCGCCCAGCAGAAGGCCGGGGCCGCACACGCTGGACTGACGGGTTAGTGCGCGACCCTGAACAAGCGTTCGACATAATCGACGTGCTCAACAATGTGGCGAATGACCACGGCACGAGCATCGCCCAGGCGGCACTTTCCTACGTGCTCGACGCCCCGGGGGTGACATCAGTCATTGTCGGCGCCCGAAGCGCAGAGCAGGTAGCCGACAGTCTGCGGGTCGCAAATTGGCAACTCGAGCCGGCAGAACGTGAGCGTTTGGACGCGGCAAGCGCGATGGATCTCCTTTACCCCTACTCGCATCAAGCGGCAGAGAACGCGGACAGGCTGAGTCCCGCGGACCTGTCGCTACTGCAACGGCATCTAGGACAGCCATTAGCGCAGCGGTGAGTGCGGTTGATTCGAGCAGCTTCAGGAGGAAGTCGTACGCGGCTCCCATCGAGAGGCGCGGATCGGCGGACACGCCTCGTACAAGAGAACGGGGCCGTATTTATAGGTCCTAGGTGACGTGCCTCGGGTGCTTCCGAACGTGATGTAGGCATCCGGGCTGAGACAGAGAGTTGTGGTCCTTCCACAGATCACGACTCTCGGAGGTCATCAGTCCGGATGCAGAGCAAGCGTAGGTGGCTGCCCCGCTGGCAGCGTGTTGAGCTCGTTGAGCTCTGTCTTGAGCAGGGGTTGACGCNNCTCGACGGTGCAGTTGTGGATCGATCACTACCGTCAGGCCTCGGAGGCCGAGCGACGCTCGGGAGCGTGGGCTTTCGACCGGCCGTCGACGCCGCAGCGCCAGCCGGCGAGGGTCAGCGATGAGGTCCATGACCGGGTCTGCGAGATGCGAGAGCGGACCGGCTGGGGACCAAGATTGATCGCCTCGGAGCTCGGGATGGCCCACGCGACCGTGTCGCGCTGCCTGTCGCGACGTGGCCTGTCGAGGATCCCAAGGCCAGCGCGTGAGGAGGTTCGCCGCTTCGAGTGGCCGTGTCCCGGCGACCTGTTGCAGATGGACACCAAACGCCTGGCAAGGTTCACCAGGCCCGGTCACGCAGTGACCGGTGATCCTCGCCGCAGCGGCGCCGAGAAGCGCTCACGCGTCGGCTGGGAGTTCTGCCACTCGATCATCGACGACCACACTCGCCTGGCCTACACCGAGATCCACCCAGACGAGAAAGCGCCGACCGTCACCGCGTTCGTCGAGCGCGCCCTCGAGTTCTACGCCAGTCTCGCGATCACGCCCAAGCGGTTGCAGACCGACAACGCGTTCGTCTACGTCAAGAACCACTCGCTGCGCGAGCTGCTCCAAGCCCACAACATCCAGCACCGCCGCATCCCGCCACGCACCCCCAAACCAACGGGAAAGTCGAGCGCTACCAGCAGACCCTCGCCCGCGAATGGGCCTACGGACAGCGCTACCAAAACTCAGACGCCCGAGCCCAAGCACTCCCCATCTGGCTCAACCACTACAACACCACCCGAAACCACAGCTCGCTATCCAACCGGCCACCCATCAGCCGCGTTCGGAACGACCCGAGGCACAACACCTAGAACCGACCTGTTGGCCCTCGCCGGCGCCGCGCGCGCCGAACATCGGCGTCCAAGCGGCTCAAGCCATGGTGCCCGCGAGAAAAGCCCCGCATTTGCGAGGCTTTATTTGAATGGAGCTAGTCGGGCGCGCGACTGCGATCGACGCCCCGGATCCGCTCGGAGCCGCCCTTTCGTCCCTTTCCGCGCCGGCGTGCCGTCAATTAATTACTGAGCGACCACCCCGCCACCCCCGCTCTCCAGCCTCTCCCCCCGAAGTTCGGAAGGCTCTAAACGGCCGGAGTCACAGGGAATTTACCTAAAGAGGATCGCGCTCACGGCGCAGTCACGGCCCAGGTCCCGTCGCTGTAGAAGTTACCTACGCCACTACTATCTACGACGAGGCCGGCACCATAAGGGCTTGCTCCACCACCGTCACCGTTAATAGGGTCGTATGCCCCTATTTCGCCGAAGTTCTCTCCGCCGCCTTCGTAGATACACAGTTGGCCTGGAGCTGCGGTGGGGGTCGTTACGGATCCGGGACATGCCGCCGTCGTGTCAGAGCTGACGATGGTTGGCGTCGGAGAACTCGCGAGTGGAATCGCAAACGAGATCGATGCTGAAGCCAGGTCGCCGATTGCCGTGGCAGTACCCTCGGCATCGTAGATGCCGGTTTCAGTCTCTCCAGGGGCAAGCACAGTAAGCACCGGACCCGTGGCCCCCGTAGCTCCGCGCAGTGCCCGGAGCACATTCGGTTTGATTTGCTTGGTAGACGTAATGAGGTAGTGCTTAGCGGCGAAGGCGGTCCCGCCACCTAGCACGACGAATAATGCGAGGTAGGCGACCAAAGTCGCGCGGGTCGATCCAGCAATTCTCCGAAACATGCCTGCTCCCATCGACGGTGGCCAGTAATCGTCCGATCATGCCAGCGCTCACACAGCGAGACAACTCAAGATCTCGCGCTGCGGGATCACGAACACAAACAGCCCTCTCGCTACGCTGAGTTTGATGCGCCGACGACCATCACACGCCCTACTTGCCGCACTTGCCGGTGCTCTGGGCCTCCTAGTAACTGGCCTCGTGGCGTTTC
>PKYB01000086.1 GCA_003133565.1 Solirubrobacterales bacterium
CATCGCTCGATCCCGGCGCAAATATTGACGACCACTCCAGCCACAAGCGGCTAGCGCTGGCGCGGTTCGTCGACCGCCGTTAGCGGTCGGAGTGGCGAAGCAACCGCGCTAGGCGGGCGCGCTACGCGTGAGCGCGAAGCGGGTCGACAGCGGCGCGAGCCCGCGCGGCGGTGACTTCCACATCACGTCCAGCTGGGCCGCAGACTTGAGCGCGCGCGCAGGAAGTCGGCGTGCGCCGTCTGACTAAGGCATGCCCGCACGATAGGGTGCGACGAGGCTAGCTGCAGGAGGGCAGGGACCTCCGTCGCCGCTCAGATACTACAATCGGGTTTGAAAGGTTTCAGCCAGACCGTTGCGCGCGTCTCGATGCGCAAGCATGACAAGAAGAGGAGCGTGAGATGACAGCCGACGGCACGGCCGCGAAGCGGCGGTCAACGGGCAAGGCGAAGCCGGATTCCCCTGGGCTCGAGCTGCTCGCGCGGATGCTCGAGATCCGCGGCGTCGAGGACGAGGTTCAGCGGATGTTCACGCAGGGTCTCGTTCGTGGGACGACGCACCTCTGCCAGGGGCAGGAAGCGGTCGCAGTCGGCGTTTGTGCGGCGCTAAAAGAGGGCGACACGATGACCTGCACTTACCGAGGCCATGGGGCTGTGCTCGCGATGGGCGCCCAGGCGGACGCCGTCTTCGGCGAGATCATGGGCAAGGCCAAGGGCCTGTGCGGCGGCAAGGGCGGCTCGATGCATCTCACCGACGTCGCCGTCGGAGCGTACGGAGCGTTCGCGATCGTCGGCGCTCACCTGCCGATCACCGTCGGCCTCGCCTTCGCCTCGCGCTATCTCGGCGAAGACGCGGTCAGCGTCTGCTTCTTCGGCGACGGGACGACCAACATCGGCGCGTTTCACGAGGCATTGAACCTCGCGTCGCTGTGGAAGACACCGGTGATCTTTGTCTGCGAGAACAACCTCTACGGCGAGTACTCGCCGCTTAGGGCGACCACTCCGATCGACCGTCTCGCCGACCGTGCCGCGTCCTACGCGATGCCGGGCGTCGTCGTCGACGGCAACGACGTCTTCGCGGTGATCGCGACCGCCGAACAGGCGGTGGCGCGGGCGCGAGCTGGCGACGGACCAACGCTGATCGAGGCGCTCACCTACCGCCAGGTCGGGCATTCGCGCTCGGATCCGGCCAAGTACCGCCCCGCCGGCGAGCTCGAGGAGTGGCTCGAGCGCGACCCGATCCTGCTGCTCGAGCGCAAGCTGATCGAGGACGGTGTCGACGAGAACCAGATCGCCGAGCTTCGCGGAACGGTGCAACAGCAGGTCATCGACGCGCTCGAACGCGCGAAGTCGTGGCCCGAGCCTGAGCTTGAGTCCCGCTTCGAGCACGTCTTCGCATGAGCGTCACCGAGCTCACCTACCGACAGGCGGTCGCCCGTGCGATCGCCGACGAAATGGAGGCCGACGACAAGGTCCTGCTGTTCGGCGAGGACGTTGGGGCCGCGGGAGGCGTGTTCAAGGCTACCGAGGGCCTCTACGAGCGCTTCGGGTCGAACCGCGTCCTCGACACCCCGATCTCCGAGCAGGCGATCGTCGGCTGNNCTCGCGAAGTACCGCTACATGACCGGTGGCCAGGTGACGGTTCCGGTGACCGTACGGCTCGCCAACGGTGCTGGCGGCGGCTTCGGCGCCCAGCATTCCCAGTCCGTCGAGAACTGGTTCCTCAACATTCCCGGCCTGACCATCCTGACACCCGGAACCCCGGGCGACGCCTACGCGTTGTTGCGCGCGGCAATCCGCGACCCCAACCCGGTGCTCTACCTGGAGCACAAGAACCTCTACAACCTCAGCGGGCCGGTCAGCGACGACGATCTCGACGTCATCGGCCGCGCCGCGATCGTGCGCGAAGGATCCGACATCACGCTGGTGGCAAGCCAGCTGATGCGCCATCGCGCGCTCGACGCGGCGGAGCTGCTGGCGGCCGAGAACATCGCAGCCGAGGTCATCGACCCAAGGACGATGGTGCCGTTCGATCTCGAGACGGTGCAGACGAGCCTGGCGAAGACCAATCATTTGATCTGCGTGCAGGAGTGCTCACCGGGCGGCAGCTGGGGTGCGACGTTGCTCTCATCGCTGGTCAGCGAGTCGCTTGAGCTGTTCGATGCGCCGCCGTTGCTGGTCGGCGGGGACGACACGCCGATCCCTTATGCCGGCGTGCTCGAGGCGGCGTGGCTCCCGAGTCCCGAGCGGATCATCGACGGCGTGCGCCGCACGCTCGCCTACTGAACTCGTCGTGACCGAGTCGATCATCGTCACGATGCGCCAGCTCTCGGGTTCGAGGGGAACGGTCGGCTGCGGACGGCAACCACCGGCTGAGTGCCTCGCCGCTCGCTCGGCGAATTGATGCGGCTTGTACGGTGATTGCGGTGCCGGATGATCGCTGACGTCCTTCACTTCTCGTGGACCGTGAGCGACCTCGAGCAGTCAATCGACTGGTACACGCGGGTCCTTGGTCTCGAGCTCGTTCACCGACAGCGCCAGGAGAACGAGTACACCCAGGTTCTTGTCGGGATCCCGGGCGCGGTGCTCGAGATCGCCCAGTTCGCGGTACCCGGCGTGCCGCCGACACGCTCTACGCATATGCTGGAACTCGTCGAGTACATCACGCCTCGCGGCCGCGATCTCGGCGATCTCGCCCCCAACAGCGTCGGTTGCGCACACCTCGCGCTGATGGTCACCGATATTTACGAGCGCTACAGGCGAATGGTCGAGCAGGGCGTCGTCTTCCGCAATCCGCCAGTTGAGATTACGGCAGGCGCCAACATGGGCGGCTTTGCGTGCTACTTCTACGACCCCGACGGACTTACGCTCGAGCTGCTGCAGCCCTCGGTTGAGCGCCTGCGCAGCCTCGGCGTCGAGTGAGCGCGCGCGGCGGTCCGAATGGCGAGCCAGTGGTCCTCGCCGCCACTGCGACGCCGCTCTGACGCACCGACCCGCTCCGCCGCCTCGTCGATAGCCTCGAGGAAGCGAGTAGCTCGTCACGCGCTACCGGCGAACGTCGCAGAGGTCTGTTCAAGTTGTTCAACTTGGTTTGAGATCGTTTCACACGATTTCACAACGCGTCGGTATCCTAAGCGCGTATGCGTCGCTTGCGAGTGGTCGAGTGACGTAACCCTCAACAACGAGCGAGCGAGCGCTGACGCCGTCCCGCACCGATCGGTCCGAGCCGACTGCCACCGGGCAGGGCACGGACGGTAGCCGCCGACAGTCCCCGCCCGGTAGGGTGACGATTCGCGACGTTGCCGAGCAGGCGGGCGTTTCGCTAGGGACGGCGTCCAACGTACTGAACCGACCAGAACGCGTGGCGCCCGACACGCTTGCACGAGTACTCGAGGTAATCGACCAACTCGGCTTCGTTCGCAGCTCGGCGGCTCATCAGATGCGCGGCGGCAACAGTCGCTGCTTCGGCGCCGTGGTGCTAGACGCATCCAGCCCATCGTCGACGGAGACGATCCGCGGCCTTGAGGATGCAGTTCACGAGCAGGGCTGCGCCGTCGTCGTCTGCTCGACCGACGGATCGCCGGAGCGCGAGGCGCGCTACCTGCGTCTGCTCGAAGAGCAGCGCGTGCAGGGGATCGTCATCACCCCTGCGACCCGTAACGTGAGCCATCTCCACACTCTGCGCGACCGCGGGACCGTGGTCGTCCTGCTCGACCCCGACAACCGCAACGGCAACAACGGCGAACTGTGCTCCGTGTCGGTGGATCACGCCGGTGGCGGCGAGCTGACGGCGCGGCACCTATTCGAGCTCGGCCACACGCGGATCGCCTTCATCAACGGCCCGCTGCATCTCGCACAGTGTCAGGCACGGCGCCGCGGCATGCGCCGGGCCGCCCGCCTCGCCGGCCTCGACATGGGGGAGACGATCATCGAGTACACCGTCGACCCGCTGACCGCGTTTCACCAAGTCGACCAGATCGTCGACTCGTTCCTCGAGCTCGAAGAGCGTCCGACGGCGGTCGTCTGCGTCAACGACCAGATCGCTCTAACGGTTCTGCGGACCCTGGTCGAGCGCGGCATCCGCGTGCCACGCGACATCAGCCTCGTCGGCTACGACGACGTCGAGTTCGCGGCGATGCTCTCGCCGTCGTTGACGTCGATTCGCCTGCCCAAGTACGAGCTGGGCCGCGCTGCGGCGCAGCTGCTCATTGCGGAGACAGCGGACCCCAATCACCGGCACAGCGACATCCGCTTTGATGCAGAGATCGTAGCGCGCCAGTCGACCACAGCGCGATCACGACTCAACAGTTACAGCCCGCGCGGCGTATAGCCTTCCAGACGCCGGGAGCACTGACTTGCCTGCCGCCGCGAGCGCCATTCTCGATTGCCACTGCCATGCCTGGCGGCGCTGGCCCTACGAGCCACCGGTGCCCGACGAATACGCCCGCGGAACCGTCGAGCAACTGCTCTACGAGATGGACGCGCACGGCGTCGAGTTCGCGACCGTGGTCTGCGCGACGATCGAGGACAACCCGGACAACCTGGACTACGTCGAGTCCGCGTGCAACCGCTATCCAGGCCGCCTCGCGATGGTCGCCGACCACGACTGCCAGTGGAGCGTGACCTATCATCGACCGGGAAGCGCCGAGCGACTGCTCGCGCTCACTGACCGCTACAAACTCGTTGGCTTCACCCATTACGTCCTCGAAGAGAACGACGGGTGGCTTCGGAGCGACGATGCCGACGCGGTCTTCACGGTCGCGGCCGAACGGCGGCTGATCGTCAACCTGGCGGCGCATCCAGCCTGGCATGCGGACCTGCGCGAGATCGCGGCACGCCACCCGACAGTCACGGTGCTATGCCATACCGTCGGAGGAATCCGCGCACAGGAGGGCCTCGGCGCTCCCAGCTTCGCCGAGGTCCTCGCCTCCGCCGTGGTGCCGAATATCCACATCAAACTCGCCGGCCTCCACTACTGCACCGACCGCGGCTGGAACCATCCCTGGCCCGACGTACTCGTGGCGATCGAACGGATCTACGAGGCATTCGGTCCGTCTCGCCTCTGCTGGGGCTCCGACTATCCGGCATCCAAGCGCTTCACCACGTATCGCCAATCGCTCGAGGCAATCCGAACTCACTGCGCGTTCTTATCGGAGGATGATCTCCGACTCATCCTCGGCGAGAACCTGCGCCGGCTGCTCGCGACGACTTGAGCGATGAACTCTCAGCCAGCGGCGTTGAGCGCCGGGTTGAGGCGGACGTTCGCAGTGGTGAGCTGAGCAAGCGGCTCGATCCCGTCGAAGTGCCGCAGGCACTCGTCGACCATCAGGGTGAAGAAACGACGCCGGCTTTCCTCCGTCACACCCGCGATGTGCGGGCTGAGGAACACGTTCGGCAGATCAGCGATCGGAGAGTCGAGCGGCAGCGGCTCAGGGTCGAAGACGTCGAGGCAGGCGATGACGTCACCGTACCGCAGGCGGGCAATCAGCGCGTCGCTGTCGACGACCTTGCCGCGCCCGACGTTGACGAACACGCTGCCGGGTCGCAGCAGTTCGAGCTCGGCCGCCCCAATCATCCCGTCCGTTCCGGGGGTCAGCGGCGCGAGCACGAACACGACGTCGCAGCTAAGCACCTTCTCCAGCGGGGCGAAGACGACGCCGTAGGCCTCGGCAAGGACACGCGGCGCGTAGGGGTCAAACGTCTCGATCCGAACGTTGAACGGGCGCAGGAAGTCGGTGAGGCGTCGCGCGAGATGTCCGAAGCCGACCATTCCGACCCGCTTGCCGCTCAGCTCAGCCTTGTCGTATCCCGGGCCTGAGCGCTCTTCCGCGGGCACCGTGAACGGCGACTCGTGGGCGATCATCCTCCGGAAGTGGGCGCCCGCGTTGCGCAGACCGACGAGCGCCAGTCCCAGCGCCCATTCGGCAGTAGGGTAGGACGAGCCGTGCGAGGTATCGACGACCACAACCCCGAGCGACGCCGCGGCGGCGATGTCGATGCGGTAGCTGAAGCGGTCGCCGTCGAGGTCGCCTAGGAGCGTGAGTCGCTTAGCCGCCGCGAGGATCTCGGCGCTGATGAACGGGGAGCCGTGGCAGACGACGAGAACATCGAGATCGGACGCGAATTCGGCCACTGCGGCTTCGGCAACGTCATCGCGAGGCACGTCGCCGTGGAGACCACCGGTCACGTCTGAGTGGAGATAGCTGAAGTCCGCGGCCGCCGCGAGGCGCTCCAGATCGGCGGCGCCGATGTAGCTGTTGCGAACGTAGTCGTTGCTGACCAGGCCGACGCGCCTTCGCGCGGCGCTCATCGGATCGCAACCGATCCGTCTTCGCGCAGCGGCGGGTGCGAGAGGTCAAAGCCGAGTACTGCGCCGGTGAGGTCGGCCGTCGGGACGGGATACTTGGCGAGACCTACATCGTCGAGTTCGATTCCGATGCCGGGCCGGTCTGGCGCGATCAGATACCCGTCGCGCAGCTCGACCACCCGGTCGACGACGTCGGTCCACTGGTTTCCGTCTGGCGGCATGTATTCTTGTGCCTCCCAGTTCGGAACGCACATTCCCAGTTGAACGTGGGCCGCAACGGCCACCGCGCCCGACGGCACTGCGTGCGGCAGGATGCCGGCGTGGAAGGCCTCGGCAAGAGCGCAGATCTTTTTGACGTGCGTGAAGCCGCCCGCGATGCCGACGTCCGGGCGTATGTAGTTCATGCCGGGTCGCTCGAGATACTCGGCGAACTCCCAGATCGTCGTGTTCCGCTCGCCGGCAGCGACGGGCACGTTGACCTTTGCGGCGAACGCGCGCATCGCCATCACGCTGTCCGGCGGGATCGGGTCCTCGACGAACAGCGGACGCAGGCGCTGGAGCTCGTCCGCAAGCATCACCGCGTCACCGGCCTGCATATTGCGATGCAGCTCGACACCGAGATCGATTTCCCAGCCCACGGTCTCGCGTATCGCCGCGAAGCGCGCTGCGAGCTCCTCGATCCGCGACGCCTGGCGCATCGGGTGGTGGTCGTGCTGGAAGAGGATGATCTTCAGCGCCGTGTAGTGATCGTCCTGTACCGCGACGCGGGAGCGCTCGACCACCTCGTCCAGGCTGCCGGGCTCTATCACGCGCATCGCGCGCACCGCTTGGCGGACGCGCCCGCCAAGAAGCTGCCACACGGGGGTCTCATAGTGCTTGCCCTTGATGTCCCAGAGCGCCTGGTCGATCGCGCTCAGCGCACCGGACACGGCCATGCCGCGGAAACTCAGGTTGCGATAGATCGCCAGCCAGTGATGCTCGACGTCGAGCGGATCCTTGCCGACCAGATAGCTAGCGAAGCCCTTGACGAGCTCCGCAACGGCGCTCGGCCACGCGAAGAACGTCGACTCGCCGACACCGGTCGTACCGTCATCGGTGGTGAGGCGGACGTAACAGGCATTGCCGGCCGGGATCGCTTCGATCTTCTCAATGCGCATCATCGTGGTCTTCCTCGCCTCGATCTGACTCTCCTCGCGGACCCAAGCCGCTGCATTCAGCCCACGCCGGCGGGATAGACGAACTCCGGCTCGATCCGCACCCGCGGCGGCGAGATCAGCTCAACGATCAACGGTACATCAGCCTTCTTGAAGTACGCGAACGCGCCGTCGCCCTCGGCGCCGAAACCACGCGCACTCTGCAACTCGACGAAACCGGCGGCGAGCGCCTGCGCGACGGCGGCCGGATGGTCGGGGACGTACTTGCCGACGTGGTGGAGCCCTTCGCCGTGTTCGCGCAGGTGATCGGCGAAGATGCTCGGCCCACCGAGCGGCTGGACCAGCTCGAACTGCGCTTCACCCTGCCAGGCCAGCGCGTGACGCAGCGAGAACTCGACCTCGTCACCGTGGTAGCGCATCTGCTTGAGTAGCGGCGGCTCGAGCCGGTATGCCGTCCAAGGGCCGATGCCGAGATGCTCGGTGAATCGGCGCACCGCCTCGTCGAGGTCGTGCACGACGATCGCGCATTGCTTGATCGGCGGTGTGAGGAAAGGCGTGTCCTCGCCGGTCAAAGCAAGCCGATCATCGCATCGACGGGATCCTGGGCCGCCGAGATCGTCCCGTCGGCGACATCGGCGATCCGCACGAAGCCGCCGCATTCGCGCGACTCGGCCACCGCCCACACTCCGGCGACGGCAAGCAGCCCGCCGAGCCCGCCGACCTCGGGCTCGCGCCTGTCGGCCAGCGCGCGGACGAAGTCGTCGAGTTCGATCGCGATCGTCGCCGCATCGACTTCGGCGAAAGGCAGGTCGTACTCGGTTCCATCGGGCCCGAAGAAGTCCGCTGTCACGCCCTTCAGCTTGAAGCCGCCGAGTTCCGCGCGCAGCTCGGCTCCCGTCAGCCGGCGATTACCTATCTCGACGACCACCGGCCCACCGGTGCGATCGAAGGGAACGCTCATCGAGCCGTTGCGGCCGTGGAGGCTGCGCTGGATCCATTTACGCCCGCGCCCCGACGGGACATAGCTGAGCTGAATGAAGGCACCGCCGGCGGTCTGGTAGACGGCGACGAGCGAATCGTCGCCAGTGGCGCGCATCACGCCCGGCGAGATTTCCTCGACACCGCCGCCCGGCTCCATGTCGGGCCCCAGAATGCGGCCCGGCTCAGCGATGAACGACGTCCCGCAGACGCGGTCGAGGTCACCGAGGAGATAGGAGAAGATGTCGGTGTAGTGCACGCCCATGTCGAGCGCTATCGACCCCTTCTCGATCAGGTGCCGCCATGGGCTGATCAGGACGCCGGAGTCGCCCCCGATATTCGTCTCGACCATCAGGTGGATATCGCCCAGCATGCCGCTGTCGATCACCGCGCGTGCCAGACGGTTCGGGCTGTCGCGGCGGTAGTTTTCGGCCGTCGCGAGCACGGCGCCGGAGCCCGCTGCCGCGGCGACCATCTCGCGGCAGGCGCGTACCGTCACCCCGAGTGGCTTCTCACTCAGCACGTGGACCCCGGCGACGAGCGCCGGAACGGCGATCAGATGGTGGATTGATGGCTCTGTAACAAGATCGATGGCCTCGACGGCGCCGCTGGCGATCAACTCATCGGAGCTAGAGAAGACGACTGGGCGCCGGCCGAGCAGCTCCTCGACCAGTCCGGCGGCATCCTCGGCCGCCTCGATCCGCGGGTCGCAGACGGCCGCCAGCTCAAAGTCGCCGGCGCCGACCCGGGCTAGTGCGCAGTAGGCGCGCAGATGCCGGTGTCCCATGCCGCCACAACCCACGAGCCCAATAGCAAGACGTTCTGTCGCCAAGACCCGACGCCCTTCAGACGCCGCAGCAGTTCGATCGCATTAGTACATCACCGCGCCAGCTGAGACGTTGATGTCCTGACCGGTGAGGTTGTTCGCGGCTGCCGAGCAGAGGAATAGCGTCGTCGCCACCACGTCGGCCTCGCTGACTGTGCGCTTGAACGCGGTCCCGGCGGTCATCTCTGCGCGCAGTTCCGCGGCCGTGAGACCGCGCTCCGCAGACATCGTGTCGATCACGCTCTCTAGGCGCTCGCCCTCGACGAGCCACGGAGATACGACGTTCACGGCGATGTTCAGCGAGCCGATCTCGTGCGCGAGCGTCCGTGTGAAACCGACGACCCCAAGCTTCGCGGCAGCGTATGGCGTGCGGTTCGGCAACGCCTGCTTGCCGGTGACCGAACCGATGTTGACGATCTTCCCATGCTCGGCGAGCTCCAAGTAGGGGAGCGCGGCCTGGCAGGCGAGGAAAACGCCGGTCAGATTAACCGCGAGCGTCTCGTTCCAATCCGCGAGGGAGACTTGGGCAAAGGGCGCCGTCGGACCAGCGATGCCGGCGTTGTTGACGAGTATCTCGAGCACGCCGCGCGACCCGGCGCCGAGCGCCATCAGCTCCGCAAGATGGGCCGGATCGGTTACGTCACCGGCGCAGAATTCGGCTACGCCACCTTCGGCAACGATCTCGGCACAGACCACCTCGAGGGCCGCGACTCGGCGGCCGTTCAGCACAACGCGCGCGCCCTCGCGGGCGAGGCCCTTCGCGATCGCGGCGCCGATTCCCTGCCCCGCACCGGTGACCACCGCGTTTGCGCCGACGAATGCGCCGTCGGAGTCGCTGCTCACGCGCTGCTCGCCTCGCGCCGACTCGGTCGCCGCTCGCGCGAAGGCCCTGATCGCATCGCGCACGGCCCTACTCCACGCCCGAGCCGACCAAGAGACCCCTTGCGAAGGCCGGCTGTACGAGCAGGAACGCCATCACCATCGGCACGATCGTGATGACGGTCGCCGCGTAGAGCTGCGGGGTGGTGACGCTGTAGCCGAACGAGTCGCCCTCTCCGATCTGCGCGACGATCTCGCTGAGCGTCTCCACGTGCGGGGCGTTTGCGGCCAGGAGCGGCCACAGATACATGTTCCAGGCGGTGATCACCGAGATCGCGAGGTAGGCGGCGGTCGCCGGCCGGGCGAGCGGAATGACGAGGCGGCGCAGCAAGAGCCACCAGCCGGCGCCGTCCATCCGCGCAGCGTCGAACAGCTCGTGCGGCATCGTCACGATGTACTGGCGGAACAGCAGCGTGCCGAAGCCGGTCTGCGCCGCGATCGGGATGATCAGCCCCGGATAGGTGTCGATTAGGCCGAACGAGTTGGTCACGATGAACACCGGGATCACGGTGGTGATGATCGGAATGAAGAGCGAGATCGCGAACATCGACGTGATCGCAGTGCGCCCCCTGAAGCGCATCTTCGTGATCGCGAGGCCGCCGCTGATGCACAAAGCCCACTGGATGCCGACGGCGAAGACGACGAAGATGACGGAGTTGAGAAACGACCGCGCCGTAAGGACTAGGTTCCAGCCGTTGATGTAGTCGTCGAAGTGCAGCGAGTTCGGGATGAACTGAGGCGTCGCCGCGTCGACCTGCGCGACGCTCATCAGCGAGCCGGCGATCAGGAAGATCAACGGTCCGGCGAGCAGGATCCCGATCACCGTCGCGAAGAAGATGCGCGTTCCCGTGCGGAGCGCCTTGGGAGCTCTCATGACCGGCGCACCAGGAACTGTCGGGCTGCGACGAGCAGCACGAGGATCCCGACGATGATCACGAACTGGAGGACCGACAGCGCGGCCGCGTAGCCCCACTGGAAGTCGTTGACTGCCGTGTAATAGATGTAGTAGATCAATGTCTCGGTGGCGTAGATCGGCTGTCCGCGGGTGAGGATGTTGACGAGGTCGAACCCACCGGCGGTGAAGGCGATCAGCGAGATGATCGCGACGAGCAGCGTCATGTTGCTGACGCCGGGCCAGATCACGTAGCGCACGCGCCGGAACCAGCCGGCGCCGTCGAGCGTCGCCGCCTCGATCACCGATGCCGGTATCCGCTGCAGGGCCGCCAGGTAGAGCAGGACGCCGATCGGCAGCGTCGTCCAAACGCAGACGAGGTCGAGGCTCGGCAGCGCGTAGGCCGTGGTGGAAAGAAAGCCGTTGATCGGCGGGGTGAGCCCGACCTGGTCGAAGAGGTAGCTGAGCAGGCCGAATTTCGGCTCGTAGATGTATTGCCAGATGACCGCCGACGCCGCCAGCGAGACGGCGGCCGGCACGAGGTAGAGCGAGCGGACGATCGACACGCCGGGGAAGCGGAAGTTGATCAGCATCGCCAGCCCCAGCGAGATAAAGACCGTTGGCACCACCCCCATCGCGACGAAATAGAGCGTGTTCTTGACCGAGATGAGGACAAGCGGGTCGCTGAACATCTTCGTGTAGTTGCTGAGGCCGACCCATTTGGCGGTGGTGAAGGGGTCGCCGCTGAGGTTCCAGTTAAAGAAGCTGAGCGCCAACGCGCCGAAGATCGGAACGACGACGAACACCGTGAACAACGTCACGTTAGGCCCGATCATGAACCCTGCCGCCAGCCCGTCACCGCGCTTCTTGGCGGGCGCCTGCGCGACCAGCCCTACGGGAGCGCCGGCTGATTCGGCCAGCGGCTCTGGGATCAGCTTCGCCACGGTGGAGTCTGCGCCCCTTCCTTCGCTGCGATTGAACTGCGGTTGCGAAGCATTCGCAAAACGGACAGGCAACGAGAACGGCCGACCCAGCTTCGAGCCGGCCGTTCCCTTGCCTTACCTACCACAACCAATCGTTACTTGCTACGACTAGCCGAGGCCGCTCTTCGCGGAAGCGTAGTCGGAATTCACAGCGGTCTGCATCGTGTTCAGTGCCGACTGCAGCGAGGTGCCGCTCAGCACGGAGTTGATCATGTTGATCAGGAACGTCGCCTGCAGGTCATTGAACACGGTGCCCTGCGTCTGCGGCGCAATCGCCTGGACCGAAGCCGCCGAGATCGAGTACGCAGCGTTGTTCACCGGGTTACCGGCGAACTTCGTCCACGGCGCGGTCGGGTCTGCTGCGATGCTGGCAACCGCCGGCACGATGCCGCCCGTTGCTTCCGCTCCGGCGTAACCGGCCGGTGAGTAGAAGTAGTGCAGGAAGTCCAGCGCGGCCTTTAGATGATGGGCCTGGGTGCTGACACCCCATGCAACGCTACCGCCACCCGTCGGATGGACTCCGTCGACCTCCGGGATCGGCAGGACGCCGATGTCCGTCGGACTTCCGGTCGGATCGACCTGCGAACCGATGATCCCCGGCAGGTCGCCGCGGACGCCAACCGACATTGCCGCCTGGCCGCTCTCGAACGACGGGTCACACTGATCGCCGTTCTTCGTGAGCGTCGCAAACGAAACGTCGCTGCCGTTCTGCTCCGGCCCGAGCAGGAGCTGGAACGCGTTCAGGGCCGCCGAACCACTGACGTTGGCCGAAGCCTCGCCCAGCGCGGTCGCGCCTTCGACCTTGATGAGCGGGTTCCACTCAGCTTGCCAGTCAGGACGCTCGCAGACGCCGTACGTGCTGCCCTTCGTCAGGGCGCTCCAGACGGTCTCGGCCTGCTGCCAGGTCCACGAGTCGCTGATCGTTCCGCCCGAAGCCGACACAGAGGTCGTGCCCGTCGGGTTGACCGTGAATCCAGCCTTCGTCAGGTCGGCAACGTTGTAGTAGAAGACCGTGGCGTCAGCCTCGATCGGGACGAAGAACTGCTCGCCCACAAACTTCTGGGGCAGCGCACCCTTCGGCGGGATGTAGGACTGCGACATGCCCTTGAGCCAGTAGTTCGCCGGATAGAAGTCTTTCTTGTTGAGGTACTTGTTCAGCGGCTGAACCAGACCGTCGGTCTCGAGCGTCGGCGACAGCGAGTCGTAGGTCTCGACGATGTCGGTCAGCTTGCCTGCGAGCTTCTCCGTCTGCAGGGCCACCGGGTAGAGGTTGTCCGTGGTCTGGACCGCGAACGTGATGTGCACCGACGGGCAGTACTTCTTGAAGCCCGCCGCAGCCGCCTTGAACGGAACCTCAGAAAAGTTGAAGACCGTGACCGTCAGCGGGCCCGACGTACAAAACGGCTTGGCCTTGGCGGACGCAACACTTGCGCCGACGCCTCCGGCCAGCCCGGCGGCGAGTGCTGAAGCGCCCGCTACCGCGATGAATCTCTTGCCCAGCCGGACTGAACGTGTCCGTCTAGTCATCCAGTACTCCTCCCTCGATTAATTGCACGCGGGCTAACTGACAACCGGCCGCGTCTGTGAACGAACTCCCGTGCTCTCAGTCTCCGCTTGCCGCGGCGTTCGCTCCGAGTCCAAGCGAGCAGCCACCGAGCAAATGGAAACGTTTCAGCGATTGTAATGTTTCAACCGGGCGACATTACCGCACCGCTAACGCGGCTGTCAAGCAGGAAGCGCACACCCGCCGATGCCCTATTGCGCGGGCATGTGCCAGCCTCAACGCGCCCGCCGGAGTAGGGCCGGTAGCCGTCTCCGAACCCGGTCCCAAGCGAGCGAAATGCACGCCGGAGGTTGTCCGCCGCGGTTTCGCGACCGATTCTTGCGCCCCAGCAAATGAGGATTCTGGCGCCGTTTCGCGCAGACCGCTACCGTCTGACAATGGCGAGGGGATCGAACAAAGCCATGCGGATCGCATCGGTCGAGGTGCTAGGCGTCGGCGCGGAGCACGCTTCGCAGCACACGCTCGTTCGCCTGACGACGGACAGCGGCATCACGGGCCTCGGACAGTCGGCGTGCTGGGGCTACCCGCTCGGCGTCGCCGGCGTGCTCGGCGAGCTGTCGCCGCTCTTGATCGGCGCCGACCCGTTCCGCATCGAGCATCTCTGGCATCTCACCTATCGCGCGCGGCCGTTCCGCGGCAACCTGCTGTCGGCGGCCGTCTCGGCGATCGATCTCGCCCTCTGGGACATCAAGGGGAAGGCGCTCGACCTACCCGTTTGGGAGCTGCTCGGGGGCCGCTCGCGAGACCGCGTCCGCCTGCACGTCCTAGTCGGCGGCGGCAACCCCGACGAGATCGTCTCGTCGGTCAACTGGGCCGTCGCCGAAGGCTTCACCGCGATCAAGTTCGATCCCCTCGAGCATGGCTACGAGGACCTCTCGATCGAAAAACTCGTGAACTCCACCTGCTCAATGGCCGCGGCCGCACGCGAGGCCGGAGGCGAGGAGATCGACCTGATCTTCGAGCTGCACCGAAAGCTCGACCCGACCAAGGCGATCGTCGTCTGCAACGCGCTGGCACAGTTCCATCCGCTGTTCATCGAGGACCCGATCCAGATCGACTCGATCGACACCCAGACCGAGATCGCCAAGCGCGTCACCGCGCCTATCGCGATGGGCGAGCGGCTCAGCTCGATCTGGGAGTTCAACGAACTGCTCTCGCGCAACGTCGCGATCCTCGCGCGACCGGACGTCGGGATCGCCGGCGGCCTCTCCGGATGTCGCAAGATCGCCGCGATCGCCGAAGCACACCACTGTGGCGTGACACCCCACAACTTCCTCGGCCCAGGACTCACTGCGCCAACGCTCCAACTCTGCGCGACGCTCCAGAACCTCGTGACGATGGAGTACCTGCCACTCGACGAGGACGTGTCCTCGTGCTCGGCTGCCTTCACAACGTCCGTGGTCCGCAAAGGTGGCTACTGCGAGATCCCCGATGCCCCGGGGATCGGCGTCAGCCTGGTTGACGATTACGCGTCGGTCGCGCCGGTCGTCATACGTCCGTTCAGCGGCGACGAGCTGGTGCGCGGCGATGGCTCCGTTGGCACCGCGTACTGAGCGCTCACGCTCAGCAAAACGCGTCTATAGGCCGGCCGCGAGGCCCTGGCACGCGTCGGCGAGCCCATGCCGCGCCAGCGGCGTTACCTGCACGTCCATATACGGCCACATCGGCAGGCTGATCAGGGCCTCATGCAGAGCCGTAGCGTCCGGCGCTGACCAGATCGCGCGGTTTGCGAGTCGGCCCGGCACTCTCCAGACTGCCCGCACCATGCCGGCCCGTGCGAGCTCGCTCCCGCGGTCGAACTCGGCCTTGACGAGCGCCGCGCGGCGGTCAGATTCGAGGTCCGGTGGCAAAGCGATATCGACGGCTACCAGGAATTCCACGCGCGAGAAGCTACACAACGCCGTCCAGCTGCGCGCTACGATGCCGCATCGCCCGGCACCCGGGCAGCATTCGCCGCACGAGTCTTTACACCGTTTCGGCACGCGGCCGCCTCCACGTTGCCGGGTGCCCAGAGAAAGGATCGTTATGGCCACTGTGACGTTTAAGGATGCGTCTCGGCTTTATCCGAAGACGAAGCGTAAGGCTGTGGATCAGTTGAGTTTGGGGATTAATGATGGGGAGTTTTTGGTACTCGTTGGTCCGTCGGGGTGTGGGAAGACGACGAGTTTGCGGATGCTTGCCGGGCTTGAGGATGTTGATGAGGGCGAGATCTTGATTGATGAGAAGAATGTAGTGAATCTGGCCCCGCGCAGTCGCGATATTGCGATGGTGTTCCAGAATTACGCGTTGTATCCGCATATGAATGTCGCGGAGAATATGGGATTCGCATTAAAGATCGCGAAGGTGAAGCGCGACGAGATAAGGCAGCGCGTCATGGAGGCAGCGAAGATCCTNNCTGATGGACGAGCCGCTGTCGAATCTTGATGCGAAGCTGCGCGTCGCTACGCGTTCGCAGATCGCGGCGTTGCAGCGCCGCTTAGGTATCACGACGGTGTATGTCACACACGACCAGGTTGAGGCGATGACGATGGGCGATCGCGTCGCGGTGATGCGCGACGGTCTTCTGCAACAAGTCGATGTTCCGCGCGTGCTCTACAACTCGCCGGTCAACAGCTTCGTCGCCGGGTTCATCGGCTCGCCCGCAATGAATCTGATCGACGGCACGATCGGAAGCGACGGCGTCACGATCGGCCAGAGCTTGATCGCGATCCCACGCGCGCTACAGAAAGCCGCGCCGGCCACCGGAAAGGTGACCGTCGGCCTGCGGCCCGAAGCGCTCGAACTACGAGGCAGCGACGGCGACGGCATCCCAGCCATCGTCAACCTCGTCGAAGAACTCGGCGCCGAAGCCTACGTGTACTCCCAGCTCGCCGAACACGCCAGCGACGCCTACACCACCGCCACACCCGACATCATCGCTCGAGTCGACCCCGACCGCACGCCTAAGAGCGGCGACAAGATCACGCTCCACGTCAGAGAAAGCTCAATGCTTCTCTTCGACGCCGAAACCGGAACCCGCATCACCGAAAACTGATCCGGACGGTGACACTGATAGGCCTTGACGTCGGCGCGTCCGGCGTCAAGGGCACAGTCATCTTGCCTGACGGCGAGCTGCTCGCGAGCACGACCGCGGGGTCCCCGCTCTCGACGCCGCATCCCGGGTGGGCGGAACAGGACCCAGAGGACTGGTGGCGCGCGGCAAAGGCGTGTCTCGCCGAGCTACCCGACGGAGAGGCTGGCTTCTCGGGTCGGATGCAGTTGCTTGCCGGTATACGCGACGGCATCAGCGATGTCGCCGAAGCCGTCGCTCGTTGCGTTCTGGTCCGTGACCGGATCAAGCCGGACAGCACTGGGCGGCCAGCTACGACGCCGGGTACGCGCGCTACCGGCTGCTTTGCCCGACACTCAAGGCGCTGCACGCACCAACTCTGTAACGGTCTGCGACCAAGCAAGGAGAAACGCCGTCAATGCGCATCTGCGTCATGTTCGAAGGACAGGAGGGGCTCGATTGGGATGGCTGGCTTGCGCTCGCGCACGCGGCCGAGCGGGCTGGGTTGGAGGGGCTATTCCGCTCCGACCACTATGGCTCGATCCACCACGAAGGGCAGCGGGTCGGGGCGCTTGACGCCTGGACGACGCTCGCGGCGCTCGCGGCACGAACCGAGCGGCTGCGCCTCGGCACGCTCGTCTCGCCGACGACGTTCCGCCCTGCTTCTGTGCTCGCGAAGTCGGTGGTCACCGTGGACCACATCTCGGCGGGACGCGTCGAAATGGGCATCGGGACGGGCTGGCTCGAGTCCGAGCACAGCGCCTACGGTTTCACGTACGGCACGGCGTCCGAGCGCTTTGATGAGTTCGAGCGCCAACTCGAGGAGATCCATCGCCAATGGACCGAGACCGACGACGTCTGGCCCAAGCCCGTCCAACAGCCGCACCCGCCGATCATCGTCGGCGGCCGCGCCAAGCCCCGCTCGGTCCGCGCGGCGGTGCGCTTTGCCGATGAGTACAACACGATCATGCCGTCGGTCAAAGAGGCGCGCGAGCGCGCCGAGATCGTCGAACGAGCCGCCGATGCGGCCGGCCGCGAGCCGCTCGCGTTCTCGATGCTGATCGGCTGCGCGATCGGACGCGACGAAGCCGAAGCGCAGGACCGGTTGCGCGCATGGACCGACTTCACGAGCCTAGGCGGGCCGCCGCACCTCGTCGGGAGCGTCGAGCAGGTCGCGGAGCAGCTGCGCGCCTACGAAGCAGTCGGCGTGAAGCGAGCGATGCTCCAGCACCTGGTACACGACGATGTCGACATGGTCACAGTGCTCGGCGAGCTCGCGCGCGCGGTCGCGGCGTAGCAGCGCTGCTGGAGCGGACGGTGCCGGCGTGATCGGCCGGCGACGAGCACGCCCTCAACCACTAGCCGACGCCCATCTTCGCGGACCGGAGCGACGGCATAAGTCGCTGTCGTTCGAGATCACGATCGCCGCGCGGACGCGCGCGTCGAGTACGTAAACCAGCAGGTGCAAGGCGGCGTTGATATCTGACCCCTTCTCCTCGCGCCGAGCGTGGCTGACCATGAACTGCACCGCGCACGTCCTGGTCGCTTGAATCGCGGCCCAGCAGCCCTGAGGTGGCGTCCTCGTCCGTACCCCGCACGATCGCTGGGGTCTTGCACGGTTCCTTTGTGCGCGAGCGTCCCAGGTGCGTCGGGTGGCAGGTGTTGTCACGGATTTGAGGGCTCGTCCCTCTATACGTTGAGACATCGATGCCGCTTGACTTGGATCAGCTCGCCCGCCTCTATGAGGCGCGCGCCGCAGACTTGCTGAGCTTCTTCGCTCGTAGGACTCTGCAGGCCGAGGTTTCGATCGATCTCGTGGCTGAGACCTTCGCCCGGGCGCTGGCGCATCGCGAACAGTTCCGCGGCGCGAGTGATGATGAGGCTCTCGGATGGATATTCGGGATTGCGCGCCACGAGCTGAGCGCCTACTTTCGCAGGGGTATCGTCGCGCGGCGCGCTATGGCCGAGCTCGGCCTGGCGGTTCCGGCACTGACGAACGCTGACTACGAGCGCGTCGAGGAGCTCGTCGATCTTCGCGCCCAGCGGACGGTGGTGGCTCGTGCGCTGGCCGAGCTCTCGCGAGAGCACCGTGAGGCTCTGCGACTGCGGATTGTCGAGGAACTGTCCTACTCCGAGGTCGCTCAGACGCTTGGCACGACTGAAGAGACCGCCCGCGCACGCGTTAGTCGCGGATTGCGTGCGCTTTCGCAGGCAACGACCGAACTCGAAAGGAGCACCG
The DNA here is from genome assembly GCA_003133565.1 of Solirubrobacterales bacterium. Classification (GTDB taxonomy): domain Bacteria; phylum Actinomycetota; class Thermoleophilia; order Solirubrobacterales; family Solirubrobacteraceae; genus Palsa-513. The sequence continues at coordinate 18,868 of PKYB01000086.1, forward strand.
AACATGCTTGACAGCGATGACCGGCGGCTGCCGCCGGCACTCCAAACCTTTGGGGCCGACTTCGCTGCGGCGATCGCGCGTGCCGACCACGGGTCGGTTGCCGCCGAGGAGCACGCGGTTATCCGGCTTCGGCGCCAGCGCCGACGCCCTGGGCTTTCGCGGCGCATCGTCGTTCCCACGGGCATTGCGGTGCTTGCGGTAGGTGCGGCCATGGTGGTCTACGGCGCGAGCGCGTCGGCGCCAACGACCCGTCACCACGGTGCGATGGCGACAACGCCAACGCGCAAGCACTCGTCGAGCGCGGTCATTCACGCGGTTCCGGTCTCGTTCCGCTTCCCCAAGAGCGGCTCGGCCTACATAGTTGCCACGGTGACGAACCCGTTCGCAGCACAGAGCTCTCTCAACGCTGCGTTTCAGGCAGCGCACCTCAACATCACAGTCATTCTTGAGCCAGCCTCACCAAGCATGGTCGGCACAGTCTTGGGCACCAGCACCAGCACGTCGAGCACCGGTCCGCCAATCGAGGCTGTCGGCGGCGCAGGACCCTGCCTAACCGGCGGTGGCAGCAGCTGCCCCATCGAGATCAAGATCCCACGCGACTTCACTGG
>PKYB01000074.1:0-3206 GCA_003133565.1 Solirubrobacterales bacterium
GCGACGGTCACGACCACGCGGCTGACGCGGTCGAGCGCGGCGCCAGCGCACTCGTCGTCGAGCGTCCGCTCTCCCTCGGCGTTCCCGAGTTGCGCGTCGCCTCGGTCCGCGAAGCGATGGCCCCGCTCGCCGCCCGCTTCTACGGTGATCCGAGCGCGGCGCTGCGCGTCGTCGGCGTCACCGGCACCAACGGCAAGACGACCACGACCTTCCTGATCCGCGCGCTGCTCGAAGCCGCGGGCGAGCAGTGCGCGCTGCTCGGAACCGTGAAGTCGGTGATCGGGGGCGTCGACGGCGCCGTCATCCACACGACCCCAGAAGCGATCGACCTCCAGGCGAGCTTCGCGGCGATGCGCGACGCCGGCGACCGCGCCTGCGCGATGGAGGTCTCCTCGCACGCGCTGGAGCTGCACCGCGCCGATGCGATCCATTTCGCGGCCGCCGTTTTCACGAACCTCACCCAGGATCACCTCGACTTCCACCCGACGATGGAGGCCTACTTCGCCGCCAAGCGGCGGCTCTTCGAAGCGGCCCCGAAGCTCGCCGTCGTCAACATCGACGACCCCTACGGCGCGCGCCTGAAAGCTGATTTCCCGGCCGCCGTTACCTTCGCCCTCGACGCCGCGGCCGACTACCGCGCGCTCGAGCTGCGCTCGGGGATCGCCGAGGGCGATTTCACCGCGCTCACCCCGGACGGCGAGGTCGCGGTGCGCACCCGCCTGCCGGGTCGCTTCAACGCGGCCAACGTCCTCGCCGCGCTGGCCGTCACCCATCAGCTCGGCGTCCCGCTCGAGACGATCGTCGCTGCGCTGGCCGACGCGGCGCCGGCCCCCGGTCGCTTCCAGGCGCTCGACGAAGGCCAGCCGTTCGCGGTCCTCGTCGACTACGCACACACACCCGACTCGCTGGAGAACGTGCTTCGCGCCGCCCGCGCGCTGACGTCGGCACGCGTGATCTGCGTCTTCGGTTGCGGCGGGGACCGCGACCGCGGCAAGCGCGCACAGATGGGTCAGATCAGCGCCGCGCTCGCCGAGCTGACGATCGTCACCTCTGACAACCCTCGTTCGGAGTCGCCCCAGGCGATCGTCGAGGAGATCCTCGCCGGAGCTCGCGCCGATGGTACGCACGCCGTCGAGGCGATCGTCGAGCGGCGCGCCGCGATTGCCCGCGCGATCTCGCTCGCGCGCAGCGGCGACGTCGTCGTCATCGCCGGCAAGGGCCACGAGCAGGGGCAGGAGTTCGAAGACGGGCGCACGGTGCCCTTCGACGACGCAGCGGTCGCCCGCGAGCAGCTGCGTCCGGCCGCCGCAGCGCGGCCGTGAAGAACTGGGACACCGAGCGCGTCGCGCAGGCCGCCGGCGCGCGCATCCTCGCGGCGGCGCCGGGCGGCGGCGGCCCGCAGCGCGTCGCGATCGACTCTCGCGATCTGGCGCCGGGAGATCTCTTCATCGGTTTGGCGGGCGCGCGAGAAGATGGCGGACGCTTCGCGACGCAGGCGCTCGAGGCGGGAGCCTGGGGGGTTGCGGTCCGCCCGGTCTTCGCCCCCAGGGGGCCGCAGACCGGTGCCGTCCTTACGACCGAGGCCCCGCTTGCCGCCCTGCAGGCCCTCGCTCACGCCTGGCGGCAGGAGCTCGGTGCTCGCGTGGTGGCGGTGACCGGCTCGACCGGGAAGACCTCGACCAAGGACATCCTCGCCGCCCTGCTCGCTCGCGAGCGCCGGACGGTCGCCAGCCCGCGCAACTACAACACCGAGATCGGCCTGCCGCTGGCGATCCTCGCGGCGCCGGCGGGGACGCAGGTGCTGGTCCTCGAGCTGGCGATGCGCGGGCCGGGGCAGATCGCCGCGCTCGCCGCGATCTGCCGGCCCGAGGTCGGCGTGATCGTCAACGTCGGCCCGGCGCACCTCGAGCTGCTCGGTTCGCTCGAAGCGATCGCCGCCGCCAAGGCGGAGCTGCTGAGCGCGCTCCCGCCCGATGGAACGGCGGTGATACCGGCCGACGAGCCGCTGCTCGATCCACACCTGCCGGAGCGGCTGCGCGTTCTACGCTTTGGCCCCGGCGGCGATGTGCACGTCGTCTCGAGCGCGAGCGACGGCGTCACGATCGAGGCTGAGGGCGAGTTGATCGAGCTCGACGTCGACTTCCGCTCCTCGCACCTCCTCACCGATCTGTGCGCCGCCGTGGCCGCCTCGCGCGCGCTCGGGGTGGCGGTCGGCGGCACCTACGACGTGGTCTTCTCCGGGCTCCGCGGCGAGCGCGTCGAGCTAGCCGGCGGTGTGACGATCATCAACGACTGCTACAACGCGAACCCGATGTCGATGCGCGCCGCCCTCGAGCAGCTCGGTTCGGACACCCTGGCTGCGCGTCGCCTCGCGGTGATCGGCGACATGCTCGAGCTTGGGGCGGCGGACGAGGAGCGCTACCACCGCGAGCTCGGCGAGCTCGCGCGCGACGCGGGCGTGCTCCTGCTGGTGACCGTCGGGCCGCGTGCCGAGCTCGCCGGTGAGGCCTTCCGCGGCGGCGAGCACATCCACGTGGAGGAGGCGGGCGAGGTTGCGAGCACGCTCGAGCCGCTGCTGCGCCGCGGCGACGTGGTCCTCGTCAAGGGCTCGCGTGGCGTCGGCCTCGAAACCGTCGCGCGGGCGCTGGCGCTCGCGCGGGTGACTTCGTGAACGCGCTCGCGGCCGTCGCCTCCGGCGGGCAGCTCGCGCGGGTCTTGATCGGCGGCACAGCGTCGCTTTTGATCTGCATCTTCCTCAGCCCGAAGTTCATCGACTTCGTCCGCCGGCGCTCCTTCGGCCAGCAGATCCGCGACGACGGTCCGCAGGGGCACCTGACCAAGTCGGGTACGCCGACGATGGGCGGGATCATCATGTTCACCGCGGTCGCGGCGCCGTTCCTCGTCCTCTCGCACTACAGCTGGAACGCCATCGCCGTGTTCCTTGCAGCAGTCGCCTGCGCGCTGCTCGGCTTCGTCGACGACTACATGAAGATCGTCCGCCGCCGCTCGCTCGGCCTACGCGCCCGGACCAAGCTTGTCCTGCTGGCGCTGGTCTCAGTCGGGCTTTGGTGGGTAGCCAGGCACGAGGTGCACCTGAGTCCGACGCTCGATTTTCCCTTCAACCACGACTACATCTACCTTGGCGCCTTCTACCCGCTGCTGATCTATCTCGTCGTCGCGGGGACGACCAGCGGCGTCAACCTCAC
>PKYB01000074.1:3251-49897 GCA_003133565.1 Solirubrobacterales bacterium
TGGTTCAACGCTTTTCCGGCGACGATCTTCATGGGCGACACCGGCTCGCTCGGCATCGGCGGCGCGATCGCCGGACTCGCCGTGATGACCCACACCGAGATCCTGCTGCTGGCGATCGGCGGGATCTTCGTGCTCGAGGCGCTCTCGGTGCTGATCCAGGTCGTGTCCTTCCAGGCCTTTCGAAAACGCGTCTTCATGATGGCGCCGATCCATCACCACTTCGAACTGAAGGGCTGGTCGGAAACCAAGATCATCCTGCGCTTCTGGATCATCGCCGCGGTCGGCGCGGCGATCGGCTTCGTCATCTACCAGCACTCGATCAAGTGAGGCCGGAGCTTCCGGGCGGCCCCTATCTGATCGTCGGCCTCGCGCGCTCGGGGGCCGCCGCGGCGCTGGCGCTCCGCGGCCAGGGCGAGCAGGTGATCGGGCTCGACCGAACGGCACCGGTGGCTGCGGCCGAGCTCGAGGCCGCGGGAGTCGAGCTGCACACCGACGGCGCTGGGCTCGAGTTGCTCGACCGTGTTCGCTGCGTCGTCAAGAGCCCGGGGGTGCCCCGGGAAGCACCGATCATCGCCGCCGCGCTCGCGCGCGAGATCAGCGTGATCGGCGAGCTCGAGCTCGGCTGGCGGATGCTCGCCGGGGAGTTCATCGCCGTCACCGGAACCAACGGCAAGACGACGACCGTCGAATTGATCGGGGCGATCGCACGGGCGGCGGGATCGCCGGTCGCCGTCGCCGGCAACGTCGGGCGCGCCGTCAGCGGGCTCGCCGCACCGCCGCCTTTTGGCGCGGGCCCGCTCGCCGAAGGAACGACCGTCGTCTGCGAGGCCTCGTCGTTTCAGCTCGAGGACAGCGTCGCATTCGCGCCGGAGGCCGCGGTGCTGCTGAACATCGAACCCGACCACCTCGACCGCCACCACACCCTCGCGCGCTACACCGAGGCCAAGCTCCGAATCTTCGCCAACCAGCCGGCGAGTGCGATCGCCGTCCTCCCCGACGCGCTCACCGATCTCGCGATCCCCGGCGGGGCCCGGCGGATCAGCTTCGGCAGCGCGAGCGGCTGCGCTCTGCGCTTGACCGATGGCATCCTGCGCTGGGAGGGCAAGGAGCTGATCGCGGCAGCTGATGTCCGCCTGCGCGGCCCGCTGGAGAACGCGATGGCGGCCGCCGCGGTGATGCTCGCCCGCGGAACAGCGCCGGCAGCGATCATCGCGGCGCTGCGGAGCTTCCCCGGCGTCCCACACCGCCTCGAGGAGATCGCGACGCTCGACGGCGTGCTCTACGTCAACGACTCCAAGGCGACCAACATCGCGAGCACGGTGGCCGCGCTGCGCTCCTTCGCCCCGGCCGCCGTGCGGCTGATCCTCGGGGGCCAGGGCAAGGGTCAGGACTTCAGCCTTCTACGGGAAGCGGTTGCCACGCATGCCGACCACACCTATCTGATTGGCGAGGACGCCGAGCAGATCGCCGATGCTCTCCAGGGCCTCCAGACGACGCGCGCCGGGACGCTCGAGCGCGCGGTGGCGCTCGCGCGAGCAGGCGCAACGGGGGGCATGGTCGTCCTCCTCAGCCCCGCCTGTGCAAGCTTCGATCAGTTCGACGACTTCGAGCAGCGCGGCGAGGAGTTTCGGGCTCTGATTATTGGGCAGGCTTAGGCCGGCGGGCGTCGAAGCAGACGGCGATGTCCTCCGCCGTCGCCGTCCCCGCACCTGCGCGCCGTCGCGCCGCGGCGCGCCCCGCGCCGGTCGAGCACTCGATCCTCCTGACGGCGACGCTCTGCCTGCTCGCGCTCGGCGCCGTGATGGTCTACAGCGCCTCCTCGCCGTCGCTGCTGACCTCGGGCGGCAGCGGCCTCGGCGAGCTGATCAGCTTCGTCGTGTGGTCGGCGGTCGGGCTGGGCGTGATGCTCTTCCTCGCCCACCGCGGGATCGCCGGCGTGCGGGCCCTCACCGCCCCGCTGTTGGGTGTCTCGTTTGTACTGCTGCTGGCCGTCAAGCTGCCCCATCTCGGGCACGCCGCCGGCGGGGCGCAGCGCTGGATCGGCGCTGGTCCGGTGCAGTTCGAGCCCTCGGAGCTGATGAAGCTCGCCCTCGTGCTCTACGCGGCCCAGGTGCTCGCCGGGCGCAGCGCGAACGCCGACCGCCTGCGAACCGCGCTCAAGCGGCTGCTTGTCATTGCCGGCGCGGCAGCGCTGCTGATCGCCTCCCAGCCCGACCTCGGCACCACGCTCGTGATCGTCTTCACGCTGACGGCGGTCGTGTTGGCGGCCGGCGTGCCGCTGCGCCTGCTCGGGCTCGGCTTCATCATGCTCGGCGTTGCGGTCCTCATCTTCGTCAAGGCTGAGCCGTACGCGGCGGCGCGGATCTCCTCGGCCTTCAACCCCTGGGCCCACGCCACAGGCGCCGGCTACCAGGCGGTGCAGGGGCAGATTGCGATCGGCTCCGGTGGCCTCTTTGGTCACGGTCCGGGCAACTCGGTGGCGAAGGACCTCTGGCTCCCCAACGCGCCGACCGACTTCATCCTCGCCGTGATCGGCGAGGAGCTCGGGGCCGTTGGCGTTTGTGGCGTGCTGTTCCTATACGGCTTGATCGTCTACGCCGGACTGCACACCGCGCGCCGAGCACACGACCCCTTCGGACAGCTGCTGGCCGCCGGCGTCACCTCGCTGATCGCGACGCAGGCGATCCTCAACGTATTCGCGGTGCTCAGCCTCGCGCCGCTCACCGGCGTGCCGCTGCCGTTCATCTCCTACGGCTCGAGCAGTCTGCTCGTGATGCTCGCGGCGATGGGTCTGCTGCTGGCTGTTGTGCGCGACAACGCGATCGTCGTGCGAGCGGTTGACCGCACGCCGGAGCAAAACGCGCGACGATCCGTGAATGGTCAGCCAGCCGCGGATCGCAATCGCAGCCGGGGGAACAGCGGGGCACGTCGTGCCGGCGCTGGCGGTGGCCGACGCGCTGGTTACGCAGGGCGCTAGCGTCTTCTTCATCGGCGGCGACCGCGCCGAGCGCGAGCTCGTTCCCGCGGCCGGCTACCAGCTCGAACGGATCGACGTTCGTGGATTGGATCGCCACAGCCCGCTGAAGGCCTCCGCGGCGCTTGCGCGCTCCGCCGCGGCGACGGCGCGTGCCCGCCGGCTGCTGCGCCGCGAGGGTGCAGGCGCGGTGCTCGGCGCCGGCGGCTATGTCGCCGGGCCGGTCGTCCTCGCCGGCGCCGCATTGCGGCTGCCGATCGTCCTCTGCGAAGCCGACAGCCATCTTGGCCTGACCAACCGAGCGCTCGCACCACTCGCGCGGCGGGTCTGTCTTGCCTTCCCGATCGCGTCTCGCAGCGGGCCGCGCTATCTCGTGACCGGGCGCGCCGTGCCGCCGGTACGCGCCGAGCGCGCGGCAGTACGCCAATCGGTCGGGCTCGGATCCTGGGAGCAGCTCGTGTTCGTCTTCGGCGGCTCGCTCGGTGCGCGCTCGATCAACGAGGCTGCGCTTGCCGGCCTCGTCGGTGCGAGCTTCCGCGTCCTGCACGTGACCGGCACGCGCGACTGGGCGGAGCTGCGCACGCGCGAGCACGGAGGGCTCTACGAGCTGCGCGAGTATCTCTCGCCCAAGGACTTCGACGCTGCGCTCGCGATGTGCGACCTCGTCGTCGCGCGGGCCGGAGGCTCGATTTTCGAGATCGCCGCTCACGGCCGGCCGGCGATCCTCGTGCCCTATCCGCATGCCACCGGCGATCATCAGAGCGCCAACGCGGCGTGGATGGCAGACCACGGCGCGGCGGTCGTGATCGCCGACGCCGAGTTGAGCGGCCCGCGGCTCGCGGGCGAGGTCGGGCGGCTGATCGGCGATCCGGCACGGCTCGCCGCGATGAGCCGCGCCTCGCGCGCGCTTGCCCGCCCGGATGCGGCGAAGGCAATCGCCGCCGAGGTGCTCGCGGTGGCGCACCGGTGAGCGCCGAGCCTTCCGGGCGCGCCCCGTGGAGCGGGCGGCGGCTGCACCTGATTGGCGTGGCGGGCGCCGGGATGAGCGCCTACGCGCGCGCTGCCCACCAGCTCGGGGCGAGCGTCAGCGGCTCGGACCGTGTCGATTCGCACTTCGCGCAAACGCTCGCCGTCGATGGCGTGCTCGAATTGCACGTCGGCCACCGCGCCGAGAACATCCCCGCAGGCGACGACGTCGAGGTCTTCTACTCGAGCGCCGTAGGCCCTGATAACGAGGAGCGAGTTGCGGCGCTTGAGCGCGGACTGGTCGTGCTGGCCCGCGCTGAGCTGCTCGCTGAGCTCAGCCGCCTGCGCCGCACGATCGCGGTTGCCGGCGCCCATGGCAAGACCACCACGGCGAGCATGATCGTCCGCGCGCTGCGCGGCGGCGGCCTGGATCCGGGCTACCTGATCGGCGGAACGCTCAGCGAGACGGGGCGCAACGGCGACTGGGGCAGCGGCGAATGGTTGGTCGTCGAGGCGGACGAGTCCGATCGCTCCCTGCTGGCCCTCGCCGTCGAGATCGCCGTGCTCGGCAATGTCGAGCTCGATCACCACGAGGCCTTTGGTTCGCTGCGCGAGCTCGAGCAGGTCTACCGCGAGTTCCTCAGCCACGCCACGGAGGCCGTCATCTGGGATCGCCCCGAGCTCTTGGCATTGCGCAGCGGACCGGTCGTCGCCTACGACGTGCCGGCGCCCGAGCTCCGCGCCGGCGGCTCGCGGTTTGTGCTGGACGGCGTCGAGGTCGAGCTGTCGGTACCGGGCGCGCATAACGCGCGCAACGCTGCGGCGGCACTCCGCGTTGCCGGCATCGTTGGCGTCGAGCCAGCCGTCGCCGCAGGCGCACTGGCGCAGTTCAGCGGCGCGCGACGGCGCTTCGAACGCCTCGGCCTCAGCCCGCATGGCGCCGAGGTCTACGACGACTACGCGCACCATCCGACCGAAATTGCGGCGACGCTCGCGGCGGCGCGCACGCTCGGCCCGCGGCGTCTGATCGCGGTTTTTCAGCCGCACCTCTACTCGCGCACGCGCGCGCTCCACCGCGAGTTTGGCCTCGCCCTCGCCGCAGCCGATCTCGTGGCCGTGCTCGACGTCTACGCGGCGCGCGAGCGTGCGAGCGACTTCTCCGGCGTCAGCGGCCTGATGATCGCCGAGGCGACGGTCGATGCGGCACCGGGCAAGCCCACCTACTGGTTGCCGGATCGCGGCTCGGCCGAGCGCGTGCTCGGCGCGCTGCTCGGGCCCGGCGATCTCGTGATGGTGATGGGCGCGGGGGACAGCGACACACTCGCACGGGGACTCGCCGGCGTCGGAAACGTCGATGGTTGAGCTGCACGAGACCTATCCGCTCCAGCGGATGACGACGGTACGCACAGGCGGTGCGGCCGAGCTGTTCGCGGCCGTCGGAACGATCGCCGAGCTGCAAGAGCTACTGGTCTGGGCGAACGCTCACGACCACGACGTCGCGGTCGTCGGCTCAGGCTCGAACCTGCTCGTCGCCGACGAGGGTGTGCCCGGGCTCGTGCTGCACCTCCAGCGCCAGCTGGCGGAGATCGAAACGGTCTCCGGAGGGCTGCGCTGCGGTGGCGGCGCGCGGATGCCGAAGGCCGCCGCGCGCACGGCTGCGCTCGGCCTCGCCGGGCTCGAGTTCGCCGTCAACATCCCCGGGACGGTCGGCGGCGCGGTGCGGATGAACGCAAACGCCTACGATGGCGCGCTCGCGAGCGTCCTCAGCTGGGTCGAGGTGGTCAGCGCGCAAGGCGTAGCGCGGCGTGCACCGCACGAGCTCGGCTTCGAGTACCGCGGCTCGGCGCTCCGGGCCGGTGAGGTCGTCGCACAAGTGCAGTTCGCGTTGACCGATGCTGCTCCCGAGACCGTGCGGGCGACGCTCGCCGAGATGCGCGCCCTACGCCACGCGGCACAGCCGAAGGGCATCAAGACGTTTGGCTCGACGTTCAAGAACCCGCCCGGGGCGAGCGCGGGGAAGCTGCTCGAGGCCGCCGGGCTGAGCGGCCTGCGGATCGGCGGGGCGCGCCTCTCGCCAAAGCATGCGAACTTCGTGGAGAACGTCGGCGGCGCAAGCACGGCGGACATCGTCGCGCTGATGGCGGCCGCCCGCGAGCGGGTGCTCGAACATGCGGGGATCGCTCTCGAGCGCGAGGTCCAGGCGCTCGGCCCGGTGAGCTTTCCCTGGGAGGAGGCGAGCCGCGCGGGGTAGGGGTTTGCCGGGCCGCGGCGAACCAGAGGAGGTATGCGTCTCCGCCACAAGCTGGCGTGTGTCGTACTTGTGCTGCTCGTTGGCTACGGGGCGTGGATCGCACTGGTGCGCCACCTGTCGGTCTTCCAGGTGCGGAACGTGACCGTAAGCGGTCTCTCAGGCAACGCTGCGCCGCAGATTCGCAGTGCGCTCGAGCTCACCGCGCGCGGGATGACGACGACCGACGTCTCGCTGGCGCGGCTCCACGCGGCGGTTGCGAGCTACACGCTCGTCGCCTCTTTGCGGGTCTCGAGCGAGTATCCGCACGGTCTTCACATCCGCGTGATCGAGCGNNTTGGCGGGCGCGTCAGCGATCCGCAAGCGCGCTTGGAGATCGCGCTCCTAGATGACGCCCCGGCGCCGCTGCTGGCCCACGTCTACTCGGTCACCGCTGGTAGCCACGGGCTGACCGTGCAGCTGCGCCGCGGACCGGCGATCTATTTCGGCGACGACGCGCTGCCCCATGCCAAGTGGGCGTCGGCCGCTGCGGTGCTGGCCAACCCGACCTCGCGCGGCGCGAGCTACATCGATGTGTCGCTGCCGAGCCGTCCCGCCGCCCAGGTCGATGATCCAGCGTCAATCAACGTGCCCAGCGCTCCCGCAAATCCTCCGACGACAGGCTCGACGCTCGACGATTGAGCTCGAGCGCCCCCTCAAGCTCCACTTCAGGATAAGCTCAATTTGCCGATCATTTACTTGAGAGTTGAGACTTAAGGCAGCTGCAAGGATCCTTGCGCCACGCCCGCGGCGTTGACAGGCACAGGACCCCTGCATAACGTGGGTTTTTGGCCCCGTCTATGCCGGGGCCAAAAACCCTTTATTATTAGTCGAGGCTCGGACGTATATGGACGGTGGCAACTACCTTGCTGTGATCAAAGTCGTCGGAGTCGGCGGCGCGGGAACCAACGCCGTTGGCCGGATGGTCGATGCCGGTATGCGCGGCGTCGAGTTCATCGCCGCGAACACCGACGCCCAGTCGCTGCACTCCTCCGACGCCGATGTGAAGATCAACATCGGCAACGACCTGACGCACGGGCTCGGGGCGGGCGCTAATCCTGAGCTCGGCTTTGGCGCTGCCGCAGAGTCGCGCGACGAGCTCAAGGAAGTTCTGAAGGGCGCGGACATGGTGTTCGTCACCGCCGGCGAGGGAGGCGGCACCGGTACCGGCGCCGCGCCGGTGATCGCGGAGATCTCAAAGAAGGAGATCGGTGCGCTCACGATCGGCTTCGTCACGCGTCCTTTCGACTTCGAAGGCACGCATCGCATGCGCCAAGCCGAGGACGGAATCCGCCGGCTGCGCGAAGAGGTCGACGCGCTTGTTGTGATCCCCAACGAGCGGCTGCTCACCGTCGTCGAGCGGAAGACCACCATGGTCGAGGCCTTCAAGGTCGCCGACAACGTCCTGCGCGCCGGCGTGCAGGGCATCACCGACCTGGTGACGGTTCCCGGCCTGATCAACCTGGACTTCGCCGACGTGCGCACGATCATGACCGGTGCCGGTACGGCGATGATGGGAATGGGCACCGGCATCGGCGAGGGACGCGCCAGCGACGCCGCCACCGCGGCGATCTCCTCGCCGCTGCTCGAGGAGGACATCCAGGGCGCGACCGGCATCCTGATCAACATCACAGGCCCGCGCGACCTCGGCCTGTTCGAGGTCGACGAGGCGGCGGAGATTGTCCAAGCCGCCGCCGACCCCGACGCGAACATCATCTTTGGCGCGGTGATCGACGAGCAGCGCGGCGAGGAGGTCACCGTCACCGTCATCGGTACCGGCTTCGCCCCGCCGGCCGAACGTCGCGTGCGTTCCGCTCGGCGCGAGGCGGCGCCCGATCTCGGCGGTCGCGACCGCCTCTCGCCACGCGACCACGCGCGGAGCGAGCGCCCGCCGCGCGATCGTCCCGCACGCGGGGCTGACCGTCAGCGGTCCCCGCTCGAGATTCGCGACGAGGACATCGACGTTCCGCCGTTCCTGCGCTGAGTCGGAACCCGCAAGGCGCTAGCCTGCCGGACATGGCATCCGCCGCAACGACGCCGCTGCGACGAACCTCGCTGTATGACACCCACGTCGCGCTCGGCGCGCGCATGGTCCCCTTTGCCGGCTGGGAGATGCCGATCCAGTACGAGGGCGTGATCAGCGAGCACCTCGCGGTGCGGACCGCCGCCGGCATCTTCGACGTCTCCCACATGGGCGAGATCGAGACCAGCGGGCCGGACGCGCTCCAGTTCCTGCAGCGCCTGTGCTCCAACGACGTCGCGCGGCTCGAGATCGGCGGCGCGCAGTACAGCGTCCTTTGTCGCGACGACGGCGGTGTGCTCGACGACTGCTTCACCTACCGCCTCGGGCCCGAGCGCTACCTCACGGTGACGAACGCCGCCAATCACGCGCAGGATCTCGCGTGGTTTGTCGCCCACCGCGACACCCTCGATGTCGAGATCATCGACCGTGCCGAGCATTACGCGATGCTCGCCGTCCAGGGACCGCTCGCCCACGAGATGGTGCAGGCGATCGCAAACGCACCGCTGCCGCCGCGGATGACGGTTGCCGAGCGGATGATCGACGGTGTCGAGACGCTGGTCTGTGGCACTGGCTACACCGGTGAGGAGGGCGTCGAGCTGCTGTTTGAGTCATCTGAGGCCCCGGCGGTCTGGGATGCGCTTGTCCGTCGCGGCGCCCATCCGGCGGGCCTCGCAGCTCGCGACACGCTGCGCACCGAGGTCTGCTACCACCTCTACGGCAACGACCTGGAGACCGGGCGCGGCCCGATCGAGGCCGGCCTGGGGTGGTGCTGCCGGGCAGCCGGCGGCTACATCGGCGCCGAGTCCGTCGCCGCCGTGCGCGCCGCCGGGCCCTCCGAGCTGCTCGTCCCGTTCGTGATCCAGGGTCGCGGCGCCGCGCGCCCCGGCGATCAGGTGATCGGCGGCGGCGTGGTCACCAGCGGCACCTTCTCGCCGACGCTGGACGTCGGCATCGGCATGGCCTACCTGCCGGCGGCGGCGGCGGTCGTGGGCAACGAGTTCGAGATCGATGTCCGCGGCAAGCATCGGCGGGCGCGCGTGCAAAAGCGGCCGCTCTTGAAGGTGTGAGCGCCAAACCAATAAGGTTGGAGGGAGCGAGCTGATGGCCGAAGCGTCCTATCCGCAAGATCTGCTGTATCACCCCGAGCACGACTGGGCCCGCATCGACGGCGACGTCGCAACCTTCGGCATCACCTGGCACGCGCAGGACGCGCTCGGCGAGGTTGTCTTCTTCGACCCGCCCGCGGTCGGTGCGCAACTGACCCAGCACGAGCCCTACACCGAGGTCGAGTCGGTCAAGGCGGTGTCGGACGTGATTGCGCCCCTGTCGGGCGAGGTGATCGAGGTCAACGAGTCACTCGCCGGCGCGCCCGAGGCGATCAACGACGATCCCTACGGCGCCGGCTGGATCGTCAAGGTGCGCCTTTCGGACACGGGGCAGACCGATGCGCTGCTTGCGCCCGACGCCTACGTCGCGCTGCTCGCCTGACGCCGATGAGCCGCTACACCGCCGTCACCGACTCCGATCGCCAGGCGATGCTCGAGGCGATCGGCGTGGCGAGCGTGGAGGAGCTGTTCGGCGAGATCCCCGCCGCCGTGCGCCTGGACCGGGCGCTCGACCTCCCCGCCGGGCTCGGCGAGGCCGAGGTCTACGCGCACCTGCGGACGCTCGCGGCGCGCAACGGCAGCGCGGAGGACGAACTGTGCTTCCTCGGCGCCGGGATGTATGACCACTACGTTCCGGCGGTCATCGACATGCTGCTCGGGACGCTCGGAGTTCCTGACGCCCTACACGCCCTACCAGCCCGAGATCTCCCAGGGCGGACTGCAGGTGATGTTCGAGTATCAGACGGCGATCTGCGAGCTGACCGGGATGGATGTCTCGAACGCCTCGGTCTACGACGGCCCCTCGGCGCTTGCCGCGGCGGCCTACCTCGCCAAGCTAACCAATGGGCGTCCACGCCTGGTCATCTCACGCGGCGTCCATCCGCACGCGCGCGAGACGCTCAACACACTCTCTGAGGGCTATGGCATGGCGGTCAACGAGATCCCGCTTGGCGACGGCGTGACCGACCTGGCGGCGTGGACCGCCGCGCTCGACGACGACGTCAGCGCCGTGTTCATCGCGCAGCCGAACTTCCTCGGCGCTGTCGAGGACCTCGAGCCGCTGATCGCCGCGGCTCGCGAACACGGAGCGCTCGTCGTCGTCAGCGCCGATCCGCTGGCGCTCGGGATTCTCGAGCCTCCCGGCGCGCTCGGGGTTGACGTCTGCGTCGGCGAGGGCCAGACCCTCGGCAACCGCCTCGACTTCGGTGGTCCGTCGTTCGGATTCTTTGCCGCGCGTGACGAGCACGTTCGCCGGATGCCAGGGCGGATCGCCGGCGAGACGCTCGACGTCGACGGCCGCCGCGGTTTCGTGCTCACGCTACAGACGCGCGAGCAGCACATTCGCCGCGAGAAAGCGACCTCGAACATCTGCACGGCGCAGGCACTGAATGCTCTGGCCGGGGTTGTCTACCTTTCCTGGCTCGGGCGTCGCGGCCTCGTCGAGCTCGGCGAGCTGCTGGTCCAGCGCACGGCCTACGCGCGCGCCGAGCTCGCAGCGCTCGACGGAGTCACGCTTCTGCACAGCCAGCCGGTGGTCCGCGAGTTCGCGGTGACGCTCGACGTTGCCGATCTAGCTGCGCTGCGGCGCGTGATCGCGCGTTGCGCGGCCGAGCACGTCAATCCGGGCTACGCACTCGGGATCGACTACCCAGAGCATCCTGCCGGGCTGCTCGTGGCGCTCACCGAGCAGCGCAGTCGCGCCGACATCGATCGGCTCACCGATGTGCTCGGCCGTGCGCTGGCAGCCGAGCGAGCGGGCGCACAGGCCTCGACCGACGGCGGGCAGGGGCCGTGAGCGACACGCGCGTGAGCCTCGAGGAGACCGCGATGCAGCGCGACCGCGCGGTGACGATCTTCGAGAAGGGAGCGCCGGGGCGCCGCGCGTTCGTTGCGCCGGCGCTCGACGTGCCCGAGCAGCCGCTCGACGAGCTGATCCCGTCACACCTTCGCCGCCGCGCGCCGGCCCGGCTGCCGGAGGTCTCAGAGCCCGAGCTCGTGCGCCATTACGTGCGCATCTCGCGCCGCAACTTCGATCTCGATTCCGGCTTCTATCCACTCGGCTCGTGCACGATGAAACACAACCCGCGCCTACACGAGCGTGTCGCCGGCCTGCCGGGTCACGCCCGCCTGCACCCGCTCCAGGATCCCGCCCGCGCACAGGGTGCGCTCCAGCTGATGTGGAACCTCGAGCGCGCGCTGTCGGAGATCGCCGGCCTCCCGCACGTCTCGCTGCAGCCGTCTGCCGGCTCGCATGGCGAGCTCGCCGGCGTGCTGCTCACGCGCGCCTACCACGCCGACCGCGGCGATCAGCGTCGCACCGTGCTGACGCCTGACACCGCGCACGGCACCAACCCAGCGACCGTGACGATGGGCGGGTATGAGGTCGTCAAGGTCGGCACCAACGCTGCCGGCGGCGTCGACATCGAGGACCTCCGCGCCAAGGCGGACCGCGACGTGGCGTGTCTGATGCTGACCAACCCGAACACCCTCGGCCTGTTCGATCCGAACATCGAGGAGATCGCGCGCATCGTCCACGACGTCGGTGCGACCGTGTACTACGACGGCGCCAACCTCAACGCCGTCATGGGCATCTCGCGGCCCGGCGACATGGGCTTCGACATCGTCCACTTCAACCTGCACAAGTCGTTCACCCAGCCCCACGGCGGGGGCGGGCCCGGCGCGGGCCCGATCGCCGTGTCCGATCGCATCGAGCCCTACCTGCCGCACCCGGTGATCGTTCGCCACGGCGGCGATTTCAGCAACGGTTCGACCCGCGAGTTCGACCTCGACTACGAACGACCAAAGTCGATCGGCCGCCTGCGCGGCTTCCAAGGCAACTACGGCTGTTTCGTCCGCGCCTACGCCTACATATGCTCGCTCGGCGCCAGCGGTCTGCGCGACGCCTCGGAGACCGCCGTGCTGAACGCCAACTACCTGCTGGCGCGCCTTCGCCAGCTCGGCGTCTGCGAGCTGCTGCCGCCGGCCTATGACCGCATTTGCATGCACGAGTTCGCGCTCACCGGTGGCCCGATGAAGCGCGAGCTCGGGATCCGTACGCTAGACCTCGCCAAGCGCCTGCTCGATTACGGCTACCACCCGCCGACCGTCTACTTCCCGCTGCTCGTGGAGGAGGCGCTGCTGGTCGAGCCGACCGAGACCGAGACCAAGGAGACGCTCGACGGTTTCGCGGAGGCGATCGCCGAGATCCTGCGCGAAGCTCGCGAGGACCCCGAAGTAGCCCGCGGTGCGCCCTACTCGACACCGGTGCGGCGCCTCGACGAGGCCACTGCCGCCAAGCAGCCGGTGCTTCGCCAGGCGCTGTAAGCGGCGCGGCCCCGATAGCCTGCGCTGACATCGTGCGGATCTTCTCGGGCATCCAGCCGACCGGGCGCAAGCACCTCGGCAACTACATCGGCGCGATCGTCCAGTACGTCGCGGGACAGGATCGCGGCGAGGCGATCTACTGCGTCGTTGATCTACACGCGACGACCGTCGCGTTCGCTCCGGCGGAGCTGCGCGAGCTGACCTACGACACGGCAGCGATCCTGCTCGCGGCGGGCCTCGACCCGACGCGCTGCCTGCTCTTCCGCCAAAGCGACGTCCCGGAGCACTCCGAGCTCGCCTGGCTCCTGACGTCCGTAACCGCCTACGGCGACCTCCAGCGGATGACGCAGTTCAAAGAGAAGTCGGCCAAGCAGCGCGAGCTGGTTACCGCCGGGCTCTTCCTCTACCCGGTGCTGATGGCCGCCGACGTGCTCGCCTACCAGGCCGACGAGGTCCCCGTCGGCGATGACCAGCGCCAGCATCTCGAGCTGATGCGCGACATCGCGATCCGCTTCAACTCGCGTTTCGGCGAGCAGTTCGTCGTTCCCGACGCGCGGATCCCGGAGGTGGGGGCGCGGATCATGGACCTGCAGGACCCGACCAGCAAGATGTCGAGCACCGCCGCGAGCGAGGAGGGGGTCATCTACGTACTCGACGCAACGGCCCAGATCGAGCGCAAGTTCAAGCGCGCCGTGACCGACTCCGGTGAGGGCGTCTATCGCGCGCCCGACAAGCCGGGCATCACGAACCTGATCGACATCCTCGCCGCCGTGCGCGCCGCCTCACCGGTGGAAATCGAGCGCGAGTTCTCCGGCGCCGGCTACGGTCAGTTCAAGGGTGCCGTTGCCAGCGCGGTGATCGACTATCTCGCGCCGGTCAAGCAGCGCTACGCCGAGCTCCGTGGAGACCAGGCGGCGCTCGAGGCCGTGCTCTCAGAAGGCGCAGCGCGCGCGCGTGCAATTGCCGGCCCGACGCTCGCCAAGGTTCGCGATGCGATGGGCGTCGGCGCGCCGCGGTAGTTTTCGCAAACGATGCGCATCGCCGAGCTCGAGCTTGACCTCGATGTCTTCAGCGGACCGTTCGATCTGCTGCTGACGCTAGTCCTGCGCGAGGAGGTGGACCTGCGCGAGCTTTCGCTCGCCGAGGTCGTGATCAGCTACATCGATCACCTCGAGGCGCGGGGCGAGCTCGAACTGGAGGCGACGACAGAGTTCATCGTGCTCGTCGCGGCGCTACTCGAGCTCAAGTCGCGGCTGTTGCTGCCCGACGGCGACGCCGAGGAGCTGCTCGAGCTTGAGCCAGCCGAGGCGGCCGAGGAGTTGCTCGCGCGGATGCTCGACGCGCGCCGCTACCGTTCGGCCGCGGCGCACCTCGCCGAGCTGCTCGCGCTGGCGCCAGAGGTGCGCTACCGCGAAGCCCCGCTGCCGCCCGAGCTCCGGCGGATCGATCTTGAGCAGGCGCCTGCCGGACTGTGGGATCCGGCGATCCTCGGGCGAGCACTCGGCGACTTGCTCACGCTGCCGGCACGACTCGACCTGAGCCACGTGCTGGTCGCGCGCGTGAGCGTCGCTGAGCGGATTGCGCTGCTGCGCCGGCTGCTGCGCAAGGGCGGCGAGCTGAGCTTCGACGAGGTGGTCGAAGGCGACGATCGCATGACCGTCGCGATCACGCTGTTCGCGCTGCTCGAGCTATACAAGCGCGGCGAGGTGAGTTGGGAGCAGCCCAAGTCGTTTGGCGAGATCACCGTTCGCGCGGCCGGTCGGGCGGCGGTGGGAGGCCGGCGATGAGCGAGCTCGCGCGGACGATCGAGGCGCTTCTATTCCTCTCGAGCGAGCCGCTGAGCGTCGCCGAGCTGTCCGCCGCGAGCGGCGCGAGCGACGACGTCGTTGAGGCTGCGCTAGCCGAGTTGGCTGAGGCGTTTGCGCCGGGCCGGCGCGGGCTCCTGCTGCGCGAGGTCGCCGGCGGCTACACGCTCGCGAGTGACCCAGTCGCCGAGGATGCCGCGCGCGAGCTGCTCGGCCGTCCGCGGCATGGTGCGCTGACGCCGGCGCAACTCGAGACGCTCGCGATCGTCGCCTACCTCGAGCCGGTCTCGCGCCCCGAGATCGCCCGCATCCGCGGGGTCAATGCCGAGTCGCCGGTCGCCTCGCTGCTGGACCGCGGCCTCGTCAGCGAAAGCGGTCGCTCGGAGTTCGGCGCCGTGCTCTATCGCACGACGGCGCTGTTCCTCAAACTGTTCGACTTGCAATCGCTCGAGGATCTGCCCGACCCTGCCCAGTGGGATCCGACGCCCGAGCAGCGCAGCGACCTCCGCGAGCGCCTGCTCGCCGCCGGCGAGGCGCGCGCGGGCGCTTCCTCACCCTAGGCTCACTGGCGCTGCGTCGCTACCAGTCGTGCATCGTGCCGTCGAGCAGGCGGTTGACGGGGAGGTAGGCGGCCTCATAGGGGTGCGCCTGCGCGATCTCGTCGTCGTAGTCGACGCCGAGCCCCGGTTCCTCGCTCGGATTGAGCATTCCGTCGGCAAAGGTGTAGCGCGGACGGAAGAGCGCGTGCGTTTCCGCGCTGTGGCGCATGTACTCCTGGATGCCGAAATTGGGTATTGCTATGCCGAGGTGAATCGCCGCGGCGAGTCCAACCGGTGACACGTCGGTCGGACCGTGGACGCCCGATTTGATCTGGTAAATCGCCGCGTAGTCGAAGATCCGGCGCAGCGCCGTGATGCCCCCGGTATGGGTGACGGCCGAGCGGACGTAGTCGATCAGCTGCTCCTCGAACAGCGAACGATAATCCCAGAGCGTGTTGAACACCTCGCCGATTGCCAGCGGAGTGGTGGTGTGCTCGCGCACGCGTCGAAGCGCGGCCTGGTTCTCGGCTGGCGTGACGTCCTCAAGCCAGAAGAGGTCGTAGGGCTCGAGCGCTTTGCCAAGTTTGGCTGCCTGGATCGGCGTCAGGCGGTGGTGGGCGTCGTGCAGCAGCGGCAGCTCGGGCCCGAACTCGTTGCGCACTGCTTCGAAAACGGTGGGCACGTGGCGCAGATATGCGCGCGTATCCCACCGCTCCTCGAGCGGGACCGCACCGCGGCGGGCGGGCTCGTAGTCGTAGCGCCGCTCACCCCCGCCCGTACTCGCGTTCTCACTCGCGGCGACGCCGTAGAGCGAACCCAGCCCGGGCACGCCGGTCTGCACGCGGACCGCCCGGTAGCCCTGTCCGAGGTTTCGGTGGATCGATTCGTAGAGCTCGGGCAGCTCGACACCGCTCGCATGGCCGTAGGCGAGCAGGCCGTTGCGGCTCCTTCCGCCGAGGAGCTGGTAGAGCGGCAGCTTGGCGACCTTCGCCTTGATGTCCCACAGCGCGGTATCAACTGCGGCGATCGCCGCCATCGTGACTGGTCCGCGGCGCCAGTAGCCACCGCGATAGAGGTACTGCCAGGTGTCCTCGATCTGGTGGGCATCAAGACCGATGAGCAGCGAGGTCAGGTGCTCGCGCAGGTAGGCCGCAACGGCCAACTCGCGGCCGTTGAGGGTGGCGTCGCCGAGACCGACAAAGCCATCGTCGGTTGTGAGGCGCAGCGTGACGAAGTTGCGGCCCGGGTTCGCTACGAGCACTTCGGCGTTGGCAATGTGCATTTGCTCCTGCCCTCCTCGCGCTCTGCTAATGGATCGACATGGCTGTTCGGATCATCGGCGAGACGATTCCGCGACGAGCTGGCGGATTGCGCTCATGACCGAGGCGTCATCGACGAGCCGAGGCTCGACGAGTGCGACAAGCTCGTTGACCGCCACAGCAGAGCGATTATCGCGAGCCGCGGCGATCGCTGCGGATTCGCTGTCGGCAAGGTCCGCGCCACGCAGGATCAGCGAGACCCACGCGGCGAGCACGCGAACGCTCGCCGCGGCATCGCCCCCTTCGCCGCGCTCGGCAAGCACGACAGGCGCGATCCGCACGCGGAGTTTGTTTACGCCGTCGGTTGCGATCTGCTCGAGCTTGTAGGCGATCCGCGGGTTTGCAAAGCGATCGAGCAGCGCCGCCCGATAGCCGGCGATGTCGAGCTGATCGGTGGGTAGGTGTCGCGCCGCCTCGTCCCAGTATTCGTTCACCCATTCAAGGCAGCTCCGATCGGCCAACGCCTCGGCAACGGTCGCGTAACCGCGCTCCAGGCCGGCGTAGGCGAGCAAGCTGTGCGCCCCGTTGAGTAGCCACAGCTTGCGGCGTTCGAACGGTTCGATATCGCTCACGAAGCGGGCGCCGGCGCTTTCCCATGCCGGTCGACCCGCAGGGAAATCACCGCTGAGGATCCAGTCCGCAAAGGGTTCGGTGACGACCGGCGCGCGGTCCTGCCAGCCGGTCAGCGCGGCCGCCTTCGCGAGGTCCGCCGCGGTGGTCTTCGGGGTGATTCGATCGACCGACGTCGACACGAACGACACGTTGTGATCGATCCACTCGACGAGCTCGCCCCCGGCGTATGCGGCCATGGCCCTCAGCCCGCTTGCGAGAAGCGCACCGTTACTGGGCATGTTGTCGCATGGGACGATCGCGACCGGGCCGCCGTCGGCACGTCGTCTCGCCTCGAGCCCTGCGAGCAGCCTTCCCAGCGCGGTCCGGGGAGCGCTTGCTGATCCTTCGAGCAGATCCTCGTGGCTCGCCGCCGCCGCGATCCAGCGCAGATCGGTCGCGAGGAGCCGGTCGCCGGTGTTGGGTTGACCGCCGGGGTCAAGCCGGTATCCGGCCTCGGTGATGGTGAGCGTGACGATCGCGGTCGAGGACAGCGAGAGCAGGCTCAGGAAGCGCGCGACGTCGGCGCCGTCAACGGCTTCGACGATGCTCGCGATGACCGACGCACGGTCGCCCTCGGCAGCTCGCTCGATCAGCGTGAAGAGGCCGTCCTGCGGCGCGAGCTCGAGCGCAGCTTGCGGGCTGCGACCGGTGAACGCGGCAATTCCCCAATCCGCCCCGTCGAGCGCGCGGTCGGTGAACCAAGCCTGATGTGCGCGGTGAAACGCGCCCAAACCGACGTGCACGATGCGCGCCGGCCGGGTCTGCGGCGGAGTGCCCTCAGCCGCGGCGAGCGCCAGCCTGCTCAACGGGCGCAAAGGCTGGCGACGCCGCGCGTTGCTCAAAGCTTGAAGACCTTGCGCGGTAGTGTGGTGACGAGGTCGACGGCAATCCGCTCGGCCGCGGCGAGCTCCAGTCGACCCTCGCGGACCAGACGGGCAAGAAAGGCCGAGTCCAGACGGCGGGACATGTCGTGTCGCACGGGAATCGAGAGAAAGGCACGAGTGTCATCAACGAACCCGGCGCCGCGATAAAAGCCTGCCGTCTCGGTGACCGCCGCGCGAAACCGCAGGACCGCGTCAGGCGCGTCCAGGAACCACCAGGGCGCGCCGATGTAAACACTCGGATAGAAGCCGGCTAGCGGCGCGATCTCTCGCGAGAAGGCTGCCTCGTCGACGCTGAATAGGACGAGGTGAAAGTCGGGATTGGTTCCGAAACGCTCGAGCAGCGGACGGAGTCCCCGGACGAAGCTGGTGCTCACCGGGATGTCGTGCCCGGTATCGGGTCCAAAGCGCCGCAGCGTGTCGCTGCTGTGATTGCGGAAGACCCCGGGATGGATGGTCATCACGAGGCCATCCTCGACGCTCATGCGAGCCATCTCGAGCAGCATGTGGGCGGAGAAGGTGCGGGCCTCCTCCTCACTCAGCTCGCCGCCACGCGCTCTGGAAAACAGTGCCGAGGCCTCCGGCTTGCTGAGTTCGAGAGTGAGCGGTTGCACCACCGCGTGGTCGGCGGAGACCGCGCCATGTTCGACGAAATAACGCCGGCGGGCCGCTAGAGCCTCGATGTAGCCGTCGTAGCTTGCCGGCTCGGAACCGTGCCATTCGGCCAGCGCCGCCAAGCGATCGCTCCAGCCGTTGGCAAGCGGGTCGAGGTAGGCATCGGGCCGGAACGTCGGAATCACACGCGCGCGGAAGGTCGGATCCGCGGCCAGTGCGTCGTGGTATGCCAGATCGTCCATCGGGTCGTCCGTCGTGGCGAGCACCTCTATGCGGGAGCGTTCGAACAGCGCGCGAGGTAGAAACTCATCCGTGTCCAGCGCCGCCTGGATGGCGTCGAAAAGGGCGTCGGCGTTCTCGGCACACAGGTCGTCTTTGAGGCCGAAGAGATCTACGAGAACGGTCTGCAGCCAATACCCGGAGGCGGTGCCGGCGAACAGGTACCAGTGCGCGCAAAACGTGCGCCACGCCGCGCGAGGCGAGGCGACGGGTGCGGCGCTCGTGCGGTCAGGGAGGCCCAGCTCCGCGAGCGGCAACCCAGCAGCGTGCATCAGGCGCGTCACGTAATGGTCGTGAGCGATGAACAGCTCGGCCGGGTCGGTAAACGGCTGGTTGTCGAGTAGCAGCGCTGGATTGACGTGACCGTGCGGAGAGATGATTGGCAGTTCGGCAACCTGCTCGTAGAGCCGGCGCGCAACGCGACGCGTAGCTGGGTCGCTCGGTAGGAGTCGGTCAGGATCGAGCTGCATCGATGTTCGCTCCCGCTGCCGGCGTCGTGGCCGGCGCGCAAGCGTTCAGAACGCTACTTGCCAGCGCGAGCGGGCGCTGGCCCGGTTTCGCCGGCTCAGCAAGCACAGGTAGACTCTCCGGCGCGATGGCCAAGCTGATCGGTCTTGACGTCGGCACTTCGTCGTTGAAAGGCCTGGCGATCGATGAGAATGGTGCGCTGCTACGCGAGGCCGAGCGCGACTACCCTTTCGCCACGCCGCAGCCGGGGTGGGCTGAGCAGGATCCCGAGTTGTGGTGGGCGGCCGCCGAGGCTGTGCTCGAGGAGTTGGGCGCCGGGGACGCCGATGGAATCGGGTTGGCCGGCCAGATGCACGGTCTGGTGGCGCTCGGAGCCGATGATCGGCCTTTGCGTCCGGCGATCCTCTGGAACGATGGCCGCTCACAGCATGAAACCGCGTTGATCGAGGAGCGGGTTGGCGTCGAGCGCCTGATCGAGCTGTCAGGAAATCGGGCGCTCGCTGGCTTCACCGCGCCGAAGCTGCTGTGGCTGGCCACGCACGAGCCGGAGGTCTACGAGCGGATCAACCGAGTGCTGCTGCCGAAGGACTACGTCCGCTTGCGGCTCTGTGGCGAGCACGCCACGGATGTTTCTGATGCGTCGGGGACGCTGCTTTTCGACGTGGCGGCGCGTGGCTGGAGCAGCGAGCTGCTGGCTGCGCTCGACGTCCCGGCGCAATGGCTGCCGGTCGCGCTGGAGTCCCCTGTGTGTAGCGGTGTCACGGCGGCAGGCGTACCGGTCGCCGCCGGCGCGGGCGACCAGGCGGCGGGGGCGCTCGGCGTCGGGGTGATCGATCAGCAAGGGCCGGCGTCGGTGGTGCTCGGGACGAGCGGGGTCGTGTTTGCCGCACGTGAGCGCTACTCCGCCGACGGCACGCTGCACTCGTTCTGCCACGCCGTCCCGTCGGTCTGGCACGTGATGGGGGTGATGCTCTCGGCCGCTGGCTCGCTGCGCTGGCTGCACGATGTGCTCGGCGGCGAGCGCGGCTTCCCCGCGCTGCTCGAGGAGGCTGCAAGCTGGGAGCCCGGTGTCGAGGGCCTGCTGTTCGCGCCCTACCTCGCCGGCGAGCGAACTCCCTACGCTGACGCCGATGCACGGGGGGCGTTCGTCGGGCTGAGCCTGCGTCACGATCGCGGAGCACTGGTGCGCGCCGTCCTCGAGGGCGTCGCGTTCGCACTGCGCGACTGCTTTGACCTCGTGGCGGCAAACGGCGGCGCGCCGACCCGCGCGCGCGTGTCGGGCGGCGGATCGCGAGGCGACCTGTGGCTGACGATTCTGGCTGCGGTCCTCGATCTCGCGCTCGAGCGCACGGCGGTCGACGCTGGGGCCGCATACGGCGCGGCGTTGCTCGGTGGTGTCGCCTCCGGCGTGTTTGCCGATCCACGCGAGGCGGTCGAGGCGTGCGTGCGCGCGAGCGAGATTGTCGAGCCGGATCCCGAGTTGAGCGCGGCCTACACGCAGCTGCGCCCGTCTTTTGTGGCGCTCTACCCGGCGCTTGCCGGGCTGCGCGACCTCGGTTAGTCCGACGGATCGAGTACGCGCGCTCCTTGACCGGGACGCACGTCGTATGCCCCGGGCGGCGGGATCGCGCCCGGCGGCAGCAGTCCGAGCACGTGGCCACCGAAACCACCGCCGATCATTCGAGCGCCGGCGGCGCCCGCGGCGCGGAGCCGCTCGACGGTCGCCTCGACCGCCGGCGTCGAGACTGCGTAGAGGTCGCGCAGGCTCGCGTGAGACGCATTGAGAAGACGACCCAACTCGACGATATCGTGGCTCGCGAGAGCGGACACCGCCGCATCGACCCGCTCGTTCTCCTCGAACACATGCCGCGCGCGCGCGTCGAGCGGCGCCGGCAGCCGCGCTAGCATCGCCGGGTCAAGATCGCGGAGACTCGTGATCTCGAGTGCCTCGCAGGCCTCGGCGCACTCGCGGCGACGGTCGTTGTAACCGGACACGGCATGTCGGTGGTGCTCACCGGAGTCCAGTGTGACCAGTCGCCACTCGCCGAGCTCGAGTGCCACCGGCTCGATCGCGCTGGTCCGGAAGTCGATCCGGAGCGCTTTGTCCGCGCGCCCGCAGAGCGACGCGAGTTGGTCGAGCAGTCCGGTTTGCGCGCCAACCCAGTCGTGCTCGACGCGTGAGCAGAGCCGGGCGAGCGCCAGCGCGGGGGGTGGGGTTACGTCGGCCAGGGCGAGCAGCGCGAGACACAGCGCCACCTCCAGCGCCGCCGATGACGACAGTCCTGCTCCGCGTGGGATGGTGCCCTGGATTTCGAGCACGGAACCGACGACGGGCAAATCGGCAGCGGCCATCTCGGCAGTGACGCCACGCACGAAGGTGCGCCAGCCCCCTGGAGAGGGCACTTCCTCGCCGAGGAGGAAACCGTCGCGCTCGCCGAGATCGAACGCGAGCGCCTCGATCCGTCGGTCGTTGGTTGCCGTCGCCCGGACAGTCACGCCGGCATCGATCGCGAACGGCAGCGCGAGTCCCTCGTTGTAGTCGGTGTGCTCGCCGATCAGGTTGACGCGGCCTGGCGCAAACGCGGTGACCCGCTCAGCTGCCATTGGCGATAGCTCCCCGCAGAGCGTTCGCCGAGGCCTCCGGCAGCACGTCCATGATGAACGTGCCGGCGCCCTGCTCGCAGCCGGCGAGGTACTTGAGCTTGTCGGCGGTTCGTAGCGGCGGGTAGAACTCGACGTGCAGGTGGCCCGCGCGGCCGCCGTCCGAAGGAGCCTGATGCAGCACCATGATGTAGGGAAAAGGTCGCCCAAACAGCCGGTCGAAGCCGCGCGTGACGTGCTGCAGCGCGGATGACAAGCGCTCCAGTTCATCGGCCGTGCACTCGGAGAGACTCGCGCGATGCTCACGCAGCACGACGTGCGTCTCATAGGGCCAGCGTGCTGCAAACGGCACGTAGGCCACGACCGCGTCGTTCTCGTGCACGACTCGCTCCGCCGAGGCCAGTTCGCGCTCGAGCAGCGTGCAGGTGGCGCAACCCCCGAGCCGTGCGTCCGCCGCCCGCTCGAGGGCGATGACGGGTGGCTCGAACGGAAAGCCGTAGATCTGACCATGCGGGTGGTGGAGCGTCGTGCCGACCTCAACACCGCGGTTCTCGAAGATCAGCACGTACTCGATGTCGGCACGCGCCGCGAGTTCCTCGTAGCGCTGGCGCCAGACCCACATCAGCGCTTCCGCTCGCTCCGGTGCGAGCGTGGCAAACGAGCCGTAGTGGTCGTCGGTGTAGACGACGACCTCGGCCGCTCCTTGCGGTGCTTCGAAGGTCGGGAACAAGTTGTCGAACACGACGATCTCAAACGAGGGGAAGGGAATCTCCGTCGGCGGGTGTCCCGGCCGCGTCGGACATAACGGGCAATAGTCGGCGCTGGGCAGGAACGTCCGGGCCTGGCGCTGGACCGCGTAGACGACGTCCTCGCCGCGCAACTCGTTGAAGCGGCGCTGGCTCACGATTCGGCTCCGCCGTCATGCCCGGCCCAGCTGAAGTTGATCAGCGAACGGCCGTCCTCCTTGACGAGCCGCCACAGCAGGAGCGGGCCGAATCGTTCAGGTGTCCGCTCGTCGGGCTCGTGCGCTGGCTCGGGTGGGTCTGGCGGCAACGCTGGCATTGGCGCGGAGGTATATCTGCATTCGGCCGCGCGTGACTAGTGCTAGGCTCGCCGCGTGTTCGGCCTCGACAACCCAGTTCACAGCCTGCTGTTGCTGGTGGTCCTACTGCTTGTTTTCGGAGCAAAGCGCCTGCCGGAGATGGGTCGCTCGCTCGGTGAGGGGATGCGGGGCTTCAAGGATTCGCTCAGCGGAGTGAGTCCTGAGCGCCCGGCGGCCACGTCGATCGCGGCTCAGCCCGCCGTACGGGTGCAGCCGCTCAGCACCGGCGACGCCGTGGCGAGCGTTGCAGCGCCTGGGGCTCTCGCCGTTCCGCAGGACGCTTCCCAATCCGGCGCCTGAGCGACGCTGCCGGGCCGATAAACCAGGGCACGGACGGGTCGCACTGATGCAGTACCTCGGCGCCCACCGCTGGGACCGCGACGCGGCGTCGCGCTGACTGCGCCTACTCGGGGTCGAGGACCGCTGCTTCCGCGGCTTCCGCGACTTCCTCGGCGTTAGCCGCGGCCCGCGCGCGGCGGTACTCGTCGACGACGATCTCGGTCAGCTCTTCGAGCGAGGTCTCCGCGGCCGGCTTGTCGAAAGTGATCACGCCGTCGACGATCATGTTCACGCGGTCGCAGCTCTCGAGCACGTGGACGTAGTTGTGGAGGATCATGATCATCGAGAGCTTGCCCTCCTTCTTGAGGCGGGCGATCAACTCGAGGATCATTGCGCCCTCCTTGGCGCCCATCGCGGCGAGCGGCTCGTCGAGCAGCAGGATGTCGGCGTCGGAGTACACGCCGCGAGCGACTGCGATCGACTGGCGCTGGCCGCCGGATAGGCGCGCGACGGGCACATCGAGACGCGGCAAATGGATGCCGATCTCGTCGAGCGCTGCGCGCGCCTCCTTCTTCATACTGCGCCGATCGAGGAACGGCAGCCTGGCGACCCGCTCCTCGCGGCAGAGGAACATGTTCTGATAGACGCTCAGCTCGTCGATTAGCGCGAGGTCCTGGTAGACGACGTCGACGCCGAGCGAGCGCGCATGGTCCACGCTCCTGGGCTCATACGGCTCGCCCTTGAGCCACATCGCGCCGGAGTCCTGCTTCTGAAAGCCGCAGATTGTCTTGATCAGCGTCGACTTGCCGGCGCCGTTGTCGCCGAGCAGCCCGAGTACCTCGCCCTTCTTCAGGTGCAGGCTGACGTCGCGCAGTGCGGTCACCGGGCCGAAGCTCTTCGCGATGTGCTCGACGCGCAGTACATCGTCGGCGTCCGACACCGGCGCGACGATGACCTCTCCGGGTAGGGTGTCCTCAGCCAAGGCCTGACCGCCTTCGCACACGCCCGACGTAGCGGTTGATCAACATCGCAACCAGGATCGCAACGCCGAGGTAGAAGTCGAGGTAGTCGGCGTTGACGCCCTTGATCGCGAGGCCGTCCTGGAGGACACCCAAAAACAGCGCGCCGATCATCGCGCCGACGACGGTACCCGAGCCACCCGCCAAAAGGGTGCCGCCGATCACGGCGGCCGCGATCGCGTCCAGCAACACCGAGTTCGCAGCGCCAGGGTCGGGGGTGATCGAGTTCGAACGCACCGCCTCAAGGATGCCAACGAATCCAGCAAGGGTGCTGCATACGACGAAGTTGCGGATCAACACAGCGCGGACCTTGACTCCCGCCTCGGCCGCGGCGATCCGGTTTGAACCCACGGCGATGGTATGTAGACCCCACCGGGTGCGGGTCAGCGCCACCTGCATGACCAGGACGATGCCGAGCGCCCAGAACAACTCCGAATAAGTGCCGGCGCCGAACGCGCTGGCAAAGCTGGTGATGTGGTTGCCGGTCGAGTTGGTGGTCACCTGCGCCCCGGGCATTTCGAGCTGCTCGGCATGCGAAACGATCAGCGTGAGGCCCTCAAGTGTGAACAGCGTGCCAAGCGTCGTGATGAACGAGTTGACGCCGAGTACCGCCGTGACGAATCCATTGAACACGCCGATGCCCATGCACACGATCAGCGCGAGGATCACGCACGGGATAAGCGGTATGCCGCCGCCGTGAAACTCGTAGAACATCAACGGCGCAAACAGGTAACAGCCGCCGATCGAAAGGTCGATCTCGCCGTTGATCATCAGGAACACCTCGCCGGCGGCGAGCATCGCGTACGGCGCGAAGTAGGGCAGCAGGTTCTCGAAGTTCGATGTCGTGAAGAACACCGAGAGGCTCAGCGAGAAGTACACGGTGAGCGCCACCGTGATTACGACGATGCTTCCCTCACGCGTCGTGAGGACTTGGCGAATCAGAGTCAATGGGGCCACCGCAGTGCGGGGGGCCCTGCGCTCATGCGCCGGACCCCCCGCCGAAGCAGCTACCGGAGACTCGTCATCGCTGCCAGACATCGGTGCCTAAATGGCGGCGACGCGGCCTTTAGGACTTGACGACACCGGCGTGCGTGCTGGTGCCCTCGAAGCGGCTCTTCGTATTGTTGTACGGCGCCACCGTCGCCGCAGTAAGGAACTTCAGGCCCGTATCGACGTCGGCGATGCCGCTCAGTCCATCGGATGCGTGATAGAGGAACAGCTCGAGCGCCGGCAGGAAGCCCTGCAGGTAAGGCTGCTGATCGATCGTGAAATCGAGGAACCCATCGGCCAGGAGGCCCGGCGTGAGCGCCGACAGGTCATAGCCGCCACCGGCGACCTTGCCCTTGAGTCCGTACTTCTGGATCGTCTGGCCGACGCTCGCGGTGCTGCCACCGTCCACTGCGAACAGTCCCTTGTAGGTCTTGTGCCCGGGCCAGAAAGCCTCGATCGTCGAGAGCTCCGTCGGCTGCAATGCACCAGTCGCGGTCACCGTGTACTTCGTCGATGTCCCCTTGAGCACCGCCTCCGCGCCGTTGATACGCGGCTGGATGTTCGCCGAGCCCGGCGTGGCGATGAACAGGGCGACCGTGCCGGACGGTACGAGCTCCCTGATCTTCGCACCCATCGCCTGGCCTGAGACGAACAGGTCCTGACCGATGTAGGCGAGCCGCCCGTTGGGCTCGTCTGCGTTGTAGGAGACCACCGGAATGCCCTTACCGAGCGCCGTGGCCACGAGCGGCGTGAACGCGTTCGGATCGATCATCGCGCAAGCGATTCCATCCGCCCCAGCCGTGATCGCGCTGTTGAACGCAGTGACCATCTGCGGAACGTTGCTCGTCTCGGAACCGGTCCAGGTGTACGAGCACCCCAGCAGGCTGCATGCGTCGGCGATGCCATAGATGGTCGGCGTGAAGAACGCGTTCGTCGTCACGTGGTTGACGAACACGAAGTGGTACTTCTTCTGTGCGCCGAAAATGCTGGCGTCGGAAGCGCCGAGCGCTTGAGCCGCCGGGCTCATCATGAACGCAGCCAGCGCACCGGCGCCGCCACCGAGTGCTGCGCGCCGGGTGATGGCGCGGGCCTTCGACTGCGGGGTCGCATCCTGCTTTGCGTCACTCCACTCGAGGCGCTCAACCGCCTCGTTTCCAAAGTCATCTGCTACAGACATACCCATTCCTCCCTCGACGCCTCAGCGTCGTTCAACGGATTCTCTCCATATGTAGGCAAACGAATGAAGCCCGTGTCCCACCGTATTCGGTTTCAGGCCGACGTGACCCTGCTTTCGCGGGCCGTCTTCACCGGCTCTCCTCCGAGGTCGCCTGGCTTGTCGCCCGAGCGCACGGGCGCAGAATGTCACAACTAGCATGAATTTGCCAGTCGGTTCGGCGCCACGTAGGGCATACGTTTGCACTGTCCGAAATCAGCGCTCGCCGCGCGGGTCTCCGAACAGGACGGTCGCGTCGTCCTGATTGACCCGCCTCGAGCGCGGCCGCGAGGAGCTAGCGTCGCGACACGCGCCAGCGGAGCGTCAGAGCCCCTGCGCGAGCCGATAATAGGCCTGGTTCCAACGCAGCTCGTTGCGGAAGTCGCGTATCCGGGTGTGCTCGTCGATCCGCAAAAGCTCGATGCCCGCGATCTCCGCGAAGTCGGCGATGACCTCGGCATCGAGAGCGGCGCTGAACACTGTGTGATGCGGACCGCCTGCGGCAAGCCAGGCTTCGGTGGCCGTTGCGAAGTCTGGCTTGGGCTTCCAGAGGGCCCGGGCGACCGGCAGCTTGGGTAGCGCCTGCGGTGGTGAGATCGTGTCGATCTCGTTGACGAGCAGTCGGAAGCGGTCGCCGAGGTCGAGCATCGCGACCACCACCGCCGGGCCGGCTGCCGCGCTGAACACGAGCCGCACGGGATCCTCGCGGCCACCGATCGAAAGTGGATGGATTTCGCACGACGGTTGCCCGTCCGCGATCGACGGGCAGATCTCGAGCATGTGCGCTCCGAGCACGAGCGGCTCGTCTCCGGCGAAGTCGTAGGTGTAGTCCTCCATGAAGCTGGTCCCGCCGGGTAGGCCTGTCGCCATCACCTTGAGGATCCGCAACAGCGCGGCGGTCTTCCAGTCGCCCTCGGCACCGAATCCGTAGCCGTCGGCCGTCAAGCGCTGGACTGCGATCCCGGGGAGCTGACGCAGGCCGTGCAGATCTTCGAAGGTGTCCGTGAACGCGCCAAACCCGCCGCTCGTGAGGAATGCGCGTAGCCCTCCTTCGATGCGCGCGGCCTCGATCAGCGAGCCGCGTCGGGCACCGTCGCCGCTCAGTTCGGGCACGAGTTGGTAGTGCTGCTCGTAGTCGGCGAGCAGGCTTTCGATCGTCTCCTCCGAGACGCTGCTCACGGCATCGACGAGATCGCCGACACCAAAGCCGTTGACCGCGACGCCGAGACGAATCTGCGCCTCGACCTTGTCGCCCTCGGTGACGGCGACTTCGCGCATGTTGTCGCCGAAGCGCGCGACCTTCAGCTGCTGGGCCTCGCGCCAGCCGCATGCAGCTCGCGACCAGGTGCCGATCCGCTCAAGCGTGGCTGGATCGCGCCAGTGGCCGACGACGGTCTTACGCGCCACCCCCATCCGTGTCTGGACGAAGCCGAACTCGCGATCGCCATGAGCCGATTGGTGGAGATTCATGTAGTCCATATCGATCTCCGACCACGGCAGCGCGGCGTTGAACTGGGTATGTAGATGGAGCAGCGGCTTCTGCAGTGCGCTCAGCCCGCCGATCCACATCTTCGCCGGCGAGAAGGTGTGCATCCAAGCCACCACCCCGACGCACTTTTCCTCGCCGTTAGCCTCCATGAAGACACGGCGGATCGCCTCAGGCGAGATGACGACCGGCTTGTGGACGACGCGAACCGGCAGCGCCGGCGACTCGTCGAGCGCGGTCGCGATTTCGTGCGCGTCCGCGTCAACCACCGTGAGTGCCGCTTCGCCGTAGAGAGCGTGGCTGCCCGCCACGAACCACAACTCGTGCTCACCTAGCGCTTTTGCAGCCACGCCCAAATCTCCTGTGTCGTCATGGTCTCCCCGTTCAGCGCTGCCCGTAGACGTTCTGGTACCGGTCGTGCAATGCGTCGATATCGGCCTGATCGAGACGCGTCAGCTCGCCAAAGGTGCGCGCCAGCAGCAGGGTGCGTGCAGCGTCCTCGCACATCACCGCGGTCTTGACCGCGTCGCGGGCGCTGGCGCCGATCGCGAAGACCCCGTGATTGCGCATCAGCACGGCCCGTGAGCGGCTTCCCGCGAGGGTCTCGACGACACCCTTGCCGATCTCTTCGCCGCCGATCCGCGCGAACGGGCCGACCGGGATGTCGCCGCCGAACTCATCAGCGATTGAGGTCAGCACGCAGGGGATAGGCAAACCGTGAGCCGCCCAGGCCGTCGCATAAGGGCTGTGGGTGTGCACGACGCCGCCGACGCCGTCCATCGACCGGTAGATGTAGGCGTGGGTCGCCGCGTCGCTCGACGGCGCGAGGTCTCCTTCGACGACGCGGCCGTGCAGGTCGATGACGACCATCGACTCCGGCGTGAGCTCGTCGTAGCTGAGGCCGCTCGGCTTGATCACGATTAGGTCGTGACCGGTCACACGCGCCGACAAGTTGCCGCTTGTCCAGGCCACGAGGCCGTTGCGTGTCAGCTCGCCGTGCAGCTCTGCGACGGTTCGCCGTACCTCGGCCACGGTGCTCATTAGGCCGCGGCGACACTCCGGGCGCGGTCGAGCATCTGCGTGACGGCGGGAAGCCCGATCGTTGGGAAATCCTCTGCGGTCATGTCGCTATCTTCTCGCGCGTGCGCGAGAACTGCGTGCTGCGCTCGCGGATGCGCTTCAACTCGTGCAGCAGATCGGCCGGCTGGCGCCCCAGCGTGTCGTGGAGGTCGCGATAGAGCGGATACAGCTGTTCGTAGACCGCGACTGCCTCGGGGTTCGGTTCGTAGGCGGCAGCGGTGCCGGGGGGGAGCGCGTCGATCGCCGCCATGATGTTGGCGAACCCGCCGACCTCGAGACCGGCGGCCACCGCGCCGAACAGCGCTGCACCGCGTGCCGGGATCTCCGTCGAACCCGGCACGAGCACCTGTCGGCCGCTGGCGTCGGCGAGCAACTGCATCGTCAACGGGCTGCGCTCGGCGATCCCGCCGCACGCCACGAACTGGTTGAGCTTGACCCCGTGCTCCTCGAAATTGTCGACGATCCGTCGGTTGCCGAAGGCGATCGACTCGAGCAGCGCGCGGTAGATCTCGGGCGCGGTTGTCTGCAGTGTCATCCCACACAGCACGCCGCTGAGGTCGGCGTCGGCGAGGATCGTGCGGTTGCCGTTCCACCAGTCGAGCGCGAGGAGCCCGTTTGCACCGGGTCGTAGCTGCGCGGCATCGCGCTCGAACTGGGCATAGCGATTGTCCGCGCCTGTGTCGCCGAACAGTTCGACAAACCACGCGAGCATGTCACCGACCGCCGCTTGCCCCGCTTCGTAGCCGTAGAAGCCGGGGAGCACGCCGTCCTTGACGACGCCGGTGATGCCGGGCAGGAGGATCTCCTCAGGATGGACGACGACGTCGCAGATCGAGGTCCCGATGACGATCACGAAGCTCGCCGGATCGAGCACGCCGGCCCCAGGGACCGAGACGAATGAGTCGACGTTTCCGATCGCGACCGCCACCGACGCCGGCAGGCCGAGGCGCGCGGCAAGCTCTGGCGCGAGCGTCCCAGCCCTCGCGCCGAGTGGGAAGAACTCCGTGCCGAGCTTCTCAGCCGGCGCGTCAAAGCCGGGGTAGGCGGCCTCGAAGAACTCCGTCTGTGGGAGTCCGTCGCGCGGCGACCACAGCGCCTTGTAGCCGGCCGAGCACATCGCGCGCCGCTCTTGTCCAGTCAACTGCCAGACGATCCAATCGCAGGCCTCGATGAAGCCGCTGGCAGCGTCGTAGACCTCGCGGTCCTCGAGCCACAGCTCGATCAGCTTCGGGAAGTACCACTCCGAGGAGATCTTGCCGCCGTAGCGGGCGAGGAACGGTTCGCCGCGCTCGCGCGCGACCTCATTGAGTCGATCGGCAACCGACTGGGCTGCGTGATGCTTCCAGAGCTTTGGCCAGGCGTGCGGGCGCGTTCGCCAGGGTTCAAGCGTGCACAGGGCGGTGCCGTCGGCGGCGACCGGAAGGACCGTGCAACAGGTGAAGTCGATGCCGATGCCGATGACGTCGCGTCCGGCCACGCCCGCCGTCGCGAGCACCTGCGGAATCCCGGTTTCGATCACCGCGCGCCAGTCGTCGGGATCCTGGAGCGCCCAGTCCGTTGGCAGTTCCTCGCCCGTCTCCGGCAGGACGCGGTCGATCGCGCCGCTTGCGTATCGCACGACGGCGACCCCCGCCTCGATACCGCTCTGCAGGTCGAGCAACAGCACGCGCCCGGACTCGGTACCGAAGTCAATTCCGATCGCGTACGCGGCGCTCGTCGCGCGTGGCGACCCGTTCCTCCCAGCACCCGCTACGCCCATAGCAAACGCATCAAAGCATACGTATGCAGGCAAGTCAATTACCTCGCACGCCCCGGCCTGCCGGCGACTGCGGGGCGGCCTTGGCGGTGGAGCGACGCACGACCAGGTCCGGCTCGAAGACGAGTCGCGGAAGCTCCCCAAGGCCGCTGGTCGACCACGCTCCGTCGCCCACAGCGAGCTCGACGCCAGCCGAGACGATCTCGGTCAGCGGCATCCGCACAGTCGTGAGCGTGGGAACCGCCGCCGCGGCGATCGGGATGTCGTCGAAGCCCACGATCGAGAGCTCCTCGGGCACCGCCACAGCGTTTTCGTAGGCGGCGTGAATCGCGCCCATCGCGAGGATGTCGGTGGCGGTGATGATCGCGGTGGGTCGCTGGCGGAGCTTCAGCAGTGCCGATAGGGCTTGCTCGCCGCCGCTGATCCCGTTTGGGACGTCGCGGATGTAGCCGTCCGGCTGTTCGAGCCCGGCCTCGCGGAGATATTCGACATAGGCGGCTTTGCGCTCGCGGATGTCGCCGTGGGAATCGCCGCCGATGAACGCGATGTGGCGGTGCTCGAGCGCCGTGAGGTGGGTCAGTGCGGCGCGGATGCCGGCGCGGTTGTCAACGCTGACGGTCGGGAAGCCGTGGCCGTGGTGTTGGGTTCCGTGCCACAGCGCGACGACGCGGACGTGTGATTTACGCAGATCCTCGACCAGCCGCGGCACCTCGCCGAGGTCTCCGAGCAGCACGATCGCGTCGCATTGGCGCGCTTCGAGCACGGCGGTCAGCGCGAGCGCCTCGTCCGGCGTGGCCCGCGCGTGACCGAGCACGACCGAGTATCCACGCTCCTTGGCCTGGAGCGAGAGCGCTTCGATGGCGGGCGCAAAAAACGGGTCGGTGATATCTCTGACGACCGCACCGAGCAACATCGACGGCGCGCCCCGCAGCGCGCGGGCAAACGGGTGCGGCTGGTAGCCGAGCTCGCTTGCGATCGCGCGCACGCGCGTCCGCGTCGCTTCGGAGACGCGGATCAAGACTGGCGCGTCGTTGAGGATTCGCGACACCGTGCTCTGCGCGACGCCCGCAGCATCGGCGACGTCCTTCATCGTCGCCGGCCGGCGCATCTTGGCAAATTCCGAGGTGGGTCGGCGCTCGCTCACAAGCTATCTCCCGGAGCCCGACCCAGCCCGCGGGGAATCCCGAACCGCGTAACGGCGTCTTGGCAGTCGTTCGAGTTGTCGTTCAAGTCGTAGCGCCTCGGATGTCGCTGCGTCTGGCGTCGCCCCCGACGCCGCCAGATCACCCGCTGACAGAGTGCGGTTGGCTCCAAGCATACGTAGGCTTCATACGTTTGCAGTGCCTCGCGCGGATCTAGATGATTTGGGGCAGGTTTCACGCAGCCGCTGCGAGCTGGCCGCAGGCGGCGGCGATGTCGCGGCCGCGAGTCAGCCGCACGGTGACGCGGACGCCTTGACTCTCTAAGGCCCCACGGAACGCGGCGATCGCGTCGCGGCTCGAGCCGTGGTAAAGCGAGTCCGTCGGGTTGTAAGGGATCAGGTTGACCTTGAATGCCTCGCGCGGCGAAAGTAGCCGAGCCAGGGCGAGCGCCTGCTCGTAGCGGTCGTTGATGCCGGCGAGCATCACGTATTCGACGAACACCCTGCGGCGCGTTGCCGCGTTATGGGCGCGACAGGCATCCAGCACCTCGGCTAGCGGATAGCGCTCGTTGACCTCCATCAGCGCGCTGCGCAGTGCGTCCTCTGGTGCGTGGAGCGATAGCGCGAGGCGGACCGGCACGCCGGAGGCGGTGAGCCGCTCGATCCCGGGGATCCAGCCGACTGTCGAGATAGCCGTGCGCCGGTTGGTGATGCCGAGCGCCGGCAACAGCTCGCAGGCGCCGAGAACCGCGTCGAGGTTCATCATCGGCTCGCCCATCCCCATGAACACGGCGTGGTCCGCCGGCTCCTGGCGGCGGAAGTGCAACGCTTGATCGAGAATCTCATCGCGGCTGAGGTTGCGCGCGAAGCGCATCCGCCCGGTCGCACAGAACGTGCAGGCCAACGGGCAGCCCGACTGCGAGGAGAGGCAAAGCGAGCGACGCCCGTCGCGGTAGCGCATCGAGACAGCTTCGACGGGGTGACCATCGGTGGTTCGCAGCAGTGCTTTCGCGGTGCCGTCGCGCGCACGGACCTCCTGCTCGAGCGTCAGCGTGCTGAGCGGCAAACGCTGCTCGAGCACGGCTTGCAGCGGCTTCGGCAGGTCGCTCATCTCGACATAGGCGTGGGCGCCCCGCGCCAGCCAGGCCCAGACCTGTTGGTTGCGGTAAGAAGGCTCGCCAAGTTCGTCCAGCGTCCGGCTGAGCAGTTCGAGATCCACCGGCTTATGGTTGCAGCCATGCGCCTGGCCAAGTACCTGGCCCACTCTGGTGTCGCCTCACGCCGCGGCGCCGCGGCGATCGTGCGTTCCGGTCGCGTGCGCGTCGATGGCGTCGACGAGCTCGACCCTGCGCGCGAAATCACGACCCAGCACGTCGAGCTCGATGGCGTGCCGCTCGCCGGTCCGCAGGAGCTGGTCGTCTATGCGCTGAACAAGCCCGCCGGCGTCCTGTCGACGGCGCGCGAGCGCCACGGCCGCCCGACGGTCGTTGCGCTGATCGCCGAGGAGAAGCGCCGGCTCTACCCCGTAGGCCGGCTCGACGCGCCGACGACGGGGCTGATCCTGCTGACCAACGATGGTGAGCTGGCGAACCTGCTGACACACCCGCGCTATGAGGTGCCAAAGACCTACCGCGCGCGCGTTGACGGCGGGCCCGTCGCAGCGGCGACATTGCGAACGCTGGCTCAGGGCATCGAGCTCGAGGACGGTCGCACGGCTCCAGCGCGCGTCCGGTTGGTCGCCCCGGGGGTGATCGAGCTCGAGATTCACGAAGGCCGTAAGCGCCAGGTCCGGCGCATGTGCGAGGCCGTGGGTCATCGCGTGCTGGCGCTCGAGCGCGTACGTTTCGGCTCGCTCGAGCTCGGCGATCTGGCCTCCGGCGCGCATCGCGAGCTGTCGCCGGCCGAGGTCGAGACGCTCCGGGCGCAGGCCCGCCGGTAGTGTGAAGCGATGAGTGACGAGCGTCTGTTCGCGTTGCGCGGGGCAACCGGCGTCGATGCCAACACCGAGGGGGCGATCCTCGACGCAACCGAGCTGCTGATGCGCGAGCTGATCACGCGCAACGCGCTCGAGGTCGCGCAGATCGTCAGCTGCATATTCACGGCCACCGACGACCTCAACGCGGCATTCCCCGCGGTCGCTGCGCGGCGTCTGGGCTTTGACCGCGTGCCGCTGCTCTGCACGCGGGAGATCAACGTGCCGGGTTCACTCCAGGGCGTGATCCGCGTGATGCTCCACTACTACGCGCCCGCTGAGCACACTTCCAGTCACGTCTACCTCGGGTCGGCTCGCAGCCTACGCGCCGACCTCGATGCCGCACAATAAAGGGGTCATGGCGCTCGAGTTCGCTCCCGCAGTCAAGCGCATCCCGGTCTACCCGGCGGGTGCCGGCTACGCGCGCCGCGGCCCGCTCGTACGACTGGAGAGCAACGAGTCGCCCTACCCACCGCTGCCCGAGGTGGTGGCGGCGGCAAACGCGGTACTCGAAGGCATCAACCGCTACCCGGACCCGAACAGCATCGTGTTGCGCGAGGCGCTGTCTGCCCGCTACGGGGTCCCGGTCGAGAGGATCGCGGTCGGCAACGGCTCAGCCGACATCCTGCTGGCCGCCGGTTCGGCGCTGCTGGAGCCGGGTGCCGAGCTGATCTATGGCTGGCCGTCGTTCTCGGTCTACCCGCAGGTCGCCGGGCTTTCGGGGGCTCGCGCGGTTGTCGTGCCGCTCGACGAGCGCGAATACCTCGACCTCGACGCGATGGCCGACGCCGTCACGCCGGCGACGCGCCTGGTGATCGTCTGTAACCCGAACAACCCCACCAGCACGGCGCTCGAGTTGGACCGCATCGCCGCCTTCATCGAGCGTGTGCCGAGTCGGGTCTGCGTGATGATCGACGAGGCCTACTGCGAGTTCAACACGCTCAACCCGCCGGACGCGTCGATCGCGCTGCTCGCCGTACACAAGAACCTTGTGCTGCTGCGCACCTTCTCCAAGGTGCACGGGCTCTGCGGCCTGCGCGTCGGCTTCGCATTGTGTGCAACGACAGAGCTGCCCGAGGCGCTCAGCGTGATTCGCCAGCCCTTCTTCGCCAACGCCGCGGCGCAGGCTGCCGCCACGGAGGCACTCGCCCACCCCGAAGAGGTGGCGCGTCGTGTCGATTCCGCCCACGTTGCGCGCAGTGAGATGCGCGAGCGCCTGCGGTCGCTCGGCCTTTCGCCGGCACCGTCGGAGGCGAACTTCTGCTGGTTTGAACTCGGCCCGCTGCGCGACGAGGCAGAGATCGTGCGCGGCCTTGCCGAACAGGGCGTACTCGTCCGTGCCGGCAGCGCACTCGGCAAGCAGGGGGCCCTGCGCGTCACCTACGGCACGCGCGAGGAGAACAGCCGCTTCATCGAGGCGCTGAGCGCGCTGCT
The DNA here is from genome assembly GCA_003133565.1 of Solirubrobacterales bacterium. Lineage (GTDB taxonomy): Bacteria > Actinomycetota > Thermoleophilia > Solirubrobacterales > Solirubrobacteraceae > Palsa-513. The sequence goes on from PKYB01000074.1 coordinate 38,523, forward strand.
GTAGCGCTCTCGTCGTGAAGAGCGTCGCTCGCGGCCCACACAGACCGCCAAGACGATGGTTCGCGGTCGAGATTGCCCTCAGGATCTGCTACACCTTCCAAAGCGATGCATTCCGCAAGCGACCGATCGGCTCACCGCGCAGGCACGGGTTCACTCGTGCCCGGCTACGTGCGTGGGCTCGCGGGCGCCAGCTATCGCTATTACGCCTGGTCCTGGCGATTTAGCTAGGCGCTCGGACCTGCGTTTGCGCTGAGCGCGACGCGGCAAGCTCCGAACTGGGGCCCTCCGGGGCCGAGCGCCGTCTCCACCCGCGCAAGGCATCGTTCACGCCAAGCGCAGCCTCGTCAATAAGCTTCCAGACGAACTTGAAAGGACCAGACCGATGATGATTGTGATGAAACCGACGGCGAGCGAGGACGAGATCGCTCACGTCGTCGCGCGCGTGGAGAGCGTCGGTGCGCGAGCACACATTTCCAAGGGCGAAGAGGTGACCGTGATTGGCGCGATCGGCGACCGCGAGCACGTCGCGCGGCTCGAGCTCGAAGGCGCCCCCGGCGTCGCGCAGGTCGTGCCGATCCTCAAGCCATACAAGCTGTCCTCATCCCAACTGCGGGCCGGTGAGCGCTCGGTTTTCGAGATCGGCGGCCGCAGGATCGGCGGCGAGCATTTCGCGCTGATCGCCGGGCCGTGCACCGTCGAGTCGCGTCAGCAGCTGTTCGACACCGCGCGCGCGGTCAAGGACGGCGGCGCCTCGATGCTGCGCGGCGGTGCCTACAAGCCGCGCACCTCGCCCTACGCCTTCCAGGGTCTCGGCGAGGCCGGGCTGCGGCTGCTCGCCGAGGCCAAGCTGGAAACCGGGTTGCCGATCGTCACCGAGCTGATGGATGTCCGCGACATCGAGGCGGTGATTGAGGTCGCGGATGTGGTGCAGATCGGCGCGCGCAACATGCAGAACTACACGCTGCTGTCAGAGGTTGGCCGTACCGGCGTGCCGGTGCTGCTCAAACGCGGCCTCTCGGCGACGCTCGAAGAGTTGCTGCTGGCAGCCGAGTACGTGCTCAAAGAGGGCAACGAGCAGGTGATGCTCTGTGAGCGCGGGATCCGCACCTTCGAGACGGCCTACCGCTACACGCTCGACTTGATGGCGGTCCCGGTGCTCAAGCAGCTCTCGCACCTGCCCGTAGTCGTCGATCCGAGCCACGCAGCGGGGCGGCGCGACCTCGTCGGACCGTTGTCGCTGGCGGCGGCGGCCGCCGGTGCGGACGGAATCATTGTCGAGGTCCATCCGAACCCTGAGGAGGCGATCTGCGACGGGCCGCAGGCACTGCGCGCCGACGAGTTCGCCGAGTACGCGGCGCTGGTTGAACGGGCCGCCCAGATCGCGGGCAAGGCGCTCAGCAGCGCGTGAACGTCGGCATCGTCGGCGTCGGGCTGATCGGCGGGTCGATCGGCCTTGCCGTGCAGGAGCGCCTCGGTGCGACGGTGGTCGGCTTCGATCCCGCGGCGCGCGTATGCGATGAGGCGCTGCGCCGCGGCGCGATTGGGGAGGTCGCTGCTAGCGCGGCGGCGGCCGCCGAGGGGGCGGAGATCGTGTTTGTCGCGGCGCCCGTCAGCGCGCTGCCGGGCGCGATCGATGCGGTGCTTTTGGCCGCGGGGGGCGACTGCGCAGTGACCGACGTCGGGTCGACCAAGCGCGAGCTCGTGGCCGGCCGGGCCGACGAGCGCTTCATCGGTGGCCACCCGCTAGCGGGGGCCGAGACCTCCGGCGTCGAGCACGCGCGCGCCGACCTTTTCGAGGGCGCGACTTGGTATCTGACTCCCGGACCGGGAACCTCGGGCGCGCTCTATGAGCGCCTGCACAAGACGCTTGCTCGAATCGGCGCCCAGCCCACGGCGATCGACGCCGCCGACCACGACCGTGTGATGGCGTCGGTCTCGCACCTGCCGCACGTCTTCGCAAACGTGCTCGTCGCGCAGGCTGCCCACGCGCTCGCGGGTGGCGAAACGGTCCCCGCGACCGGCCCCAGCTTCCGCGATGCGACGCGCGTCGCCGGTGCCAGCGCGACGATCTGGCCCGACATCTACCTGTCGAACCGCGAGATGCTCGTGACGCTGATCGACGAGGTACAGGAGCGCCTGGGCGATGTGCGTGCGGCGCTCGCTGCCGCCGATCGCGCCGCGATCGAGCGCTGGAACGACGCGGCGCGCATCGACCGCGACGCTCTGCTCGGCGCGGGCCTTGTCGGTGGCGCTGTCTTCGAGTTGCGCGCGGCGGTGACAGACCGGCCGGGGATCGTGGCAGAGATCGCGCTGGCACTCGGGCGCGCCGGGATCAACATCGTCGACATGGCGCTCTCGCCGGCGCGCGACGGCAGCCAGGGCGTCGTCGCGTTGTGGATCGCGGGCGAGGCTCAGACCGAGCGCGCGGCGGTTCTGGTCGGCGAGCTCGGCATCCCGGTGGCGCGGGCGTGAGCGCGGCGGCGGTCGCGCGCGTCGAGCCGCTGACGGCGCCGCCGGATGCGGTGGTGCGTGTCCCCGGCTCGAAGAGCATCACGAACCGTGCACTCCTGTGCGCGGCGTTTGCCGACGGGACGAGCGTCCTGCATGGCGCACTGTTCGCCGACGACACACGCGCGATGATGGGCGCCGTAGAAGCACTCGGGGCGAGAGTTGAGCGCGACGAGGAGAGTTGCGTTGTGACGGTCCGCGGCGGGCGGCTCGCCGCGACACGCCTGACCCGGGTCGACGCGTCGGCGTCGGGGACGACATCGCGCTTCATCCTCCCTGCGATCGCGACCGGCACGGCGGAGTGCGTCGTCGACGGCGACCCGCAGCTTCGCGCGCGACCGTTCGCACCGCTCATCGACGCGCTCGGTGCAATCGGCGCCACGGTTCACGCGCTGGAGGAGGCAGGCCATCTGCCGCTCGCAGTCCGCGGACCGGCGGTCGGCGGCGAGGTGAGGCTTGCGGGGCACATCTCGAGCCAATTTCTCTCGGCGCTCCTGCTCGCCGGGCCGCGGCTGGAGCGGGGACTGTCGGTCGAGCTGACCTCGCCGCTCGTGTCCGTGCCCTACGTCGAGATGACGCGCGCGGTGATGGCCGCGTTCGGTGTCGCGAGTGACGGTCTGCGCGTTCTGCCCGCGGAGTACGAGCCGCGCGAGTTCGCCATCGAGCCGGACGCCAGCGCCGCCTCCTACTTCTTCGCCGCCGCGGCGATCAGCGGTGGGCGCGTTAGCGTTCCCGGGCTCGGGTGTGACTCGATCCAGGGCGACGTCGCGTTCCTCGACGTCCTCGAGCAAATGGGCGCGCAGGTCGAGCGGGGGCGCGACGCGCTAACGGTCACCGGCAGCGGCCCACTGCGCGGCGTCGATGTCGACATGTCGAACATCTCGGACACCGCACAGACGCTCGCCGCGGTGGCGGTCTTCGCCGAAGGGCCGACTCGCGTTCGCGGTATCGGCTTCATCCGCCGCAAGGAGACCGACCGGATCGCCGCGATCGTGGCCGAGCTGCGTCGCGCCGGCATCCAGGCGACGGCGGAGGAGGATGGTTTTGTCGTCGTTCCCGGTCCGGTGGTCGCGGCGCGCTTCGAGACCTACGGCGACCACCGCATGGCGATGAGCCTCGCGCTGCTCGGCCTGCGCGTCAGTGGCGTCGAGGTGGCAAACCCGGGCTGCGTCGCCAAGACCTACCCCGCGTTCTTCGAGGACCTCGCGGGACTCGCGGCGTGATCGTCGCGGTCGACGGGCCAGCTGGCGCCGGTAAGTCAAGCGTGTCGCGTCTCGTCGCGGCGCGCCTTCAGGCCCGCTATCTCGACAGCGGCGCGATGTACCGCTGCGTCGCCCTTGCGAGTCTCGAGGATCCGGACCACACGCCGGCAGAGCTCGCCGCGTCGATCCAGATTGAGCTCGGCTCTCGCGTCCGGATCGACGGCCGCGACGTCAGCGCCGCGATCCGCCGGGCCGAGGTTTCCGCGCGAGCCTCCGAGGTTGCCACCGATCCCGATGTTCGCGCCGCGCTAGTCGCCCAGCAGCGCGAATTGCTCGCGACTGGCGATTGGGTCGCCGAGGGCCGCGATATCGGAACCGTCGTCGCGCCCCACGCCGACCTCAAGATCTTCCTCACAGGAAGCCCCGCTGAGCGCGCTCGCCGCCGCGGCGAACCGGTGAACGAGCGCGACGTACGCGACAGAACGCGCGTCCACAGCCCCCTACAAGCCGCGCCCGACGCGACGGTGATCGACACGACCGACCTTTCGCTCGAGCAGGTCGTCGAGCGGGTCGTCGAGCTCGCCGCCACGGCCAACGGGGGGAGCCAGGACGCCTGAGACTCCGGCGTGGGCGACGTGTACAAAATCACGGACGTCCTCAGGGGGCGCCGCTCGACGCCACAAAAGGGGATACTGGCTCGGTGGTCGAGTTTGTGGCGAGCATTGCCGGCGAGCGCTGACCGGCTCCGGCTGGGACGGCGCGGCTGGTTGCTGCTGCTAGCGCTCGCCGCATGCGCCGGGGGCGCGTCCTCCGCCGTCGCGATCGCCGGTGCGAAGCATTCGGCCAGCAAGCCGTCACGGGTGGCGAGCGCGACCGCCGGCTGGCCGTCGCCCAACTACGACCTCTCGAACACGCGCGCCGACACCGACACGGCGATCGATGCGGCCAACGTCGCGACGCTGAAGCCGAAGTGGACGTTCAAGCTGCCCGACCTCGGCGAATACGGGGCCTACACGACGACTGCGCTCGTGCTCGGAGGCGTCGTCTATTTCGAGAGCCCGAAGTCAAACGTCTTCGCTTTGAACGCGAACACGGGCGCCGTGATCTGGGAGCGCAAGTACAACAGCCTCGTGCCATCCGGCGGACCGACCGGTCTGGCGATCGGCGATGGACTGATCTTCGGCGCGACCGAGAGCTCGGCGTTCGCGCTCGATCTCGCGAGCGGCAAGCAGGTCTGGATCCACTCGCTGATCCAGAACGACCGTGAGGGCATCGACAGCGCGCCGCAGTTCTACGACGGCAAGGTGCTGATCTCGACGATCCCCGGCAGCGCTTACAACTTCTACACGGGCGGCGCCTACGGCATCGTCTACGAGCTCAACGCGAAGACCGGCGCGACTGAGTGGAGCTTCTCTACGATCAAGGGTGGGAGCGCGCTTTGGGGCGACCCGAAGGTCAACGGTGGCGGCGGACTCTGGTACCCGCCGGCGGTCGACAGCCACGGTCGCGTGTTCTTTGGGACCGGCAATCCCTCGCCCGTGTATCCGACGTCCTCCGACGCCAACGCCAAGAGCCGGCCCGGCCCGGACCTTTATACGGACTCGATGGTCGCCGTCGATGCCAGCAGCGGCAAGCTCCTCTGGTACGACCAGGTCACGCCGCACGACGTGCGCGACCACGACTTTCAGGACTCGCCGATCGTCGCGACGCAGAAGATCGCTGGCAAGCGCACGGAGGTCGTGATCGGCACCGGAAAGTCCGGCAAGGTCGTCGCCTTCCGCGCCAGCGACGGACGGCAACTCTGGCTGCTGAACATCGGCGCGCACAACGCCGCTGAGTACGGTCCGCTGCCCGCCAAGCCGGTGCTCGTGTGTCCTGGACCGCTCGGCGGCGTCTTGTCGCCGATGGCCTACTCCGCGGGCGTCGTCTACGTTCCCTGGATCGATCTCTGTCTTGAGGAATCGGCCACCACGGGACCGGCGGCGCCGAAGAACCTGTCGGAAACCGGCGGGCTGGCGGCGGTCGACGCTGCCACGGGCGGCGTGATCTGGGCCCACCGCTTCAACACGGTCGTGGACGGCGCGGCAACGGTTGCGAACGACGTCGTCTTCACTGCAGCCACCAACGGCATGCTGTACGCGCTGTCGAACAAGACCGGCGCCGTGCTTTGGAGCGCGCAGACCTCAGACGGCATCAACGGCTCCCCGGCGGTCACCGAGAACATGCTGATCGTCGGCGCCGGGCTGCCCAACCCCAAGGTGGCGCACGATCACCCAGAGCTCGTCGCGTACTCGCTCGGCGGCAAGTAGCCGAGCCGGCTTGCGCGGGCGCAACAGCCCGCACAGTCATACTGGCCAACATGACCAAGGTTGCAGTAGTCGGCTACCCAAACGTTGGCAAGTCCTCGCTCGTCAACCGCCTGACACAGACGCGTGAGGCGATCGTGCACGAGCGGCCGGGGATCACGCGCGACCGCAAAGAGCTCGACTGCGAGTGGAACGGGCGTACATTCACGCTGATCGACACCGGCGGCGTCGACTTTGCCGATGAGGATCCGCTCGCCGGATCGATCCGCGAGCAGGCGCGCGTCGGCCTCGCCGACGCCGATGTGGCAATGCTCGTCGTCGACGCGCGCGCCGGCTGCCGCCCCGGCGACGATGAGATCGCCGACCTGTTGCGCCGCTCGGGCCAACCGACCCTGATCGCGGCGAACAAGTGCGACACGGCGCTCGACATGAGCCTTGCCGCCGAGTTTCACCGGCTCGGCCTCGGTGAGCCGATCGCCGTCTCGGCCACCCAGGGCCTGGGGACCGGCGACCTGCTCGACCGGCTGATCGAGCTTCTGCCCGCGCCCGAGCGCGAACCCGCCGTCGGGGACGAGACGATTCGCCTGGCGGTGATCGGTCGGCCGAACGTCGGCAAGTCCTCGCTCGTCAATCGCTTCGCCGGCGAGGAGCGGGTGATCGTTTCCGAGCTGGCCGGCACGACGCGCGACGCGATCGACCTGCCGCTGTTGGTCGACGGGCGTCGGCTCGTGATTGTCGATACGGCGGGGATGCGCCGGCAGGCAAAGGTCAGCGAGTCGGTCGAGTACTACACGACGCTGCGCTCGCAGCGCGCGGCCGAGCGCGCCGATGTCGCCCTCGTCGTCTGTGACGCCAGCGACGGCGTCACCGCGCAGGACCTGCGGATCGCCGAGCTCGCGATGAAGAGCCAGTGCGCGACGCTCCTCGTGCTCAACAAATGGGACGTCCAGTCGCCGACGCTCGACCTCGAATACGAGCGCGCGCGTGTTGCCGAGAAGCTGCGCCTGCGCCCGCGGCTGCTGAGTGCCTCGGCGATCACGGGACGCAATGTCGCGCGCTTGCTGAGCGAGACGATCGCGCTCGGTGACCGGCGCGCGGCGCGCATCCCGACGCCGGATCTCAACCGCTTCCTCGCCGAGGTCGTCCAGGCGCGCCAACCGCCGGCGAAGCAGGGTCACCGGCTGAAGCTGCTCTACCTCACGCAGATCGGTACAAGCCCGCCACGCTTCGCCCTGCAGTGCAACTCGCGCGCCCGCGTGACCCGCGACTATGCATACTTCATCGAGAACCGCATGCGTTCCCGTTACGGGCTCGACGGCGTGCCACTGATCCTCGATTTCGTCGAGCGCGGCCAGCGACGATCCGAGCGCCGATGAAGCGTTCGCTATCTTTTGCCACTCTTTTTGTGTCCATACCGCTGACAGCCTGTGAGGGTGCCCGCCTTGAGTGAGACCGCTGAGACCGAATTCCTGTTCACGTCGGAGTCGGTGACGGAAGGGCACCCGGACAAGATCGCCGATCAGATCTCCGACGGCGTGCTCGACGCCGTGCTCGCCGACGACCCCTACGGTCGCGTCGCCTGCGAGACGCTCGTCAACACCGGGTTGATCGTCGTCTCCGGTGAGATCTCGACGAGCACCTACGTCGACATCCCCGAGATCGCCCGCAACACGGTGCGGCGGATCGGCTACGACGACGCGACCTACGGCTTCGACGCCAACACCTGCGCGGTGATCAACGCGATCGACCGCCAGTCGCCGGACATCGCGCAGGGCGTCAACCAGGCTTACGAGACGCGCGCCGACACCTCCGAGGACAAGCTCGACGTCGCCGGCGCCGGCGATCAGGGGATGATGTTCGGCTACGCGACGAACGAGACCGACACGCTGATGCCGCTGCCGATCTCGCTCGCCCACCGCCTCGCCGAGCGGCTCGCCGACGTCCGCAAGACCGGCCTCGTGCCCTACCTGCGTCCCGACGGCAAGACCCAGGTCACCGTCCGCTACCGCGACGGCCGCCCGGTCGCGATCGAGAAACTGCTGATCTCGACCCAGCACGCCGACGGGATCGATTGCGAGACGCAGATCAAACCGGACCTTTGGGAGCATGTCGTGCTGCCGGCGCTGCCGGAGGGCCTCTACGACGAGGCCGAGCTGCGCGCCGAGTTCCTCGTCAACCCGACCGGTCGCTTCGTGATCGGCGGTCCGATGGGCGACTGCGGCCTGACCGGGCGCAAGATCATCGTCGACACCTACGGCGGCATGGCGCGCCACGGCGGCGGCGCGTTCNNGCCGACCGCGTCGAGCTGCAGGTCGCCTACGCGATCGGCGTCGCCCACCCGGTCTCGGTGATGGTCGAGACCTTCGGCACCGAGAAGATCAGCCGCGCTCGCATCGCCGAGCTCGTAGCCGAGCACTTCGACCTGCGCCCCGGCTCGTTTCGCGAGGAGCTGCGCCTGCACCGCCCGATCTACCAGAAGACCGCAGCCTACGGTCACTTCGGCCGCCCGGATCCGGACTTCACCTGGGAGCAGACGAACAAGGCCGACGCGCTGCGCGAAGCGGCCGGGCTGTCGGTCGCGCTCGCCTGAGGGCGCCGGCCGCGGTCTGCGGTGGCGGATGGTTACTGCGCGACGCCCGCGCTTGGCTGTTCGGCACGGACCTCGAAGCCGGTCATCGTCAGCGGTCCAAACGATGTGATCAACGCCACGTCGACGGCGTCGCGACCGCGGCCAACGATCACGCGCCCGATGCGGGGCCTGTTGTTGCGCGCGTCGAAGGTGTGCCAGCGCCCGCCGAGGTAGGCCTCGAACCAAGCCGCAAAGTCCATCGGCTCGGCCGGCAGCGGCACGTCGATGGCCGGGATGTAGCCGAACACGTACCGGGCCGGGATGTTCAGTGCACGACAGAACGTGATCGCGAGATGGGCGAAGTCACGACAAACCCCTTGGCCGGCGCGGTAGGCGTCGGCAGCGGTCGTCCAAGGGTTCGACGAGCCCGGAACGAACTCGAGGTGACCGTGGACGTAGTCGACGATCGTCTGCACGCGTGACCAGCCCGGCGCAAGATCGCCGAAGCGCTGCCACGCCTCGTGGCCAAGCTCGTCGGGCAAGCAGAAGCGACTCGGCATGATGAAGTTCATCACCTCGTCAGGCAGCGATTGCACGGCCACCTCGCGCGCCCCCGGCTCGATCACGTCAGCCGGCGCGACGAGCCTCACCTCCGCCTCATAGCTGATTCGCGAAGCGCCGCGCTCAAGCTCGAAGCGCTCACAGCGATTGCCGTACTGGTCGAGATAGGTGTGGTGGCGCGCGCGCGTGTCCCAGCGCTCGGCGTTGACGGACACGCCCACTGTCAGCAGCGGCGCGACCTGCAGGACGGCGCCCGCCGGCTGGACCGAGTCCAGTCCAAATTCACAGCCAACCGTGAGCGTGAGGGATTCCTGGCTCACGTAGCCGTCACGGCCCGTGGGCACCCGCTCGGTCATCTCCAACGTGAGGATGACACGTTGGGCCGAACATGTGCTCGCCGGGTCGGCCGCGACGACCGCAGCCGCCGCTAGGCTCGACTGACCGTGGCTGCGATCGCTCAGGTCGAGCCGCTCACGAGCGCGCGCGCTCTGGGTGGCCCATTTGACTACGCCCTGCCCGATGAGTGGCGCGCGAGCGTGCACATCGGGTCGCTGCTCGTCGTTCCCTTCGGGCGTCAGGAGTTGCTGGGCGTCGTCGTCGGCCTCGCCGAGCACAGCGACATCGCCGACGAGCGCTTGCGCGCACCGCACAGCACGGTTGCCGACGACGTGCCTGCCGACCTCGTTGAGCTCGCGGACTGGGTCGCGCGCGAGTACTGCTCGACTCACGCTCGGGCATTGTCGCTCGTGCTGCCGGTCGGAGCTGGCGCTGATAGCCAGGGCCTCGTTCGCCTGGTCGCCGAGCTCACCGACGCCGGCGTTCAAGCGCTGAGCGGCGGCGTGCGCCTGACGGCGCGCCAGCGCGCGCTGCTCGAGCAGCTTGCGCGGCTCGGGCCGACGCGGGCCAGCGCGCTGGCGGTCGACCACGGCACGCTGCGCCGGCTCGAGGCGCGCAAGCTGCTCGAGCTCAGCGCGCACGCCCTGCGCCGCGCCCCCGAGCACGTCGCGGTCGGCGCGAGCCACGGCCCCCCGGCGATGCTGAACGCCGATCAGCGCCTGGCCGTCGCCGCGATCGACGAGGCACTCGCTGCGCGCGCTCACGAGAGCATCCTGCTGTTCGGGGTGACGGGCTCGGGCAAAACCGAGGTTTACCTCCAGGCCGCTGCGGCGGCGCTCGAGCAGGATCGCGGCGTAATCGTGCTCGTGCCGGAGATCGGCCTGACACCGCAGACGGTTGCGCGGTTCGTCGAGCGCTTCGGCGAAACGGTCGCCGTAGCGCACTCGCGTCTGTCGGCCGGCGAGCGCCGCGACGAGTGGCTGCGACTGCGCAGCGGTGAAGCTCGAATCTGTGTCGGTCCGCGCTCGGCGGTTTTCGCGCCGATCGAGCGCCTTGGGCTGATCGTGATCGACGAGGAGCACGACTCCTCCTACAAGCACGAGGGAGACCCGCGCTATGACGCGCGACGCGTCGCGGCACATCGCGCCGAGCAGGCTGGCGCGGTACTGGTCGCCGGCAGCGCGACGCCGCGACCCGAAAGCTTTGCGTCGCTCCGCCAGCTGCCCCTCGCGACGCGTGCCGACGGTGGCGTCCTACCCGGCGTCGAAATACTCGACATGCGCAATGTCCGCGGCGCGCTGCACGAGCAGACGGTGCACGCGCTCGGCGAGCTGCGGCGCAGCGGTGGCAAGGGCATTGTGCTGCTGAACCGACGTGGCTGGTCGAACTTCCTCTCCTGCCGATCGTGCGGCAAGGTCTGGGGCTGCCCGGAGTGCGACGTGGCGCTCGTGCTGCATCGTGCCGAGGCGATGATCGCCTGCCACCACTGCGGCCACCGCGAGCGCGTGCCGACGTGCTGCGATGTCTGCGGGTCGGCTGGCGTGGCTCGCCATGGCCTCGGCACCGAGCGTCTCGAGCACGAGCTGGCTCATGCGCTGGGAGAGGAGGACTACCCGGTGTTCCGCCTCGATGCCGACGTCGCAACGCTCAAAGGCCGCGCAGCCGAGGTCCTGCAGCGCTTCGACCGGGCCGCCGCCGGTGTGTTGATTGGCACGCAGATGGTGGCCAAGGGACACGACTTCGACGGTGTCGCGCTGGGCGTCGTGCTCGACGCCGACGCCACGCTGCGCTTCCCCGATTTCCGCGCCGAGGAGCGGACCTTCGCGCTGGTCGCGCAGCTCGCTGGGCGCACCGGCCGCGGCCGCGTCGCCGGCCGCGTGCTCGTGCAGACGA
>PKYB01000093.1 GCA_003133565.1 Solirubrobacterales bacterium
GGTTCGGTCCGGGCCACCAGATTGCCGCGGCGTCGTGGCCGAGTGGACATGCGACGGCGGCCATGACGCTTGGTCTTTGTGCGGTGCTGGTTGCGCCGGCCGTGGCGCGGCCGATCGTTGCGGTGCTTGGTTGTGCGCTGGCGATCGGCGTGAGCTACTCAATCCTGATCCTCCACTGGCATTTTCCGAGTGACGTGCTCGGCGGTTACCTAGTTGCCGCGGTGTGGGTCTCGCTTGCGATCGCGGTGCTCTGGTGGGGCCAGGAGCGCTGGCCTGTGCGCGACGAGCCCGCCGCGGAGACGCTACGGGTGGATGTGCTCTTCGTGCCGCTGGCGGCGCTGGGCCTGGTGATTGGTGGTGCGTTTGGCCTGCTCCTTGTGAGCACACGCATCGCGGCGACCTACGCCTCGGTCCACGCCTCGCTTCTGGTTGGTGCAGTCCTGATCGCGTTGCTCGCCGCCCTGCTCGCGGCATCGGTCACCGTTGCGATGCGACCGAGCGTGCCGGCTACGGCTGGCGGTAGCGACCCGGTTCCCAGAGCGACTCCGCACCCTGGGCTGCCTCGCGCGCGAGTATGAAGAGCAGGTCGCTGAGGCGGTTGAGATAGTGGCGCGTCTGCGGGTTGACAGCTTCGCCGAGCGCGACAACGCGCCGCTCGGCGCGTCGGCAGACCGTACGACAGACGTGAAGCCAGGCGGCTGCCGGGTTGCCGCCGGCCAATAGGAACGATCGCAGCGGCTCGAGCCCCTCGTTGACCTCATCGCACGCGCTCTCGAGCCAGCTGACTTGCGAGGGATGTAGTCGTAGTCGCTCTCGCGTGCCGCCCTCCGGCACCGCGAGATCGGCGCCGAGATCGAATAGGTCGTTCTGGATCCGGCCCAGCCATTCGACGGTCCGCTCGGGCATCCCCGGCGTCGTGATCGCGACGCCTATATGCGCGCCGAGCTCATCGACGTCGCCGTAAGCCTCGATCCGCGGGTCGGTCTTTGCCACGCGGCTCATGTCGCCGAGATGGGTCTCGCCGTCGTCGCCGAGCTTCGTGTAAATGCGCGTGAGGTTGACGGTCATCGGCGCAGTCAAGTCTGCCAGAGCGCTAGGATCCGACCCGTTAAAGGTCGCTGGCATGGACACCGGCGGGCACTGCGACGTGAGCGATGATCGCCAGACGCCCAACGCTCACCAGAAACCGCAGGCTGGTTGTAGGGCTCGCGATAGGGCTCGCGACCTTGCTCCTCTGCGGCTGCGGCCTCGAATCCGGCACGGCTACGACTGCGACCCACTACTCGCTGCTCGTGACGCAGGGCTTCGGCGCACAGACCGTGCTAAACGTGAGCGCGCCAAAGACCGCGGGCGCCGACACGGTGCTCGGGATGCTCGAGCGCAACGCGACCGTGACAGCGCCCCGGGGAGGGTCGGTCGTGTCGATCAACGACCTCGCCGCCGGCAGCTCGCAGGGCCAGGCGACGGGCTGGTCCTTTTACATCAACGGCGTTAGGCCGACGAAGAGCGCGGCGGCGACAAAGCTTCACAGCGGTGACCAGGTTTGGTGGGACCGCCACGACAACGCCGCTGCCAAGACCATTGCCGCCGTCGTCGGCTCCTATCCCGCGCCGTTCCTCGGCGGCTACGGCGGCCAGCGCTACCCGACGCGGATCGAGTGTACGCAGACGAAGGCCTCGGCCTGCACTAGCGTCCTCGACCAGCTCGCCACCTACGGCATCCCGGCCGCTCTCGGCTGCTTTGAGTGCTCGGAGTACAACTTGTCGCTGCGGGTGCTCGTCGGGCCCTACGCGACGATAACCACCGACCCTGCTGCCGAGGAGCTGCGCGACGGACCGTCGACAAGCGGCGTCTTCGCGCGCTTCATCGACGGCGGGAGCAAGCTCGAGCTGCTTAATGCCCATGGTGCGGTCAAGCAGACCTTTGGCGCCGGGACCGGGCTCGTTGCGGCNNAGCCGCCGGTCTGGTTCATCACCGGAACCGACGCGGCGGGCGTTGACGACGCCGAACAGGCTTTCGCAGCGGGCACGCTCGACGGCCACTTCGCCGTCGCCGTGGTCAACGACATTGCCGAACCGCTGCCGCTGGCGCCGGGAAGCAAGCCCGTCAGCTAGCGCGCCACTGGCACTGCCGGGGCGGGCTTGACGAGGAGTCTTGGTGCGAACGTGGCGTCGCACCAGACGCGCCCGCCGTCCTTACACCGTGCCGCGCTGTTTGGCGCCGCTACTTTCTACGGCTGTTTCGTCGAAGCGTCGCATCTCGCTGTGCAGGCGGGCGGCGAGGGTAATCAGCGGCAGCGCCAGCGCACCGCCGCTGGCTTCGCCGAGGCGCAGGCGCAGGTCGAGCAGCGGTTCGAGCCCGAGCTCGGTCAGGACGTGGCCGTGCGCGGGTTCGGCCGAGCGGTGTCCGGCGATCAAGTAGTCGCGCAGCGCCGCCTCGAGGCGGCAGGCGACGAGCGCCGCCACAGCGGTAGCGAAGCCATCTAGCACCACCGGGCGCCGCGCGTCGGCAGCCCCCAGCAGCGCGCCGCAGAGCGCGGCGAACTCGAGCCCGCCGACGCGACGCAGGCACTCGAGCGGATCGGTCCGGTCGGGCGTGTTCGCGGCGAGCGCAGCGGCGACCAGCTTTCGTTTGTGTTCGAGGCCCTGGGCGTCGAGGCCGGTACCACGCCCACAGACCGCGCTTGGCGGCAACCCGGTGAGCGCGGCGAGCAGTGCGGCGGCGACGGTCGTGTTGGCGATGCCGATCTCGCCGAGCACGATCACCTCGCAGCGCTCGGCAAGGTCGGCCGCGAGCGCGAAGCCGGCTTCGATCCCGCTGCGCAGCTGTCCCGCTGACAGCGCCGGTCCCGTTGTGATATCGGCGCTTCCCGCCGCGACACGCCAGTCGCGCAGCGCTGGTACCGGATCGCCCGTGAGGCCGATGTCGGCGACCACGAGCTCCGCGTCGAGCGCACGAGCGAGCACGCCAATCGCCGTCTCGCCGCGCGCCGCGGCGCCCGCAACCTGGGCGCTCACTCGCGCCGGAAAGAGGCTGACGCCCTGCCCGGCAATGCCGTGATCGGCCGCGAGCACGAGGATGCCGGCGTGCAGGCTGGTCGGTGGCGGCCCGCCGGTGGCCATCGCCCAGCGTTCGATCAGCGTTTCGAGGCTGCCGAGACTGCCGAGCGGTTTGACTAGCTCATCGGAGGCGTCGCGGACTGCTACCGCCGCATTTGGGTCGCCCGGGACGATTCCTGCCGCGAGTCGCTGCCACCAGTCCGGCGCCGCAACGCCCGAACCAGACCTCTGAGAACGGCTCGCTGCCGGCTCCTGTACCGGTGCCATCAGCTCGCCCCAATGCTCGGCGAACACGAATTCGGCAAGCGATCGCCGCCGGCCCCAACCCGTGCGTTCGAGGCCCGGCCGCGTAGGCCGCTCGTCGGGATAGCCGATACAGAGCCAGGCGACCGGGGTGACGTGCTCGGGCAGCCCGAGCAGCGCACGGACATCATCCGGCTGGTAGTAGGACACCCAGCCGACGCCCACGCCCTCGGCGCGCGCCGCGAGCCAAAGGTTCTCGATCGCGAGGCAGGTGCTGTAGATGTCGGTGTCGGGGATCGTGTGTCGGCCGAGCACCTCCCTGCCAGCACTGTCGCTGTCGCAACAGACGCAGATGCTGAGCGGCGCTTCGCGGATCCCCTCGAGCTTGAGGTCGAGGTATTGCCGCGTCCGCTCGTCGAAGTGCTCGGCTTGAACGAGGCGTTCGCGCGCGGCGAGCGCCTGCATCGCCGCCTTGGTCTGTTCGTTCTCGATCACGATAAAACGCCACGGCTGCATCAAGCCGACCGATGGCGCGCTGTGCGCGGCTGCGAGCAGGCGACGCAGCAGGGGCGGAGGGAGCGGATCCGGGCGGAAGCGGCGGATGTCGCGACGTTCGCCGATTGCCCGCCAGACGCCCGCGCGGGCGGCATCGTCAAAGCGCCAGCCGGACGGATCCTCGCGGCGCTCGCTGGCGCGTGAATCGTCGAGCTCGACCGGGAGCACCGGCCGCTCGAAACGCTCGCCGACGCTCACGGTGTGGCTTTCGTGGCTGATTGCGCGTCGGCAAGGAGCGGCAGAAGTCCCTGTCGCGCGGACGCGACCGTCGATGGCTGGGCATTCACCACACGGACGATCGGTACCGCATCGACCCAGTCGATGATGCTGATCGCGCCGTGACTTTGGTCGAGGCGAAAGCTCGCCTCGATTGGCATCTCGAGGCAGGCGGTCAGAATCGCCCGCAGCACGCCGCCGTGCGAGACGATCGCCGTGATCTGGCCCGCATGCCGTCGACGGATCGTTTCCAACGCCTCCAGCGCGCGTACCCGCAGATCGCGGTAGCTCTCACCGCCGGGAAACTGCACGCGCGTCGGCGTCGTCATCCACTGCTGGAAGAGCTCGGGATAGGCCTGTTCGAGCTCCTCGTAGCGGCGACCCTCGAAGTCGCCGAAGTCGATCTCGCTCAGCCGCTCGTCGATGATCGGCTCGAGGCCGTGGGTCTCTGCGACTGGCGCTGCCGTGTCGCGCGCGCGGCGGCTCGGACTCGAGTAGAGCGCGGCAAGTGGCGTCCGCGCGAGCGTGGCGGCGAGCAGGCGCGCCTGGCGGCGACCGGCCGCCGAGAGGCCGACGTCGAGCGCGCCGTAACAGCGACCGCGCGCATCCTCAGTCGGCTGGGCGTGGCGCGCCAGCACGAGGCGAGTGATCTGGTGCGTCACCGGGGGCTGGGCGACGTCGAGGTCGGTGCCGCTTGCGAGGCTCATCCGCCGGCACCGGTTAGCGCGACCGCGACGATGAGCACCACGAGCTCGGTCAGCTCGACGCCGGCACCGAGCGCATCGCCGGTGACGCCGCCGAGCCAGCGGCGAAAGGCGAGCGCGAGGACAGCGGCGGTCGCTATGGCGCAGGCGGTAAGGGCGGCTCCAGACACCCCGACTAGGATGACAGCGATCGCGACCGCGACGACGCCCGCCACGACCGCGCGCACCGGACCGCCCTGCGTGAGCGAGTCTCCGGCGCCGCTTCCGTCCCGGGCGTAGGGCAGCGCGGTCGCCAGCAGGACGGGGGTTAGGCGCGACAGCGCACCCGCCGCAATCGCAAAGCGCAGGAGATGGTCGTGGTGGAGGAGGGCGCTGAGCGCACCTGCCCTGATCAACAGATCGAGTGCGACCGCGACGACGCCGTAGGCGCCGACGGTGTGGTCCCGCATTATCGCGAGCGCCCGCTCGCGTGAGGAGGTGCCGAGGGCGTCGGCACTATCAGCGAGCGCGTCGAGGTGAAGGGCGCCCGTCAAGAGCGCGCCGAGGGTCAGCGCGAGCGCGATGGCGAGTAGCGGTGAGAGCGGGTGCGCGAGCACGGTCGCGGTCCCGCCGACGGCGGCGCCGATACCGGCACCGACGAGCGGGAACGCCGGGCCGGCGCGAGCGACGTCCTCGCCGTCGAGCACGATCCAGCGTCCGAGGGGGATCCGCGTCAGAAAAGTCACGGCCGCCACCAGCGCCCGGAGCTCCGGCCAACGCCGGGCGCTCAGGGCTTGCCCCCCGGCCTCGCTCATGGCAGCAGCTCGCCGAGCGCATCGGTCTTTGCCAGGGCGAGCGCTCGGCCGGCGATCAGCAGATAGACGCGGTCTGCGGCGTCGGCCCAGATTGCGTTGACGCGTCCGAGCAGGTCGCGGTAGGTCCGGCTGAGCGCGCCGTCGGTCGGGACGATCCCGAGTCCTACCTCGTTGGTCACGACGATCGTCAGGCCGGTCCGGGCTGCTGCCGCCCGCGCCGTAGCCTTGGCGTGCTCTTCCGTTTCGGCCACGCCCAGTGCCTCGAGGGCGTTTGCGCTCCACAGCGTGAGGCAGTCGAGGACCACGCAATCGCCGTCGGCGGCCTGATCGATCGCTCGCTGCAGTTGCAGCGGCTCTTCGATCGTCTGCCAGGAGGGGGGACGCTCGAGCGCGTGCGCGGCGATCCGCGCTGCCATCTCGGCATCGCCGGCCTGCGCGGTGGCGATGAAGACGACCGGCGCGCTCTGTTCGCGGGCGAGGCGCAGCGCGAGGGCCGATTTGCCGCTGCGTGCGCCGCCGATCAGGAGGACCAGGGGCATCTAGCTGAGCACGTCCGTCAGGGCCTCGACGAGCGCTCCATGGACCATCGGCGTGTTCATCGCGGGCTCTCGCGCTGGGGCAGTACGAAAATGCTCTTGCCTTCGCGGATCACACGCACGTTGGCGCCGTAGTAGGAGGAGATGCGATCCTCGCGGAGCACCTCCGCGGCGCTCCCCTCGGCGACGATCCGGCCGTGGTCGAGCAACAGGAGGCGGTCGGCGAACTGGCCGGCGAGGCTGAGGTCGTGCATCGCCGCGACGACCGTTAGCTGCTCCTCGCGGCGCAGCGTGTCGACGAGCTCGAGCGCCTGCTGCTGGCGTCCGAGGTCGAGCGCGCTGGTCGGCTCGTCGAGCAGCAGGATCGGCGCGTCCTGGGCCAGCGCACGGGCGAGCACGGCGCGCTGGCGCTCGCCGCCGCTCAGCGAGCCGAGCGGTCGGGCGGCGAAGGGGCGCAGCGTCAGGCGGGCGATCGCGCGTTCGGCGGCGAGACGGTCGGCGCGCGTCTCGCTCGCGAGATAGCCGATGTGGGGCGTCCTTCCGAGCAGCACATACTCGGCGACGGTCAGCTCCGGCGGCGTCTGCGGGAGCTGGGGGACGAGTGCGATCTGGCGGGCGATCTCGCGCCGGCTCGAGCTCGCGACGGAGCCGCCGTCAAAGAGCACCTGTCCGCTGAAGGGGAGCAGACCGGCGACGGCGCGGAGAATCGTCGTTTTGCCGGCGCCGTTGGGACCGATCAGCGCCACCCACTCGCCGCGCTCGACGGTCGTCGAGACGCCGTGCACGACCTCTGTGTGCCCGAGCGTCACCGCGACGTCGTCCACGGTCAGGGCGGGGTTCACGCGCCGATCCTTCGTGCCGTCTTCAGCACGATGGCGAAGAACGGCGCGCCGAAGAACGCAGTGATGACGCCGATTGGCAGCTCCTGTGGTGAGAGGATCGTCCGCGCGATGACGTCGGCGAGCACGAGGAAGGCGGCGCCGAGGATCAGCGAGAGCGGTACGAGCGCGCGGTAGCTGCTCGAGACGAGCAGGCGAATGGTGTGCGGGACGATGATCCCGACGAAGCCGATCAACCCGCTGACCGCGACGGCTGATGCGGTGCCGAGTGTTGCCGCGACGACGATCACGAGACGCACGCGGCGCACGTTGAGGCCGAGGCTCGCGGCTTCCTCGTCGCCGAGCGCGAGCACGTCGAGGATCCGTCGGTGCAAGAAGAGAACGGTCGCGCTGATCGCGATGTAGGGCGCGACCAAGAGCACCTGCTGCCAGTCGGCGCTGGCGAAGCCGCCGAGCAGCCACGAGTAGACGCCGGTCTGCGTCTGCGTGTGCTGTTGCTGGACGAAGGTCTGCACGGCGGTCAGGAACGCGGCGACGCTGACCCCGGCGAGGATCAGCGCGCCGGTGTTGTGGCTGCCGCCGACCGAGTGGCCGAGGACGTAGGCGGCGCTCACGCCGACGATCGCGCCGGCGAAGGCGGCGATCGGCAAGAGCTCGCCGCTGTTCGTTCCGGACGCCGTGTAGACGATCACGAACGTCGCG
>PKYB01000012.1 GCA_003133565.1 Solirubrobacterales bacterium
GCGAGAAGGTCCAGGCGTGAGCAGCGCGAGCCACTCCGCTGAGGGCGTCGTCACCGGCAACACGTTTGACAAGTACGGCTCGCGCAACCCGGTCGTGCGGCTCTTGATGGCGGGCTTCGAGCGCAACCTCGCCGACCTCTTCATCAGCGCCGAGCCCGAATCGGTGCTCGACATCGGCTGCGGCGAGGGCGTTCTGACGCATCGCTGGGCCAGCGAGATCGCGCCCGGCCGCGTGGTCGGGATCGATCTCGACGATCCGCTGCTCGCGAGCGAGTGGGCGCGGCGCGGCGCGGCGAACCTCGAGTTCATCGTCCAGCACGCCGAGCAGCTGCCGTTCGCCGACGACGAGTTCGACCTGGCGACGGCGACCGAGGTGCTCGAGCACGTTCCCGATCCCGCCGCGACGCTGTCGGAGATGGCCCGCTGCGCGCGGCGCCATCTGCTCGTGTCGGTCCCCCACGAGCCGCTCTGGCGTATCCTCAACGTGGCTCGCGGCGCCTATTGGCGTGAGCGCGGCAACACGCCTGGGCACGTCAACCACTTCTCCAAGGCGGCGATCGTCGGGCTCTGCGCCCAGTACGGCGAGGTCATCGAGACGCGCTCGCCGTTCCCCTGGACGATGGTGCTTGTCCACGTCTGACCGCGGCCCGCGCTCCTACGCGAGCGGCGCGCGGATGCTCTCGATCGGGATCGCCTCGTCGGGCATCCTGACCTTCGCTTACTTCGCGATCGCCAGCCACGTGCTTGGCAACTCCGCCCAAGGCCGCTCGAGCTACGGCAGGATCGACGTGCTGTGGTCCGTGATGTTCGTGATCATCTGCGTGATCTACCGGCCGATCGAGCAGCTGCTCTCGCGCACGATCGCCGACCGCCGCGCGCGCGGGATCGCCCGCCAGCCGCTGCGTGCCGCGATGTCGATCCAGGGCGCGTTCGCGCTGATCTTCCTCGCCGTCGCACTGCCGGCGCATCACACGATCGCCCACGGCGTGTTTCGCTCGCAGACCCTCTACTGGATCCTCGTCGTCGGCGTGCTCGCCTATGCCGCGAGCTATTTTGCGCGCGGCTGGCTCGCGGGCCACAAGTACTTTGCGCTCTACGGCGGGCTGGTCTTCATGGAGTCCGCCTCGCGCTTCGCATTCGCCCTCGCCGCCGCGATCGGCATCGCTCACGGCCAATCGGCGATCGCGGTCGGCATCGCCGCGGCGCCGTTCGTCTCGCTGGTCGTCGTTCCGGCGGCGTTTCTGAGCGCCAGCCAACGCTCGCGGGGCGCGGTGAGCGTCTCCGACGCGGCGCTCGAAGGCCCCGCGGCCGAGGGCATCGAGGAAGCTGTCAGCGACCTCTCGATCCGTCGCGGCGGCCGCTTTGCGATCTCGGTCTCGGGCATCCAGCTGGCCGAGCAGACGTTGTTGAACGCCGCTGTGCTGACGGTCGCGGCGACGACCGGCACGCGCTCGCCGCTGTCGAGCACGGTCTTTGACCTGCTGCTGATCACACGCGCGCCGCTACAGCTGTTTCAGGCGATCCAGACTTCGCTGCTGCCGCACCTTGCCGGCCTTGAGGTGACCAAGGGCCGTGAGGCGTTCGCGCGCGCGATCCGCCTCACGGTGTCGGCGATCGCGGGCTTTGCGCTCGCCGTGGCGGTCGGCTTGGCGGCGATCGGCCCCTTCGCGATGCACCACGTGTTCGGCTACGACTACCCCTACGATCGTTTCGGCCTCGCGCTGATCGCGATCGGCATGGGCCTGCACCTCTCCGCCGGCACCCTCAACCAGGCGGCGCTCGCGCGCGGCCAGGCCGCGCGAGCCGCCGGATTCTGGCTGCTCGCCGCGGCGCTCTTTGTCGGCTGGATGGTGCTCGGGGTTATCAGCGACCAGGTGCTGCGCACCGAGGTCGGCTACACCGGCGCCGCCGGCGTGCTCGCGCTCGCGCTCACCCTGCTCTACCGCCGCGGGTCGCCGACAGCGTCGGCCAGCGCAACGTAGGCGGCGGCCGGGTCCTTGCTGCCGAGCACCGCGCTGCCGGCGACGAACAGGCGAGCGCCGGCCGCCCGGCAACGCTCGGCGGTGCCCAGCGCGATACCACCGTCCACCTCGATCGCGACGTCGGCGGCAAGCAGCGGCGCCAGGCGCTCGAGCTTGCCGATCGAGGCCTCGATGAAGGGCTGGCCTCCCCACCCCGGGTTGACGCTCATACACAGCGCGAGGTCGATTGCTGCGGCGAGCTCGCTGTAGACCGCGAGCGGTGTCGAGGGGCAGACCGCGAGCCCGGCGGCGAGGCCGGCGGCACGGATCTCGGCGAGCACGTAGTTGAGGTGCGGCGTCGCCTCGGCGTGCACCGTGATGACGTCCGCGCCGGCGCGCACGAACTCGTCGATCTGGCGCTCAGGTTCAGTGATCATCATGTGGACGTCCAGCAGCGCCCCGCTCGCTTTCGTGCGCTCGCGCAGCGCACTGACGACGAGCGGTCCCATCGTGATCGGCGGGACGAAGTGGCCGTCCATCACGTCGATATGGATCACCCGAGCGCCGGCATCGAGGAGCTCGTCGACCTGGCTGCCGAGCGAGGCGAAATCGGCGGCGAGGATCGACGGCGCAACGCGCGGGCTCGCGAGCTGGGCAAGCCTCATGGCTGGGCGGGCCTCATATTTCCATCAGCATGCTGCCGCCGCAGCTGTTGCAGCTCACCATCGCGGTGCTCTCCATCCGCACGATCGTCGANNGGCAGTAGACGCAGCGGTAGCGGCCCGGCAGGTTCGTCGGGCGCAGCCAGGGCTCACCGCAGTTCGGGCACAGCGGTCCGAGGTTGACGTCAACGCTCATAGGGCCATTGTTGCGCCCGCGGCTCGCCGGCCTCACGCGGCTGCCGGCGTGTCGCGGCGTAGGGCGGCGATGAAGAACCCGTCGCCACCCTGCACGTGCGGGAGCGCGAGCAACTGCCCGGGCGCGTGCGGATGCGCCCACGCCGGGAAGCGAGGTTCCAGATCGATCGCTGCGAAGTCGCGGTGCTCATCGAGAAACGCCCCAATCTGGCGCTCGTTCTCGGCCGCGGAGATCGTGCACGTCGAGTACACGAGGGTTCCGCCGGGAGCGAGCGCAAGAGCCGCCGCGGACAATAGCCGCGCCTGCGCGGAGACGAGTACGCGGACCGTTTCAGGCGAGACGCGCCAACGCAGGTCCGGCCGCGAGTTGAGCGTGCCGAGGCCGGAGCAGGGCGCATCCAGGAGGACGCGGTCGAAGCGCTCACCGCCGGCGCGTGGCAAACCAGCGTCCCCGACCTCGACGGTGACGTTGGTGGCATGCATCCGTGCCACGGTGCGCCCGAGCGCGAGCGCGCGTCCGCGGTGGCGCTCGACCGCGACGATCTCCCCCTGCCCGCCCATCAGCGCCGCCAGATGTGTCGTCTTGCCCCCCGGTGCGGCGCAGAGGTCGAGCACGCGTTCGCCGGGCAGCGGAGCGAGCGCGTGCCCGACGAGCATCGCCGCGCGCGACTGCGGCATCAGCAGACCCGCGCGCCATTGTGGGGAGCCGTGGGCGTCGAACGGCTCGAGCACGCAGACGGCCTCCGGCGGATCGCCGGGGACGCTGGTCCGTATGGCGAGTGCCGCGGCGAGCGCGGCGGCATCGGTGCGCAACGTGTTGGCACGCAGCGCGTTCTCGGCAGGCTCGTTGGCCCGTGCCAGCAGCGCGCGCGCAGCGTCCGGCCCGAACGCGGCCCACCACTGCTCGACGATCCACAAGGGCAGCGAGTGGAGCGTCGCAGCACCCTCGGGTGTGCGCTCATCGATTGCCGCGAGAAGCGCTGTGTGTTCGCGGGCGACGCGCCGCAGAACCGCATTGACGAGGCCCTGCCCGCGCGAGGCGCCGGCCAGTTCGACGGCGTCGTTGACAGCTCCGTGCGGCGCACTGCCCATGAAGCAGAGCTCGTAGCTCCCGAGGCGAAGGGCGGCGAGCACCGGCGGATCGAGCCGTGTCACCGCGCGCTCCGCGCACTGGGCGATCAGGTGGTCGAGCGTCGCGCGGCGCTGTACCGCGCCGTAGGCGAGGCGCATCGCGAACGCGCGATCGCGTCCATCGAGGCCGCGCGCGCTCTGCTGGAAGGCCCGATCGGTATAGGCGCCGTGCTCGAACGTACGCCGCAGAACGGCAAATGCGGCGATCCGCGCGTCAGATGGCATGTCCGCGAACGTAGGACGCGGTGTCCATCTCACGCCCACCGGGCGGCTTTACGCGTACGAGCTCGAGCGCGCCTTCGCGGGTACCGAAGAGCAGCTGGCCGTCGCGAAGGACGAGCTCACCGGCGGGCACCGGCACCGGTGTTACGCGCGCCTGCACCACGCCGAGACCGTTGGCCAGGCGCGCGCCGATGTGCGGGTGCAAAGCCCGCACCACCCGCTCCAGCTCGAGCGCGCTGCGCGCCGGATCGAGAATGCGGTCGGCCGGCGCGATCTTCTCCGCGTAGCTGATCCCCGAATCCGGTTGGGGGCTATAGACGCGGGGACCGTCGAGCGCCGCAATCAGCAGCCGCGCGGCGCTCGCCGCCAGGCGATCGGCGAGCGTGCCGAAGGTGTCGGCCGGTCCGCTCGGCTCGGCTTCCTGCGCGCAGATCGGCCCGGCGTCGAGCTCGGCGACAAGCCGCATGATTGAAACGCCCGTTTCGCGATCGCCGGCGATGATCGCGCGTTCGATCGGCGCCGCTCCGCGCCAGCGCGGCAGCAGTGAGGGGTGAACGTTGAGCATCTCGTAGTCCGAGAGCAGCGGCTCACGCACGAGCGCGCCGTAGGCGCAGACACAGACGACCTCGGGCTGCACCTGGGCAAGCGCTGGCGCGTCATCGCCAAGCCGCGCCGGCGTGCGTACTTCGATGCCGAGCCGTTGCGCCGTCTCGGCGACCGGCGTCGGCGCGAGCTGGCGGCCCCGTCCCCGGGGCCGCGGCGGGCGGGTGATCACAAGCAGGGGGCGGTGCGGCGAGTCGGCGAGCACCTCGAGCACGGCCGCGGCGAACGCCGCCGTGCCGATGTAGGCGGTTCTCACCCCGTCTGCTGAAGCTCGCGCCAGGCGCGCATCGCTTCGCGGCGCTGCTCGCGGCTCGTGCGGTCGAGGATCAGCACGCCGTCGAGATGGTCGATTTCGTGTTGCAGGACGCGCGCTTCGAGTCCAGAGGCCTCGACGCTGAACGGGCTGCCCGCCTCGTCCACGGCGCCGACGCGCACGTGCACGTTGCGCTCGACGTCGACGTGCACTCCCGGAATGCTGAGACAACCCTCCTCGGCGGTCTCGAGCTCGTCGCCGCGCCACTCGATCTCCGGGTTGATCAGCGCGACGATCGGGCTGGCCTCCTCGACGCGGTAGACGAGCACGCGCTCGACGATCCCAACCTGGGTTGCCGCGAGGCCCACCCCGAGCGCGCCGTCCATTACCGCGCGCATCCGGTCGACCTGCTCGCGTAGCTGATCGTCAAAGCGCGAGACGGACAGGGCGCGCGTTTTCAGCACCGGGTCGCCGAGCTTGCGCACCTGCGCCATAGCCTCCTCGCGCCGTGCCAGCTCTTCAGCTGAGGGGCTGTCAGGGGCTGGGGATTGCTCGGTTGCTTCTGCGGCCATCGGCCCAGTTTAGAGGCCGATCACTGCGGGTCGACGTCAACGCTGACCGCGACCTCGCGCCCGACCGGGACGGCGAGCGCAGCGCCAACGGCGGCGATCGCAGCGGTGCGGTCGCCGGCCTTGATCAGGATCTGCGCTCGCTCGCGACCCCGCAGGCGAAACAACGGCGCCGGACCGAGGATCTGGGCG
>PKYB01000035.1 GCA_003133565.1 Solirubrobacterales bacterium
ACTCAGCGCTCACGGCGCCACCGTAGCAGCGAGAAAGGACGGTCTGTGCCGGGTGTTTTGCCCGGCGAGCCTGCGATGGGACGGCGACCTAGAGGCTGAGTGTGGCTGACTGACCAAGCGTGCGACCGGCCGCATCCAGACCGCGGACCACGAGCCGACGCGGCGACCCATCGACACGCATCGCCGTCTCAAACCCGCTGCGCGCAAACGTCCCCAACGACTTCAGCGCACCACTCCCCCCACCCCCAAGCACAAGCCAACGCACAACCCGCGTATCACCATTCCAACTGACCCACAGCTCAGTCCCCGAAGCACCATCACGCTTCGCCACAACACTCGGACTCCCCTCCCCCGTCGCACTCCAAGGAATACGAAACGCGCGGTAGCCCTGATAGCCGGCGCCCAGACGCGCGTCGAAGAGCAGCTCCCCGGACGCCGAGAACTCCGAGACGAAAGGCTCGGCTCCCCACCCGACGAAGACGTTCCCGTTCGCCAACAGCTGGACGTTGCCCTTGCTTGCGGCCTGCAGCGGTACGGGATGCAGGTATTGGCTTTGCAGGCTCGCCGTCATCGCCTGCTCATCGACTACGAGCACGATCCCGCGCGTCGGCGTGTCACCGACGAAGGGCGCACCCTCGTTGTCGAAGATCGTGATCACGCCGCCGGGGTGGCTGCGGGCGTCGTGCTGCCAAGCGAACACCGCACCGGTACCCAGTTCGAAATCACTCCGCTTTCCGCCGAGTCGCCAGATGATCTCGCCCGACTTGCGGTCGATCTTGTAGATGGTGTGGGTGTTACGCGAGGAGACGAACAGGCTGTTCTCGTCGGCGACGTCGACATCAATCGAGTTGAGGTGGACGTAGTCCCAGCGTTTGCCCACCGGCCAGTAGGACTCGGCCAACGCGATGTGATCGAGGCTGTGCCATTCGAGCAGCACGCGCCCGCTGGCGAGATCGACCTCTTGGAAGATCGCGTCCTGGATCGTGCCGTTTCGCGAACCGCCGACCGAGCTCAGATCAGCGTTCCTAATGGCGTAGGCGGTGAATAGCGCCGTCCCACGCGAGGTGAGCAGGAACTCGTGCAGGTCGCCGTTCAATCCGTTGCCGGCTTGCACGCGCTTGATCGGTTCGTAGGCACCGTTCGCGATGACGTAGCTGCCTACGCCGTGGCCCAGCTCGATCTTTCCCTCCCACCAGGTGAGTGCCGGTCGTCCTTGGTAGGTCTGCACGCGGAAGTTGTCCGTCTCGAGACCATTGAGCGGCTGCTCCCAGACCGGCGAGCCCGAGCCGTCGACGATGACAGCGCCCTTTTGTCCGTGCTTGCCGCCGTAGGGAGCGAGAAAGATCAGGCCGGAGGCCGTCGTGCCGGTGTCCACGTCGACCGCAAGGCCGGGGATCCGCAAGTCCGGCCGCGAGTGGAACGCCGGCGTGCGGGCTGCCGGAATCCCGTTGATGGCGTTGGCCGCGGCCGACGACGCACCTGCCGCCGACCCGTCGATCAGGCTCCTGCCGGCGCCGGCGATCGCGAGCGCGCCGAGCATCGAGCCGCCGCCCACCAAGAGCTGGCGTCGGGTCAGAAATGAGCCAGATTCGGGTGGACGAGAGCCTGAGTCTGGCCTGGTCGCCGGCAAGCCACGAGGCTAGCCGCGCCACTTAAAGGCGCCCTGAAGAGCGAGAGAAACGCGGCTGACGCCCGATCCGTCTAGGAGCAGCTAGGCTGCCTACCGGGGTGATCGACGCCAGCTGCGAGGTTCAGTTGGCGTGGCCAGAGTGCGACGACAGACGAGAGAACGAGCGATGCCAGCCCCCAGCACGAGAGCCGGAGCACCCACCTTCAGAGCGCTCCGCCGCCATTCCCGCGCACTCGCCTGCGCTCTCGCGGTGGCGGTCAGCGGGCTAGCGATCGCAGGCTATGGCTCCGCTGGGAGCGACGCGCGCAGTACCTCGCTCTCACACGCTGCGAAGGCGTCCGCAGCCGTTGCGCCCTCGTGTTTGCCGGCGACG
The DNA here is from genome assembly GCA_003133565.1 of Solirubrobacterales bacterium. Classification (GTDB taxonomy): domain Bacteria; phylum Actinomycetota; class Thermoleophilia; order Solirubrobacterales; family Solirubrobacteraceae; genus Palsa-513. The sequence continues at coordinate 2,004 of PKYB01000035.1, forward strand.
CTCAACCACAGCGCCAAGCTGGCAGGGGTTGACGTCGATGTCTCGCCGGCGCCGGGAACGGACACTGCAGATCCACACACGCAGATCAGCTTCCTCGGCGTGCCGGTCGCCGAGATCCACGATGTCTCCGTCGTCGGTCGGCGCAGCGGCCAGCACCACGGCCGGCTGCTCGGCTACTCACAGGGCGATGGCGCGAGCTTCGTCCCTGAGACACCTTTCACACCGGGCGAGCAGGTCGTGGTCCATGCGGTGATCGGCACAACCGACGGCGGTACGCGTGTCGTTTTCGGCTTTGGTGTCGATACCCCGTTTTCGACAGTGGGCCAGGGGGAGTACGCGAACCCGCAGGCAGCACCCAGCGACTATCAGACATTCGAGACCCTGCCCGGCGTCCAAGCGCCGATCCTCACGGTTACCGACCCCGACCACGATCGATCGGCGGGCGACATCTTCACGACCAACGGGCCCGGGGCGGGGCATTACGGGCCGTTGATCTATACGCCGCAGGGCCGGCTCGTCTGGTTTGACCAACTATCGGGTGGAGTAGCCGCGGAAGATCTGAACGTGCAGAGCTACGAAGGCCAGCGCGACCTGACCCTCTGGGAGGGCAATGTGCTTGTCCTGGGCTTCGGGCAGGGTGAAGACATCGTCATGAACTCGCACTACCAGGCCGTCGCCACGGTCAAGGGCGGCGACGGGTTGAGCGCGGACCTGCACGACTTTCAGATTGCTCCGCACGACCTCGCCTACATCACTGCCTATAACCCGATTCGCTGCGACCTCTCCTCACAGGGGGGCCCGCGCGACGGCGTGATCCTCGACCCGGTGGTGGAGGAGATCGACATGAAGACCGGGCTCGTGCGCTGGGAGTGGCACAGCCTGGATCACGTCGCTGTCGGCGAGTCCGAAACCTCGCCGCCGAGCGTGAGTGCGTGGGACTGGTTTCACCTCAACTCGATCGATCCCGAACCCAACGGCGACATCTTCATCTCGGCGCGCAACACCTGGGCCGACTATCAGATCCAGAGCGGCACCGGGAACATCCTCTGGCGCCTCGGTGGTCTCAAGAGCTCCTTCAAGATGGGGCCGGGAACGCAAACGGCATGGCAACACGACGGCCGCATACTTCCCGACGGGGAGGTCACCCTTTTTGACGACGGCTCGAACCCGCCCGTGCACTCCCAGTCTCGCGCCTTGCGGATCGCGCTCGACGTCCAGACCCACCAAGCCCGTCTGGTCTCGGCCTATACGCACGCCAACCCGCCACTGCTCGCCGCAAGCCAGGGGAACATGCAGACCTTGCCGGGCGGGAACACGCTCGTGGGCTACGGTGGAGTGCCCGAGATCAGCGAGTACGCCGCCGACGGCAGGCTCCTATTCGACGCCCACCTTTCATACGACTTGACGTTCTACCGTGCCTTCCGCTTCCCCTGGAGCGGACGCCCGCTGAGCCCACCGACCGCGACCGCCAACCTCAACAACACCGACGAAGAGACGATCGTGCACATGAGCTGGAACGGCGCCACCGAGGTCGCCGCCTGGCGTGTGCTCGCCGGCAAGCGCCCAGCATCGCTCGCACCGCAAGCGACGATTCCGACCGCCGGCTTTGAAAGCTCAACGATCCTGCCCAAGACCTTCGGCGACATGGCCCTCAAGCAGTACGGCTACGTGGCGGTCCAGGCGCTCGACGCCGCCGGCCACGTGCTGGGGACTTCGCACGCAGAACCGGTCAGGAGCTACGACGCCCTGCTGCCGACCGCGCAGCGCTCAGCGTGAGGACGATGTCTAGTAGCCCGGCGCTTTGGAGGTCGGCTTCTTCTTGTGTGTGCTTGTGCTCGTGCTGGTCTTGCTCTTGTTGGAGCCGCTTGGGGTCTTACCGCCGCCGCAGCCGGCCAGCGCCACAGCCACCGCCGTGGCAGCCAGCAGGCATCGCGTGGCGGCCCATAGCGTTCGATTCATCGGCTGGACTCCTGTGTTCGCGCGAGGGCCACTCGACCGAATGATCGCATCAGCACGATGACCGAGGTAGCGGCAAGCCCAAAGGCCAACGAGTCGCATCCGTTCGGGCGCCGGCTGGGCTCGCGCTCGGGCTGGCTACTGGCGGTCTGCTGCGTCGCCCAGTTCATGGTCATCCTCGACCTGAGCATCGTCAACGTGGCGCTGCCATCGATCCAGTCGAGCCTTGGCTTCTCGGCGCCCGATCTGCAGTGGGTGGTCGACGCGTATGCGATTACCTTCGCCGGCTTTCTGCTGTTCGGAGGGCGCGCGGCAGATCACTTCGGGCAGCGGCGGATGATCGTCGCGGCTCTCATCCTGTTCGGGCTCGCCTCGCTGGCCGGCGGTGCCGCACCGGATCGTGGACTGCTGATCGGCGCCCGCGCGGCGCAGGGCTTTGCGGGCGCCCTGATGGCGGCGTCGTCGCTGGCGATCATCACATCGTCGTTTCCGCCGGGGCCCAAGCTCCATCGTGCGATCGGCACCTGGGCGGCGATGAACGGGCTTGGCGGCGCGGCGGGGGTCTTGTTCGGCGGGATCATCACCCAAGAGCTCAGCTGGCGCTGGATCCTGCTGATCAACCCTCCGATCGCGATCGGAGCCGCCGCCGTGGCATACGTGGTCGTCGCCGAGCACCGGCGCGCGAAAGCGCACGCGAGCTTTGACATCGCCGGCGCCCTGACATTGACCCTCGGTCAGATGGTGCTCGTCTACGGGGTCGTCGAAACGGGCCTTGCTGGGTGGGACACCGTCAAAGCACTGGGCCCAATCATCCTCGGCCTAGTCCTACTCGTGGCCTTCGTCGTGATCGAGACGCGGCTTGCCAGCGCACCGCTGATCCCTTTCAAGGAGCTGACCAAGCCGCTCCAGATCGCCAACAACATCGTGCTGCTCTTCAGCGCGTCACTGTTCCCGATGTGGTTTGTCAGCTCGCTCTACCTGCAGCAGGTGCTGGGGCTGTCGCCGCTCGATACCGGCCTCATCTTCCTGCCGATGACCTTGATGATCGTGCTCGTTGCCTCGCGTGCCGGCAAGCTCGTGAGCCGCTTCGGCGTGCGTGCCGTGCTCGGCGGCGGGCTGATCATGTTGACCACCGGCATGTTGCTGCTCGCTCGGATCGGCGCGAGCGGCAGCGGCGTCGTCTACGTGATGATCCCGGGCCTGCTCACCGCGGCGGGGATCGCAATGTCGATCGTGCCGTCAACCATCGCCGCCACGCAGGGCGCCAAGGAGGGACAGGCAGGACTGGCGTCGGGCCTTGTCAACACGTCGCGTCAGATCGGTGGCGGGCTCGGGCTAGCGGTTCTGATCACGTTGGCGACGCAGCGCAGCAGCCACCTGATCGGCACCGGCGTTCAAGTGCCGCAGGCACTGACCGACGGGTTCCGCCTGGCCTACCTGATCGGCGCCGGCCTGGCCGGGTCGGCCGCGGTGGTCACCTTCTTCGCCATGCCCAAGCCGTCCGCTCCGACGGGCGCGATGGCGCGACGGCTGGTCGCGGTACTGGCTGTGCTGCTGGCGGCCTTCGTCGCGCTGGACGTGTCGTTCGCAAACTCTCGCGGAGCACCGGTGGGCGCCTATGTCACGACCGGCGCTGACGGCTTCGTCAGCACACCGTCGCTACAGCCGCCGACGCTACAAACCGACCAGACCGCGCCGGCCAGCCAGCTGGCTCCGGGCTACATCTTCACCGCGAGCTTCTACGACCTGAGCTATCCCCCGATGGTTGGCCAGAGCGGTCCGCTGATCCTCAACAACAGCCTGCAGCCCGTCTGGTTTCACCCCGTGCCAGTGAAGCTCGTTGCGGCAAATCTCAGCCTGCAGACCTATCAAGGCAAGCCGGCGCTCGCCTGGTGGCAGGGCGTCGTAACGAACACCGGCGCGACGGAAAGCGGCGAGGACGTGGTGGTCAATCAGCACTACCAGACCGTCGCAACGCTGAGGGCAAAGGACGGCTGGACGATCACCCTGCACGCGCTCGTGATCAGCGGCGATGACGCATGGGTGACGGTGAACAAGAACCTCCCGAGGAACCTCTCGAAATACGGCGGCGCCTACAACGGAGCGCTGATCGACTCGGCCGTGCAGGAGTACAACCTCAAGACCGGCAAGCTGCTGCGCAGCTGGGACGCACTCGATCACATTCCGCTCGGCGATTCCTACGCCACGCTGCCGACGAACGGGTTCCCGTGGGACGCCTACCACGTCAACTCGCTCGAGCTGACTGGCAACGGCACTTTCCTCGTCTCGATGCGTGACACCTGGGCTGCTTATCTCGTCAACATCAACACCGGCAAGATCGAGTGGACGCTTGGCGGCAAGCATTCGAGCTTCAAGTTCGGCGGGGACGCGGCCTTCCAATGGCAACATGACGTCACGCTGCAGCCCAACTCGACCGTCACGATGTTTGACGATCACTGCTGCCAGCTGACCGGAGGCGGCACATACGTACCGGCGACTGGACCCTCGCGCGGACTCGCGCTCAAGCTCAACCCGCAGACGCACACCGCGACACTCCTAGCTCAGTACGGCGCCAGCCGCGACCTCAACTCTGACTACATGGGTGACATACAGCCGCTGTCGAACGGAAATGTTTTCGTCGGTTGGGGATCGCAGCCCTACCTCTCCGAGTACAGCCCCTCGGGCAAGCTGCTGCTCGATGGCTACTTCCCGGGATCGGACCTCAGCTACCGGGCGATGCTCGAGCCGTGGGTCGGCCTGCCGCTAACGCCGCCAGTGGGCGCCGCTCGCACAGCAGCTGGCAAGACGACGGTCTACGCGAGCTGGAACGGCGCCACTCGGCTCGCGTCCTGGAGAGTCCTCGCCGGACCGAGCGCGAGCAAGCTGAGCGTCGTGAAGACCGCCGAGAGGTCGGGGTTCGAGACGACGATCCCACTCGCCGAGGATTACAAGACCTTCGAAGTCGAGGCGCTCGCTGCCAGCGGCCAGGTCGTCGGGAAGTCCGCGCCATTTACATCGCGGGGCTGAAGTGGGGGCAGTTGCGACCGTTTCCGGTGGTGCGCTTCGGCGCCAACGCCGACTTCTCACGGCGAGACGCGCTCGCGCTTCTTTGTCCGGCTGGCTGGCTATGTTGCTCCAGGGCAACACCCAGGGCAACACCCAGGGCAACCATTGGCGAAGTTTAATCGCTTCTTAACCTGGCCTAACATTATGCTTGCATGCCGCAGCGCAAGTGGGCACGCCCGGCACGCAACGCGCGCATGAATATGCCCATAGACGACCTCAACAAGGTTGGATACCTTTAACCATGGCCCAGGTTCGGCTTGAGGATCTGACATCTGCGACCGCTGCAACGCTGAGGCCGGTGCCTGCGGGCGCGCACAATGTGTCCTGGCACGATGGCAACGTCGATCGCCTCGCGCGTTGGGCAAGGGTCAATCAGCGTGGGGCGACCGTCTGGTTCACCGGGCTGTCGGGGGCCGGAAAGTCGACGATCGCATCGGCGGTCGAAGAGGAGTTGCTCGAGGCCCAACGCTGGGCCTATCGGCTCGACGGCGACAACCTGCGTCACGGCGTCTGCAGCGACCTCGGCTTCAGCCGCGGCGACCGTGCTGAGAACGCGCGTCGCGTCGCCGAGCTCGCGGTGCTCTTTGCCGATGCTGGCTCCGTCGCGCTGGTCTGTCTGGTTTCTCCCTACGCCGCCGACCGCCAGCACGCTCGCGAACTCCATGAAGAAGCGGGCCTGGACTTCGTCGAGGTGTTCGTGAACACGAGCCTCGCCGAGTGTGCGCGGCGCGACGTGAAGGGCCTGTATGCGCAGGCCTTTCAGGGCGCGCTCCCCAACCTCACCGGCGTAGGCGCTCCTTACGAGCAGCCGCTCCATCCCGAGATCGAGCTGACCGAAGCGCTCGACGTCGCCGCCGCCGCCGCGTGTGTTCTCGAAGCGCTGCCGGCCCTGCCCGCCTGAGCGCCCGTCGCTCGCGGCAAACAGACCTCTTACTCGTCGCCGCCGCCGTTGCCCTAAGTCGCGGCCGAGGTGCGCGCCTCCTGCCAGGCGCTCAGGGCTCCGATCGCGCCGGCTGCGACGCGGTTAATGAAGGTCTCGCGATCGTTTACGTGAGGAAGCGGTTCATCCGGGACCGCAACGCCGAGAAACGCGCAGAGTGGCTCCCATCCCTCGGTCACGTCCCAAACGAGCAGACGCTCAGCTGGCACAACGCGCTTGACGGCCTCCTCATGACCCTGCATCGCCACGATCATCTCCTCCGGCGTCGCGTTTGCCCCGGCGAACGTACCGCGCTCGGTCCAGAACATGCGATCCACGAGGCGCAGGTAGCGCTCCCAGCGGGGGTCGACCGCTGCGCGCGCTGCGGAGAGGTGGCGGATCAGCGAGCCGCCGAAGCACATGTTCCAGATCGTCTCGCGAAAGCTGGCCTCCCAGCGTTCCGGATCGCGGACGCTGAGCACAACCTTGGCCTGCGGATAGGCGTCAACGAGCTCGGCATAGAAGAAGCCGGCGGGCCAATCGGCTGTCGACTCGTAGCCGCCGAGGATCTCCTCCCAGGGGTTTTGCCCGTCGAGCGCGCGCTCCCACTGCTCGACGCGATTGAGGTCCGCCAGCACATCGACCCAGTGGTAGCAGGGACCAAGGCCAAGCATCTCGAACGCCAGCTTCTGTGTCAGCGTGCCGGTGCGTGGCAGACCTGCTCCGATCAGCTGCATTGCGAGTCTCCTTCGGGGATGTACAGCAAGCCTTGGTGGGGCCGCAGGGCGAGAAGCTTGACAGAGCGGCAGCGCACAAGCCGCGAAGCGGCGCGCGGTGTCCACGATCGTCGGTATTGTTACGCACTGTTAGGCCATGTAGGGATTTGTTAGGATGTTGAGGGGGAATAGGGCGGTTTTGCCGACTCGACAACCCACTGTTAGGAGCCAGCCGTGAAAGTGATTGGTGCCGGCTATACAAGGACCGGCACGGTCTCTCTGAAGACGGCGCTCGAGTGGCTTGGTGTCGGGCCATGCCTGCATCCACTGACGGCGCCGAAGCGCGGAGGGGTGCTCGACCGAGCTCGCAACGCTGGCGCGCCGCTTGACTGGCGCAACGATCTCGGTCCCTGGAGCGCGGCGGCGGGTTGGATTGGTGCTCGGCATTACCGCGAGCTCATCGAGGCGTGGCCATCGTCCGTGGTGGTGCTGAGCGTCCGCGACGCTGACAAGTGGTACGCGAGCTATGCGAGTTGCCTGCGGGCGACGCAGGAGCTTGCGCTGGCCGGCGGCCCGGGGGTTGCCGTTGCCGAGGCAGCCGCGGTGGACGGGTTGATGGTGGCCGACGAGCCGCTGCGCCGGGGCATTCTCGGTGGTGACTTCGAACGTCGCGAGGATGCGCTGGAGCGCTACGGGCGCCATAACGACGCGGTGATGCGCACAGTCCCAACCGATCGCCTGCTCGTGTACGACGTCGAGGACGGCTGGGAGCCGCTGTGCGCCTTTCTCGGTGTCCCAGCGCCGGACGTCCCGTTTCCCCACCTCAACTCTCGCGCGCAGTTCCGTGCCCTACTTGCCCCGCGCGGCCGCCAAACGCCCGGCAGGCCACTGGTGCGGACGACGACGCCCCGAATCAGCGGTTTGGCGGTGGCCGACCCGGCCGGATCGTTCTCGCAGGACGAGGTGCTAGATGCGCTCGGGATGGCGGGCGATCCGTTCGCGCAGCGGATCTTTGCCAGCTGCGGCGTCCAGCGACGCCATCTCAGCCTGCTGGCCGACCACGCCGATCAGACGCTGCAGGGTCGAACTGCCGTGTCCGAACAAGAGCTCTTCGAGCTTGCCGTTCGCGCGGTCGACAAGCTCGGTGTTGACCCGCGGGGGTTCGACACCGTCATCACCTCGAGCCTCTATTCACTCGGCGGACCGACCCTCGCGCACCGGCTGATCAGTCACTACGGCATGAGCCCCGGGACCGACAAGTACCACGTTGTCGGTGTCGGCTGCGCAAGCGCGGTGCCGCTCGTCCGGCTGATGGCCGGCGCGCTCGGCGAGGCTGAGCCGCGGAAGGGCTTGATCATTGCGGCCGAGAGCATGAGCGGCCTGCTCAGCCAGGCGACATCGGACGACCCGCGCGCCAAGGTGGTCGGCTCGGCGATCTTTGGCGATGGCTGTGCCGCTGCGATCGTCGAGCGCGGAGCCGACGCCCCGGGCCCAGCCGTCGTGGCCTCGACCGTCCATCAGCTCCCCGGCACGCTCGACATCGTGCGCATGGCGCTGACTCGCGATGACAGCTACCTGCACCTCGCGCGCGAACTCCCCGAGCTGACGAGCGTGGGCCTCGACGCTTTGATCGACGACTTCCTGGCGCCACTCGGCCTCACCCGTTACGCGATCGACCACTGGCTTATACACCCGGGTGGCTTTCGGATCGTCGAACGCATCCAAACGGTGCTCGGGCTCTCTGACGATGACGTGCGGATCAGCTACGACGTGCTCGCGTCCCACGGCAACATCGGGACGCCGTCGATCTTCTACGTGCTCGATGAGACCGTCGCGCGGCGAGCCCCCGCTCGCGGCGACCGCGGGCTGATGGTTACCGTCGGCCCCGGCGTCACTGTCGGGCTCATGCTGCTCGTCTTCTAACGGAGACCCCAACTCACGGCAAGACCCCGGGGTCCCAGCGCGCGGAGTGTGGTTCGGCGTTCTCCTGCTCGAAGCTACGATGCAAACCATCGTGCCTGACGGGCTGACCGACGCCCCCCAAACGACGCCGTCCGCCCCGCCCGAACTCGAGCAGCCGAGCGCGGGCTTGGGCAGCCCGCGTTGGGTTCGCTGGAACTGGCTGGCGATCGTGACGCTGATAGGCGTCGCGATCACGATCCTGCTGCTGCAATCGCTGCTCCACGGTCATCTGACGGGTTTTGACGAGTACGACGACGGCGTGTACTTCGGCTCGTCGCTGCAGCTGCTGCACGGCTTGCTGCCCTACCGCGACTACGCCTTCATCCAGCCGCCGCTGCTGACGGTGTGGTTGCTGCCCGCCGCGACCCTCTCTGTCGCCGATGGCACGGCGACCGCCTTCGAGGCGGCGCGGCTGTTCATCGACCTCGTTGCCGCCGCGAACGTGTTGATGGTCGGCCTGCTGGTACGCAGGCGCCCCGTCATTCAAGTCATCGTGTCGATGGGCGCCATGGCCGCGTTTCCCGGCATGGTCCGCTCGGCTCAGACCGTGCTGCTCGAGCCGCTGCTTGTGTTCGCCTGTCTCGCCGGGCTGCTGTGCCTGTTTAGGGACGGACAGCTGAGCCGCTCGTGGTTTCGGATCCTCGCCGGCGGGATCTTCTTCGGGCTAGCCGGCGCGACCAAGCTGTGGGCGATCTTCCCATTCGTCGCGGTCCTGCTGATCGCCATCCGGCTCGGGCCAACGCGCTGGGCCACGTTGGTCTTCGGCGGTGCAGCAGGCTTCATCGGCAGCACCCTCCCGTTCTTCCTAGGCGCCCCGAAGGCGTTCATCCAGCAGGTCTTCGTGATCCAGGCGATCCGTAGTGGCGCCGGCTACACGCCCTGGGAGCGTCTGGCCGACCTCACCGGGCTCCCCGGTCTCTTCGCGCTCGTGGAAACGCACAAGAAGGTGCACGGACGGTTCATCATGCCCGCCACCGGTCCGATCCTCGCGGTGTCGGCGGTGCTCGCAGTAATCGTCCTGCTGTGCCTGCTCGCCTTCGTTGGGCGTAAGCGCACGCACATGACCGACCTCGAGTGGTTCGCGCTGCTCGCAACGGTGTTGACCGGTGCGGGCCTGATGGTCGCGCCCACCTATTACTACCACTACGGTGGCTTCGAGGCCCCGTTTGTGGCGCTGCTCTACGGGGCGGTCATCGCGCGGCTGGTAGCGCGACTCATGCGCGAGCGAACCAGCCCGAGGCTCGCCGGCGCGATCGCCCTGAGCGCGCTCGCGATCGGCCTGGTCGGCACGATGGTCGAGGTCCGCATCGACCTGATCGAGTCCGCAGGCCCGGTGGCACAGGCCGCGCAAGTGGTGGGAAAGGTGATCCCCCGACACGGATGTGTTGTCGCCGGCGACGCGGCGGCCGCTATCCTCGCGGACCGCTTCACCTCCTATAAGTCCAAATGCCCGCACGTGGTCGACTACCTAGCGCAAGAGCGAGTCCTCGACCACGGCGCCGACCAGAGCGCGTCCGATGTCACCAACGCGAAGCTCCAGGCAAAGTTCATGAGCTGGGTCAAGGTGGCGGATGCCCTGCTGGTACGCAGCACCCCCGGGTGGAGCAACCCGGTGTGGAGCTACGTGCTAGGACACTTCTATAAGGCCCGGAGCGGCAAGGGCGAGATCACCATCTACATCCGCGACGGTATCCAGCGCGCGTCGTAGCCGAGCCAGAACAGGCCGGTACGGTGAGCGTTGCTCGTTGGTGCCCCTGGCCGCGGGATACCGCGGCTGGTCTTTCAGTCGAGCTCCACGTTGAACTCCCAGCCGACGAGCACCGTGTGTCCGCTAGGCGCCCATCGCAGGATGTACTCACCCTCAGGCAGGATGGTCTTCATCGTGAGCCTGACGGTCTGACCGGGAGCTACTTGCGCTGGCGGCGACCCGCCGCGGCTGGTGGACACGCCCAGATGGGAAACCTGGCCCTGCTCGTCGATGATCGTGAACGCATTCGCGTGGATCGGGACACGACCGGCGGCGGCCGCGAGGGTGACGGTGAACGTGCAGAGGCTGACGTCAGCGTTCGGCGAGCGATCCGCTTGTGCGATCGCCGGGGCGTTCGTCGGGACGGCCGGCCCGACGGCCGTCGCCAGGACACGCCCACGTGCGAGACGCACTGAGACCGTGTCACCTTCGATCGCAGCCAGCCAGGGGTGCGCAGCGCTTGCCTGGACGACGCGATCAACCGGGACCTTGGGTTTCGGCAGCCAACTCGGGAGCCCGCCGTACTTGGTCGTGTTGGCCGGACCGGCTGAAGCGTGATGTGCATGTCCGAGCAGAACCCCCAGCGCGAATGCCGCCAGGACGAGGACTAGCCCACCCGCACCGCCGAGTGCAGCACGGCGGAAGCTGGGCCGCGAGGCCCAGCTTCCGCTTGCCGATGCGAGTTGTTCTGCGATGGCTAGCCCGCCGGGTTGGTGAATACGTCCGGCCCGAACGGCGCCAGACCGGGCTGCGCGGCGTAGCCGATGTGACCCGCGCCGTCGAGGCCCGGTGAGGCCTTGGCGACTTGGAAGAGGTCCTCGATCGTCCGCAGCCAGCTGTAGTGGTTGTAATAGACGTTGCTGGTGGTGCCCGGCTTGATGTAGGGGCTGATCAGCACACTGCCGGTGTCGCCGCCGCCGGTGGTCGCGTCGGTGGCGTCATACAGCGGGTCGGTCGCCGGCGTGCGTGCGCCAAGCGTGACCCCGCTGACCGCGGCGGTCGTATCGAGCGCCTGGCCTTGTGCGTTCACAAGCGTGAAGAACCCAACCTCGCCGGGATCGCTGGCGGTTGCCGGCACTGTCGGCGTATCGGTTATCTGACCGACCAACGCGCCCGCCGGGATGCCGGTGCCGGTCACGGTACGACCTTCGTCGGTGGCGACCACCGACGGGTCGATGATCGTCGGGCTGTCTGCCGCGGCCGTCGCTCCTGCGTCCGTGCGAGCAGCGGGTACGGTGCCGGCAGCGCCGAGCAGGCACTGGCTTGCCGGCTGCGACGGAACCGTCTGCGCGACGCAGTCACTCGGACGGTCGAGATACTCGTTGAAGCCCGGACCGGGGTAGAGCTCGTCGCCGGCCGCATTCTTGGCCAACGGCGTGTTCGGTCCGGTGGGCTCCCAGTTCACGCCCTTGCCGAAGAGCGTTTCCCCGGCCGAGTCATCGAGGATCGACGTCGCGGCATCCGGCGCTTCGTCCTTGGAGTTGACGAAGCTGTCGTTGCTATAGGTGAACGGCGGGTAGGCCTCGTCGAAGGTGATATCGATCAGGCCACCGTCCTTGAACGCCGGCGAGGCTTCGATTTCGGGGACAACATGCTGGAGGAACAGGTCGGCGGAGTGCAGACCGCCGGTCGAGTTCAGCGGCGCGTTGGGGGTGTTGGGGTCCGAGAACCCACCCGACAGGTTGTTGCCGTGGCACACGGCGTCATGGCCGTCACTGCAGTTGTTGGGCGAGATCCAGCTGAATGCGGGCGTCGTCGCCTCGCTCTGGAGGTCGTGGTAGAGGCCGTCAGTGGAGCTGAAGAGGTTCGCGATGTGCGCCGCGTCGCAGTCGCCTGATTTCAGTATCGACTCGAACCACGGGAACGGGAAGTGCTTCGCGACGTACTGATCGGTCGCGTCCGCACCGCTCGGGTTCGGGTAGGTCGTGCTGCTGCCGTCAGTCGGCCCGACCGTGGAGTCGGGTGCGCCGCAGTACTGCACGCCGGCGGAGTGGACCGCGGCGGTGTTTGGAGTTTCGGGATTATCGAGATCCTGCGCGTAGCCCTTCCAGCTCAAACCCGCCGCGTCGAGCTGGTTGAAGAGCGTCGGTACACTCGCCGGATACACGCAACCGTTCGTGCCCGGAGCTGCATTCGGGCCGGCAGCCGACGTGAACTGTCCGAAGTTCGGGTTCGTCGACAACGATCCGGTCGTGTCGATGCTGCCTGAGAAGGCCGTGTACGCGGGACAGTCGTCCTGGTCGTCCACCTCGGGTGCCTGACCGCTCGCGAGCGAGACGTAGTTATCAAGGCTGGAATGGCCGGTCCCGTAGTAGTTCGTTAGCAGCGCGCCTTGCGACGGCAGTGTTTGCCACAGGTAGGTGTTGTTGTTGAGCCCCGTGAAGGTCGCGTCGTAGGCCTTGTTCTCGAGGATGATCAGCCAGACGTGCTTGATCTTGCCCGGCTGGATCCCGAGCCCATCCGCGGGCGGCGGGGTGTGCTGCCAAGCCGACGACGAGGCAACCGAGATGCCCGCCGTCAGGGCCGCCGCCGACGCCAGACCAATGAACCCGGCGAGGATTGCTCGCCGACCGCGGAGTCGGCCTTTGTCCTGCCGCGTCGACTGCCGCCGGCCGGCGAAGCGCGTCATCAGGCCTGCGCGTTTGGGACTCACGATAGCCACCTCCCATTGCTCGCTTGAACGGAGAACATCGGTGGCACGAGTCTCGCGGCGCGAGCACGCGCGGCGGGTAGCCATCTAGTGACCGAGTCGTGAAGAAGTGGAGAACGACGAGCTGCATGCCGGGCGCTCCGCCGCAAAATGCGACTTAGGTCGGCTTACTGGCGGACTGGGGGCGATGGTTTTCCTCGATGGGGAGCGCGCTTGCGTTTACGCGTTGGCCACATCTCGCGGGTTTCGCAGGGTTACCGTGACGCATCTCAGAGGCGGGGCTGCGCGGGCTCAGCCAGTTATTGCGAGCCCAGCGGCACCGATGGTTGACCGGCGATGCGAGAGGAACGGCGTGTGTCGGAGCTACTTGCGCTGATACTCGTCTTTGGCGAGGCGGATCGGAACGCGGACGACGGCACGGTGCGACCGTCCGGTCCTCGGCGCTGCGGGGCGCGGTGAGTTGAACGGGACGGGACAGGGGCGAGCACATCGCTGGTCGCGCGGACGCGTGGTCGTCTTCGTGCTCGCGTTGACGGCGCTCAGCGCGGTCGCAAGCGCTGTGGCCACCGGCTCCACTGCCGGTGGCCCGCGTCGCCCATCTCCCGCCACAGACGCGACCGCGTCGAACCATGCCAGCGTCGAGCCGATCGCGGTCGGCCAGGGGACGTGCGCTCCCGGTTGGCGGGCACCGAGCGCCGGGCGCTACTTGTTCGCGATCGCCAATCACTCGAGCCGTTGGGGAGCGATCTCACTTTTTCAGTGGGGAAGCGGAGTAGTCGTCGAGAGGGTTGCTTTGCGGCCTGGCGGCGTGACCAGGCTGGCCGCCCAGCTGGAGGCGGGTGGTGCCTACGGCTGGGGCTGCCTGCTCTTGGGCCTGCCGCGCAGTGTCTCCGCAGAGGCTCAGGTCCCATCGCCTCAGGGTCAGTTCGTTCCCGCTGTAGCGCCGGTTTCAGCCGCCCAGATCGCCGGGCCGCTGCTGCGCTACCGCCGCTACGTCGACGGCCTGCTCGCCCTTCAACAGCACGAGCTGACGACGCTCCACGAACAGGCTACGGCGGGCGACCTCGCCGGCGCCGAATCCGCATGGCTCGCGGCGCATCTGACGTGGTTGAAGATCGGACAGGACGACGGCGCCTACGGCGCGTTCGGCGAGCTCGGCCGCAGGATCGACGGGACCGCGGCGGGACTCGTCGGCGGGACCAGGAGCCGCGATTTCACTGGCTTTCACAAGCTGGAGTTCGACCTCTGGACGAGGCACGACCTGCGCGCCGCGGCCGGCGACACGACGCGACTGTTGGCGATGACCCGCTCGCTGTCGCCGCAGGCTGTGGCCGCTGACCTGCCGCTAACGCTCACCAGCATGGCCAACTGGTTGCTGCGCTGCCACGAGATCCTCGAGGACGCGCTGCGGGACTCGCTCAGTGCCAATGATGACTACGGCAGCAACAGCGACCTCGCATCGCTCGCCGCCGACGTCGCCGCAACCCGCGAGATGCTCCGGCTCCTCGCGCCCTTCATCACGGCCCGTGTCCCCCATCTGGTCGCGACCGCCGAGCGCGAGCTGAGCGCACTTATCGACGCGATCAACGGAACAGGGCCGGACCGCGGCGCTGGCATCGCCTCGCTGAGCGTAAGCCAACGTGAACGCGTCGACGCCGCGAGCGACGCCGCGCTGGCAACACTCGCGCCGGTCTCCGACGAGATTCAGGTGGCAAATACCTCGTGAGCATCAACCGTCGACGATTCCTCACCCAAGCGGGCCTCAGCGCGATCACCGCGACGACGGCTGGGTCGCGGCTACTGGACGGCGGCAACGCGCCGGCGGCAGCCGGCAATGACCGCGATCCACTGGGTACCGACGGGCCGCTTGACCTAGAGACGCTCGCCGATCCGGCGGCGCGCCTCGCCCCCGTTCCCTTCCACGGCCCCTGGCAAGCCGGGATCCTTACCCGGCCGCAGCCCGCCGCCTGCTTTGCTTCCTTCGACGTGTTCGCCGGGAACCGCGCAGAGCTCGTCGACCTCCTCCGCTCGCTGACGGGCGTCGCGCGATTCCTCACCGGCGGCGGAACCCCCGAGAATCTCGGGCCGACCGCGCCGCCATCTGACAGTGGAACGCTCGGACCGATCGTCCCCGCCGACGGCCTAACGGTGACCGTCAGCGTCGGCAGCACGCTTTTCGATGGCCGCTACGGCCTGGCTTCGCGTAAGCCGCGCCACCTGAAAACGATGCCGTCGTTCCCCAACGACAACCTCGACCCGGCACAAACCGGCGGTGACCTGTTGCTGCAGATCTGCGCCGGCAGCGCCGACACCGCAATCCACGCGTTGCGGGAGATCGCACGACAAACCTCCGGTGTGATGCAGATCCGCTGGCGGCTCGACGGGTTCGTCGCGCCCGCGCGACCCAGCGGCGTGCCGCGCAACCACCTCGCCTTCAAGGACGGTATCGCCAACCCCAACGTCAATGATCCCGTTGTCGGCAACCATCTGCTCTGGGTCACCAATGGCATTGGCGAACCAGACTGGGCGGTCGGCGGCAGCTACCACGTGTGCCGGATCATCAAGATGTTCATCGAGTTCTGGGACCGCGTGTCGCTCACCGAACAGCAGCAGATGATCGGCCGCTACCGCGATAGCGGAGCGCCGCTCGACGGACAGCTCGAAAGCGACATCCCCGACTTTCGAGCCGACCCGCACGGCGCCGTGATCCCACTGAATGCGCACATCAGACTCGCCAACCCGCGTACCAGCGAGACCGATCCGAGCCGGATTTTCCGTCGCGGTTACAACTATGACCGGGGCGTCGACCTCAACGGCAACCTCGACATGGGTCTGATCTTCAACGCCTTCCAGCAGAACCTGAAGCGCCAGTTCGAAGCCACGCAACGGCGCCTCATCGGCGAACCGATGGTCGATTACGTGAGTCCCGTCGGCGGCGGCTACTTCTTCGCCCTCCCCGGCGTGCAAACCACTCAGGACTGGTACGCCCGGGGGCTGCTCGAGGACTGACCGCCGCGGTCAAGCAGCCTCACGGGGCATCGAGGAAGGGGCGCGATCGGGCGCGGAATCGCTGAGCATTCTCATATGATCCCCGAATGTCAGCGCCATCAGCGCGCGCCAAGCAGCCGAGCCGCGGCCTGATTCCACGCGACGGTACGCCTCTCGAGCGGAGAGTCGCGATTTTTGGCATCGCCGCGTTCGTTGTCGGTTCGGCGGTCTGGATCGGATTCAAGGGCCTCTTCATCCAGACCGACACGGTCGTCCTCTGGGTGCTCGCCGGGCTCTTTGCGCTGACGCTCACTGACCTGAACCGCTGGGGCCTGCAGCTGTTCTGGGACTGGCTGCCACTCGGCGCGCTGCTGATCTTCTACGACCAGTCCGACCAGCTCGTCAAGTGGTTACACACGCCGCTCCACACAGCGCTGCAAGTCCACTTCGACGAGTTCATCTTCGGCAAGCCGCTGCTGACCGTCCACCTCCAGCATCTCTTCCATCAGACAAAGGCCGTGCGCTGGTGGGAGTTTCCGATGTGGGGCATCTACATGACCCACTTCTTCATGGCGCTCGTCGTCGCAGGACTCCTCTGGCGCTTCAACTATCCACGCTTCCGGCAGTTCCGCGCGCCGCTGATCGTGCTGAGCACGCTCGGCTTCGCCACCTACGTTCTCTACCCGGCTGCGCCGCCCTGGTACCTAGACCAGCGCCTCCACGAGCTGCCGATGATCTACCGCACGGTTTTCGAGACCTGGAGCAAGGTGGGTCTGCACACCGCCGGCTCGATCGCCGACGGCATCATCGAGGGCAACAGTCTCGGCAACCAGACAGCCGCAGTGCCCTCGATGCACGCCGCGATATCGCTCTTCGTCGCCTGCTTCTTCTGGCGCGGCGCGCGCTGGTGGCTGCGCGTCATCCTCGTCGCCTACGTGCTGGCGATGGCATTCATGCTCGTGTACTCCGGCGAGCACTACTTCTTCGACGTCGTCGTCGGCTGGTTCTACACCGTCGTCGTGGTCAGCGGCTTCGCGCTGTGGCGGCGCTATCGACCGCCGCCGTCGGTGCCCGCGACCACGCTCGACGGGCAAGAGCCAGCGGTCGGTGAAGCTCGAGTGCCGATCGCTTCTTAGTCCGCAACCGGCGGCGAGCGCCTGCTGCTCAGAACTGCAACGCGTGCTGGGAGTCGGCCAGCGTGTGCGCGAGCGTGGTCGCGGTCAGGTGCAGGTCGAGGGCGTTCTCGAGCCAGTTGGAGTAGGGCATCCAGAAGAGGAAGACGTAGACGCCGAAGAGGATCGTCGCGACGCGCAGGCCGCGACCGCGCGCGAGTGCGGCGAACGGCAGCAACCAGAGCACGTAGGAGGGCAGCGTCCAGCTGAGCAGCAGCAGAACGAGCAGCGTCGCGTAGCCGGACGGGGTAAGCCAGTCGCGGGTGCGAGCGGCCCACAGCGCGCAGCCGATGACGCCGAGGGCGAGCGCGATCGTGAGGATGTGGTGGACGCTTGCGGTTTCGCCGCCGTCGCCGGCGATGTAGCCGACGATGTTGGGGATGCTCGTGTGGTCGACGAGCGCGTCCTGCTGGGTGATGTTCGGCAGGTTAGGACCGAACGCGATCACCGTCGCCACGCCGGCGGCGATGGTGGCGACCAGCATTCCGAGCGCGACGCGTCCGCGCCGCATCGGAGCGAGGATGAAGATCGGCACAAGGATGCCGGCCGACGCCTTGATCGCAACCGCCCAGGCGATCGCAGCGCCCGCTCCCAGCTCACGCCACGGTCTCGACTTGGGGCCCGCCACGGATGCCGGCTCGCTCCCACCGTTCGAGGCTAAGAGCACGCCCGACGGAGCGATCGTGCCGTCCGAGCCGACAGGCCCGCGCTCGGCGCGCAACAGCAGGTATAGGGCCGAGACGATCAGGAACACCATGAAGAAGTCGTTGTGATCGCCGCCGAGGCCCCACACGAGAACGAGCGGATTCAGTCCGACGAAGAGCGCCGCGGGCAGCGGCTTGCGGCCCAGCAGCTCGGCGCAACGCCATACCAGCGCGACGATGCCCAGGCTGAGCAGCATCAGAGCGCCCTTGATCACCCACAGCGAGGCGACTACCCCGAGCGGGACGAGGGCGAGCGTGAAGAGCGTGAACAGCGGTCCGTAGGGGCTCAGCAGGCCGTGCCAGTTGCTGAGCAGGAAGGTCGGATCGTTGTGCGGCTCGAGCACGGGGATTGTCGTGTACGGGTTGAGGCCGTGCACGACCTCCATGCGCGCGTAGTTGATGTAGTTGAAGACGTCGGTGAGCTGCAGCGGCGGCGCGAGGAAGAACACGATGTGCACCGCGAGGACAGCCCCGAGCCCCCACTTCGCATTGATATGCGACGCGGTGGCGAGGACGACGACGTAGGAGATATACATCAGCGCCACGAGCACGGTGAACACCGTGTAGAGGACCTGCGGTGTGACGCCCATCCAGCTCGTCAGGGGACCGAGCGGTCCGGCGAGCCAACGCGGGTAGGACCCAACAGTGGCCTCCGGCGTGAGCCAGCTCTGCCGCGCCGCAGCCAGCGATACGAGCAGGAGGCTCGAAAGCACGAGGATCGAGAGCGCGGCCCCTGAAGCGCCGACGGCGACGCTCGCACTGACCGGCTCGCGACCGGTGGAATCGCGCGAGTGCGCGGCAAACGCGGGCTCCGCGTAGGCGGAAGCCAGACGCGGGAGCTCGGCGCCTTTCGTCGCACCGGCGATCTCCGGTACGCGAGCGGATGTCAGCCTTGCACGCACGTCAGACGACAGATCATGCCTCAAAGACCGCACGGCTGCGGAGCCATCGCCGCGCGTGGGGCCTCGAAGATCGAGCGCGAGGGTCCACGAATGCCCAGGCGGCTCGCGCGATGGACGCGCCCCGGGGCGCGGGCGAATGCCTGGCGTCGAAGGCGGTGTGAGCGCGTAGGCTGCGTGCCGGTGGCAGCATCCGCAGACACCTCGCCCTCGCCCCGCAAGCGTCAAGCCCTCGAGCTGTTCGGGGGCCTGCCACGGCGCTACCACGCGATGGGCGCGCTGTTGAGCTTCGGCCAGGACCCGCGCTGGCGCCGGGCGCTGGTCGCCGCGGTTGACGCGCGGCCCGGCCAGCGCGTCCTCGACGTCGCGACCGGCACGGGACTGGTGGCGTTTGCGCTTGCCGATCGCGGCCGCTGCGAGGTCGTCGGGCTCGACCAGAGCGACGCCATGCTCGCCGTGGCGCGGGCCCGGCTCGCCGAGCGCCCGGAGCTTGGACGGCGCGTCGAGTTCGTTCGTGGCGAGGCCGAGCGGCTGCCGTTCGCCGACGGCGAGTTCGACGCGCTCACCTTCACCTACCTGCTGCGCTACGTCGACGACCGCGCCGCGACGATGCGGGAGCTGGCCCGCGTGGTTAAGCCCCGAGGGCGGATCGCGATGATCGAGTTCGGTGTCCCCGCTTCGTGGTCGCTGCGTCAGCTGTGGCGGCTTTACACCCGCGCCGGGCTGCCGGCGCTGGGGCGGCTGGTATCCCCGGCGTGGTTTGAGGTGGGACGCTTCCTCGGGCCGAACATCGAGCAGTTCCATGCGAGCGAGCCGGACCTGCCCGGACTGTGGCGCACGAGCGGCATCGGCGAGGTGCACGAGCGGCACCTCAGCTTTGGCGCCGGCCTCTTGCTGTGGGGGGTGCGAAGTGACCAGCGCCCCGCGTGAGCTTGACCGGCCGGCGTTCTACGCGCTGCGCGCGGGCGGCTGGCGTGACCTCGTCACGCTCCTGCATCCGCCCTACACCGCGTGGCATCTGAGCTACGTCGCGCTGGGGGCAGCGGCGGCGCCGACCGTGCACGCCGGCCGTCTCGTCGCCGCGCTTGGCGCCTTCTTCCTCGGCGTCGGCGTGAGCGCCCACGCGCTCGACGAGCTCGCCGGCAGACCACTACAGACGACGCTGAGACGGGGCTCGCTGATCGCGCTCGCCGTCGTCGGGCTTGGCGGCGCGGTGGCGATCGGTGTCGCCGGTTGCTTTGCGATATCACCGCTGCTGGCGCCGCTGGTGGTGCTCGGCGCGCTCCTCGTGCCGGCCTACAACCTCGAGCTCGCCGGCGGGCGGTTCCACACCGACACGTGGTTTGCGCTGGGCTGGGGCGCGTTCCCGGCCTTCACCGGCTACTTCGTAAACGCGCTGAGCATCCGCCCGGCAGGGCTGCTTGTCGCCGCCGGGTGCGCACTGCTGAGCGTCGCTCAACGTCGGCTGAGCGCTCCCGTACGCGAACTGCGGCGCAGGACTGCCGCGGTCAGCGGCGAACAGGTGCTGACGGACGGGACGGTCGTCGAGCTTTCCCGCGAGCGCCTGGCGGCCCCGCTCGAAGGCGCGCTGTCGGCGCTCTGGCTCGCCTTGGTACTGGTTGCAGTCGGATTGATTGTCGTGCGACTGTCGGGATAGCAACCGGTTGCGGGCGGGCTCGCCCGGCGCTCGCCGTGCGGCTCGCGACCCCCGCCTGAGGCGCTACGATGGCTCAACGCAATTGGAAGCGCCGCGGTCGTGTCGGCTGTGCGCGCGGCCAGGAAAGGGATCAGCTGATCCCCGCAGGCCCCGCCAGCTCGGTGGAGCGGTCGCTGAGAAGCCGCTGCAGCACCGCTCCGAGCCGCCACAGAAGACGCAGCATCGCCATCACCGTGCTCGGCACGCTGCTCGTTTCTGCTGCCCTCTCCTACGAGCTCGACGGCCGGCGCGCGCAGTTCTCCCACGCCCTGCTGGCTGTACCGATTTGGGTGCTCGGGCTGGCCGCGCTCTGTCACCTCACGTCGCTGCTCACCCGCAGCGAAGCGTGGCGGGTCAGCGTCCACGCCGCCGGCGGCAGCGTCTCGCGTCGCGTGCTGTTTCGCGCTGCGGGGATTGGCTCGCTGGCGAGCGTTCTCAGCGCGCAGCTCGGGGTCGCCGCCCGGATTGGGGTGTTGCGCCGAAGCGCGCCGGACGCCTGTCCGCGCATCCCGGCCCTGATTGCTGCCGAGGTCCCGATCCTCGCCGTCGAAGCGATGCTCGCGGCGCTCTTCATGTTCACCCTGGTCGGCCCGCTTGGGCTGCCCGTCTGGGTTCCCGTGCTGGTCATTGCGGCGATGCTCCTCGCGTTGTGCGGCCTCGGCCGCTTCGCGCGCCGCCACCAGCTCGGTCTCTGGCAGGGGTTGGCGGCGATGCGCAACCTGCACGGTCGCGGCCGGCTTATCGCCTTCGTCGTGTTCGGTGTGCTCGCGCAGATCGCGCGCAACCTTCTGATCCTCCACGCCGTCGGTGTCGATGCCTCGGTGTTCGATGCGATTGCCGTCCTGATCGTGACCGTAAGCCTCAGCCCGCTGCCGATCGGACCGAGCGTCGGCGCGGCCGCGACGGTACTGATCCTCGGGTCCCACGGGATTGCCGCCACCGCCGCCGGCGGCGTACTTTTGACCGTCACCGGGATCGTCGGTTCGCTCTGCTTCGCCGGCTGGGCGTGCGGCGACCTGGCGTTGACGAGCTTGCGCCGATCCAGGTCGGTCGCGGCAGTGGCCGCACCGGCCGTCGAGCTGAGCCTGCTCGCGCCCACGTCGTGAAGAGCGGCGCCTGCGCGCCGCAGTGACCGCCCCAAAAATGATCGGCTAGCTCGCGCCGCGCGGCTCTACTGCCTTCGCGCAGGCCGTCAAGCCGAGCGCGCTCGCCGCCGTTCGCGTTTGGATGTCGCTCGTGTTGGCCGCCAGCGCGAGCGCCGCTATGCGGGCGCGATCGCCCGCGCGCACGGCGATGATCAGCTGGCCGATCAGCTTGTTCGCCCGGCGCGAGGCGCTGAGCGCCTGGGCGAAACGCGCGCGTTCGCTGCTCGGGGCCTTCAGCACCGCAAGCTCGGTCAGCTCGGTGTGGATGATCGGCAGCTCGATCGATGTCTCCTGCGCCTGCGCGGCAAGCGATGGGCCGGCCGGCGGCAGCGCGGCGATCGCGGCGTTCGCGCTGGCGCAGATCGCGTTGGCGGTGGCGAGGAAGTCGGGAGTTCCCGCGCCCCCACCTCCGCCCCCGCCCCCACCTCCGTCCCCGGCCCCGCCCTGCGAGCTGCCACAGCCGGCCAGCGCGAGAACGACCGCACCGGCGATGGCGATGGTGACGTTGCGCGCCATCGCGCGAGTCTGGCAGAACGATCTTCGGGCGCCGTGGTGGCGGCGGTGCAAGTGCGCAACGATCTATGGATGACAGCGAGCGGGGCGAGCATGCGTGCGATGGTCTTCGAGCGCGTCGGCGCGCCGCTCGTGCCGATGACGCGGCCGATCCCGGTCGCCGGGCCCGGTCAGCTGCTGCTGCGCGTCCACGCCTGCGCCGTGTGCCGCACGGACCTCCACCTCATCGATGGCGAGGTGGAGATCGCGGAGCCGCCGCGGATCTTCGGACACCAGGTCGTCGCGAGCACGGTGCCCGACGGTCGACGGGTCGGCGTGCCCTGGCTCGGCTGGACCTGTGGCGAGTGCTATCAGTGCCTGGCGGGGCGCGAGAACCTCTGCGTGCGCGCCCGCTTTACCGGCTGCGACATCGACGGCGGGTATGCCGAGTACATGGTCGCCGACGAGCGCTTCTGCTTCGCCTTGCCGGGCGAGCAATCCGATGAGCAGACGGCGCCGCTCTTGTGCGCCGGGCTGATCGGCTATCGCGCGCTGGGGATGTGCGGCGAGGCGCAGCGGATCGGCTTCTACGGCTTCGGCGCGGCGGCGCACATCCTGACCCAGGTCGTCCGCTGGCAGGGACGCGAGGTCTACGCGTTCACGCGGCCGGGCGACGAGACGACGCAGGGCTCCGCGCGCGAGCTCGGCGCGGTCTGGGCCGGGAGCTCGGAGGACCTCCCGCCGCAGGCGCTCGATGCGGCGATCATCTTCGCCCCGGTCGGCCCGCTCGTGCCGGCGGCGTTGCGCGCCGTGCGCCCGGGAGGCGTCGTCGTCTGCGGCGGGATCCACATGAGCGACATCCCTAGTTTCCCCTACGAGATCCTCTGGGGTGAGCGCAGCGTCCGCTCCGTGGCAAACCTGACGCGCGCCGACGGCAGCGAGTTTCTCGCGCTGGCCCCGCGCGCCGACGTCCAGACGCAAATCAGCACCTACCC
Organism: Solirubrobacterales bacterium; assembly: GCA_003133565.1. Taxonomy (GTDB): domain Bacteria; phylum Actinomycetota; class Thermoleophilia; order Solirubrobacterales; family Solirubrobacteraceae; genus Palsa-513. The sequence goes on from PKYB01000035.1 coordinate 25,111, forward strand.
GCTCGAGGCGGCGAACGAGGCGCTCGAGGACCTGCGCCACGGTCGCTTCGAGGGCTCGGCGGTACTGGTCCCTTAGGCGGCGCCGTGACGATCACCGACCGCTTGCACCGGATCGCGTTCGAGCGCGTGCGGCCGCTCCCCGAGGAGGCGGGCGCGAGCCGCCCTGGGGACGATCTGGTCGCCGCGGCGGATGTCGTGATGGATCGCGCCTTCACGCTCGATGCGCCGGTCGAGCTCGTCTGGCCATGGTTCGTGCAGCTTGGCAAGCGGCGCGCCGGCTGGTATTTGCCGCGGCGGATCGAGCGCTTCATACCGCCGCCGCGGCGCGCGATCCGCACGATCGATCCCGACCTGCAGCAGCTGAAGGTGGGCGACGTGATCCCCGATTGGGGTGGTCGCGACGCGTCCTTCACGGTGGCAGCACTGCAGGCGCCGGTGACGCTCGTGTATCGCAGCGGCCGGGGCCAGATCAATTTGAGCTGGGCGATCAATCTCGACGCGTCGAGTGCCGGCCGCACGCGTGTCCATCTCCGACTACGGATCGCCGGGGTGAAACGGCGGCACCTGGCCGAGATCGTTGGAGGCCTCGTCGATCTGCTGACCGTCGCCGGCCTGGCAGCGGGGCTGCGCGAACGAGTCCGGCCTCCTGCCTGAGCGCCGCCGCGCCGGCAAACGCGCGCGATAGATTGGGAGCGCTTTGGTTGAGCAAGAGCCAGCGGCGGTCCTCGAGTTTCGCGCGTGCGCGTTCGACGAGGCGCCGGCCTCCGTCCTCGTCCAGGCGATGCGTGAGGAGATGGCCGAGATCTATGACGGCCTCGAGATCGACAACGCGCAGATGCCCAAAGCGGGGGCCGCCGAACTCGGGCCTCCGGGCGGGATGTTCGTTGTCGGCTTCGAGCACGGCATCCCGGTGTGCTGCGGCGGGATCAAGCAGCTGCCGGACGGCGCTTGCGAGATCAAGCGGATGTTTGTCGTCCCCGACGCACGCGGGCGAGGCGTGGCACGGGCGCTGCTGGCTGAGCTCGAAGAGCGGGCACGGGGCCTCGGCTACAGGCTCGCGCGACTGGATACCGGGCCGCGCCAGACGACGGCCCAGCGCATTTACGAGCGCGCGGGCTACGAGCCGATCGGGAACTTCAACGACAACCCGGTCGCCACCTACTTCGGCGAGAAGCGACTTTAGGCGCGAGCACTCCCGCGCGACGGCTGGCCCTCCGCGGCCGGCGCCGCGGCCCCAGATATGAACAAACCGACCGCCATCGTCATTGCGATCTGCTGGATAGCCTGGCTCCTCTACTGGCTGCTCATGGCCTTTCGGAACAAGCGCACGGTCGAGCGAGGAGGTTTCATCGGCTACCGCGTTGTGATCGTGGCGGTTGTCGGCGGCTTGGTCCTCGTAGCCCACCTCGTGGCCGTGAGGTCGGCGGCGCACCTCTGGCACACGACGCTCGCGCTCGGAGTTCTGAGCGACTGCATCGTTCTCGCCGGACTCGCGTTCACGGTTTGGGCGCGGATCGTGCTTGGGCGCAACTGGAGCGTCGAGGTGACGTTCAAACAAGACCACGAGCTGATCGAGTCTGGCCCTTACGCGCTTGCCCGGCATCCGATCTACACCGGCCTGATCGCGATGGCGCTCGGCAGCGCGATCGACTACGGGCGGACTTTTGGCTTTGTCCTCTTCGTCGCTCTCTGCGCCGGCCTCTGGTGGAAGGCCCGGCTGGAGGAGCGGATGATGAACCAGCACTTTCCCGACGCCTACGCGCAGTACAAGAAGCGCGTTCGCGCGGTCATCCCCCACGTGCTGTAGGCGGGCGGCGCGAAAGCGCAGGACCGCGACGGCGCCGCGCAGAGCGCGCGGAGTAGTCTCGCACCGGTCATCGCAACGCTGACCGAACGGGGAGCAAATGCCGAGCTACGTGACGTTGATGAACTGGACCGATCAGGGCATCAAGTCGTTCAAGAACACCGTCGAGCGCTACGAAGCCGCCGAAACCGCGTTTGCGCAGGCGGGCATCAAGACCAAGGAGATCTACTGGACGGTCGGCGCCCACGACCTCGTCTCGATCGTCGAGGCACCGGATGACGAAACCCTGGCCGCCGCCCATCTCACGCTGGGAGCGCAGGGCAACATTCGCACGACGACGCTGCGGGCGTTCACGGGCGAGGAGATGAAGGGCATCATCGCGAAGACGCCCTAGCTCGACAGCTCGCGCCGCGCCGGCCAGGCCGTTGGTGACGTCCGCAGCGCGCAGCGCCGTCGTGCTCAGGTGCCGATCGCCAGACCGAGCAGGTAGGTCGCACCACCGACGATCGCCCCGGCGAGCGTCATCTCGAACCCGGCCGACCAGAAGCTCCGCAGCGTGAAGACCGATTTCGCGGCGCCGACCGCGAAGTGCGCGACCAGCGAGATCCCGGCGGCGAGGACGATGCCGACCCAGCCGGTGAGAAAGAAGAACGGGATCACGGGGATGAACGCGCCGAGCGCCGTCGAGAGGCCGCCGACGAGGCCCGCCTGCACCGGGTCGCCGTTTTCGGCCTCGGAGCTGCCGAGCTCCTCGACCGCGATCGCCTTGAACAGCCGCTCCGGATCCTCGGCGATCCGCTCTACGAGCATCCTGGCCTCCTCCTCGGTGAGGCCCTTGAGCTGGTAGTAGAGCGACAGCTCCTCCTTCTCCTCCTCGGGGTGGCCGAACACCTCTGTGCGCTCGCGCGCGAGGTTGGCGGCAGCGACCTCGGTGCTCGAGCGCTCGGCGAGGTAGGCGCCAACCGCCATCGAGAGCGCCGAGGCGATCGCTCCGAAGAGGCCGGCGGTGAGCACGACATGGGAGCCGCCGGTAGCGCCAGAGACGCCGGCGACGATGCCGAATACGGCCGCCAGCCCGTCGTTTGCGCCGTAGATCGCGCCAGAGATCCAGCCCGTGTTGCCGCGATGCCAACGCTCGCGGCCAAGGATCCGAAAGAGGCGCACCTCGACGCCGTGCGTCGCGCCGTCCAGGTGATCCTGGCTCGGTGTGGCCCCTGCCCGCAACTCACCCAGCGCGACGGTGTGCGACTCCTCCTCTTTGCGAATCTCATCGAGCAGCTCGTCGGTCTTGGCGTCGCCGGTCGGCTGCTCCTCGATCTCCGTCGCGATGTCGAGCTCGATCGCCTCCTGGCGCGCGAGCAGCCGATCGATCGGTGCGACGCGCGCCTGTAAGCGCTGCCAGCGCGGCAGGTTGACCGAGCCCGGGTCGGGGATCTCGATGCCGAGCTCGCGCATCCGCCCTTCGAGCCGGGAGCGGTGATCACTCTCGATCTCGGCCATGCGCCGCAGGATCTCGGCGCGGCGCCCGGATTCGCGCTCGGCGATCAGCCCGTAGGCAATCGTCGCCTGCACCTCGTCGCGCCAAGCGCTGAGCAGGCGCTCACCGACGCTGCTCGACGGTTCGCTCACGCTTCGGGCTGCGGCTGGGCCATCAAGCGGCGGGCGTTGCCACCCGGTCACGCTTGCGAGCGGAAACGGCGTCGCGCACCGCGTCCCAGTCGATGTCCTTGAAGTTGTGCATCGGGCAGTACTTCGGGCCGCACATCGAGCAGAACTCGGCGGTCTTGAAGTAATCGTCGGCGAGCGTTTCGTCATGCATCGCCTGCGCCGTCTCAGGATCCAGCGCGAGCTCGAACTGGCGCTTCCAGTCAAAGCTGAAGCGCGCCTGCGAAAGCTCGCGGTCCCACTGTGCGGCACGGCGGTTGCCGCGCGCGAGGTCCGCCGCATGCGCGGCGATGCGGTAGGCGATCAGGCCCTGCTTGACGTCCTCGGCGTTCGGCAGGCCGAGATGCTCCTTAGGTGTGACGTAGCAGAGCATCGAGGTGCCGTGCCAGCCGACGATCGCCGCGCCGATCGCGCTGGTGATGTGGTCATAGCCCGGCGCGATATCGGTGACCAGCGGCCCGAGCGTGTAGAACGGCGCCTCGTGGCACAGCTCCTGCTGCTTGCGCACGTTCATCTCGAGCTGGTCGAGCGGAACGTGGCCGGGACCTTCGACCATCACCTGGACGTCGCGCTCCCAGGCCCGCAGCGTCAGCTCCCCGAGCGTCTTGAGCTCGGCGAACTGGGCGGCGTCGGAGGCGTCGGCAATCGAGCCGGGACGCAGGCCGTCGCCGAGCGAGATCGTGACGTCGTGGCGGGCGCAGATGTCGAGGATGTCGTCGAAGCGCTCATAGAGCGGGTTCTCGCTCATGTGCGCGACCATCCAGCGCGCGAGGATGCCGCCCCCGCGGGAGACGATGCCGGTGACGCGGTGCTGGCAGAGCGGCAGGTGCTCGAGGCGGACGCCAGCGTGGATCGTCATGTAGTCGACGCCTTGTGCGGCCTGGTGGGCGATGTTCTCGACGAGCACGTCACCGGAGAGATCCTCGATCGAGTGCACGCGCTCGAGCGCTTGGTAGATCGGAACAGTGCCGATCGGCACGGTCGCGGCCTCGATGATCGCCTCACGGGTCTCGTCGATCCGCTTGCCGGTCGAGAGATCCATGACCGTGTCGGCTCCCCAGCGCTCGGAGACCGTCAGCTTTGAAACCTCCTCGGCGAGCGATGAGCTCGTCGGCGAGTTGCCGATGTTCGAGTTGATCTTGACGCGAGCCCGCAGACCGATCGCCATCGGATCGAGCGCCTCGTGATGGATATTGGCGGGGATGATCATCCGCCCCCGCGCAACCTCACCGCGAATCAGCTCGGCGGGGAGCTCCTCGCGCTCGGCGACGCGTGCCATCTCCGGCGAAACGGTTCCCTGACGCGCGATGTGCATCTGCGTGACGCACTCGGCGTCGGACTCGAACGCGCTGCGGTGCTCTGCTGACATGTCACTCCCTTCGCTGGCATGATCCAGATCAGGTCAACGGGTCGGCGCTTGCGCGCCCTCTCAGCCCCTCGCGGGACTCCCCGGTAGGCCTTCGAGGCGATGCTATCGCCTCTCCATGTCGGGCTATCACCGCAGCGGCATGCGAGCCGAGCGGAGCCGGTGGAGTGACCGGATCAAACCAGCCGACCTCGGCGATCTCGACGGGGTCGGCAACGACATCCCGACTCGGAAGGTCGGCCGCGAAATAGCTGATCCGCGCATCGGCGAATCGACCGAGTCCGCTCCCCACGCCAAGCGCCGTCGCGCTTTCGATCTCCACTCCGAGCTCTTCGCGGACCTCGCGCTGCACGCCGGCGAAGGGATCCTCGCCGCGACGCAGGCCGCCACCGGGCAGCTCCCACTCCTTCGGCCCGTAGGTGTGGCGGACGAGCAGCACCCGCCCGTCGTTGAAGAGCGCGCACTTCGCACCGCGGCCGCGTCGCTTGACGACGAAGGAGCTCAGCCACAGCGTCCGGTAGCCAAGGCGCCAGATCAGCCGACCGAGCGAGTTGCGCATCCGCACAGCCTGACACGTCGATCACGCGAGCCTCCGACACGCCGAGGCCCGGACCTGTTAGCCTGAATCGTACGTTTACGTAAACTGCAGATGAGTACCCACACAGAAACACTCCCCCGCACCCGTCGCCGCTTGGGCGTCGAGAGCGACTCGCCGCACTACCGCTGGTGGGCGCTCTCCTGCACCAGCCTCGGCATGCTGATGGCGGCGACCAACTCGGGCACGCTGATCATCGCGCTGCCCTCGCTCGAGCGCCACCTGCACACGAGCCTACTGGCGCTCGTCTGGGTGATCCTCGCCTACATGATCGCCTCGACGGTCCTCGTGCTCACCGCGGGCCGTCTCTCCGACCTCTTTGGCCGCAAGCGCGCCTACCTACTCGGCTTCTTCGTCTTCGGCGTGGCATCGCTCGGCGCCGGCTTCGCCGCGAACGGGACGCAGCTGATCCTCTGGCGAATCCTCCAGGGCATCGCGTCGGCGTTCCTCTTCGCCAACGCCGCCGCGCTCGTCACCGACGCCTTCCCGCCCCGCCAGCTCGGCCTGGCGATGGGCGCGAACACGATGGTCGCGGCGATCGGCTTGGTGATCGGTCCGGTGCTCGGCGGCGCGCTGGTCGAGATTGCCTGGCCCTGGGTGTTCTGGTTCAACGTCCCGTTTGCCTTCGGCGGCGCGGTGTGGGGCGCTCTCGTGCTGCGCGAGCTGGCCAAGCCGGACAAGGTGCGCGGATTTGACATCGCCGGCACAACGACGTTCGTGATCGGCCTCACCGGCCTTGTGCTGGCCGTCTCTCACGGTGGCCTATCGGGCTGGAACAACGCGATCGTCATTGGCGGCTTCGCCCTCGCGGCTGTGCTGCTGCCGTTGTTCGTGGTGATCGAGCGGCGCAGCCCCGCACCGATGCTCGATCTCAGCCTCTTCAACGACCGGCTGTTCGCCGCCGCTTCCGGCGCGACGTTCATCAACGGTCTCGCGCGTTTTGCGCTGATGTTCATCTTCGTCTTCTACTTCCAGGGCGTCGAGGGCAACGCACCGATCACCGCCGGAATCAAGCTGATCCCGCTCGCGCTCGGGATGCTCATCGCCTCGCCGCTGGCCGGCAGCTACGCCGACCGCCACGGGTCGCGCGCGCTCGCCGCCGCCGGCATGGCGATCACCGCCATCGGGCTCGCACTGATGACGACGCTCCAGGTCCACAGCTCGTTCCTCTGGGCGGCGACGCTGCTCGCGATCGTCGGCGTCGGCTCGGGCACGTTCATGAGCCCGAACACCGCCGCAATGATGGGCGCCGTCCCACCCGAGCGCCGCGGCGTCGCGGCCGGCGCACGGACGGTGCTGCAGAACACCGGCGCGGTGCTCTCGATCGCCTTCGTCCTCTCAATCGTCACCGCCGCGATCCCCAAGGCGACGCTGTTCCGCATCTTCTCGGGACTCGCCCACGGGCTCACCCAAGCCAAGCTCGCACCCTTCATCCACAACATGCACGTCGCCCTTTGGGCACTCGCGTTCGCCGCGCTGATCGGAGCCTTCGTCTCGATGATGCGCCCCGCCCACGTTCGTATCGAACCGTGACCCTCACCACGACCACCACCCCCGCTCTGCGCATCGGCGACGTCGCCCGCCTCGTTGGGACGACGGCGCGCACGATTCGCTACTACGAGGAGTTCGGATTGCTCGGCGAGCCTCACGCCCGGCCCGCGGGCAGCCATCGCCTCTACAGCGACGCCGAGGTCGAGCATCTGCGCGAGGTGATGCGCCTGCGCGAGCTGCTCGGAGTCTCGCTCGATGAGCTGAAGACGCTCGTCGAGGCCGAGGAGGCACGCGCGGCGTTGCGCGCCGAGATCGAGGCCGGCGTCGAGGACCCGGGGCGGCTGCGCGAGCTTCTCATCGCGGGCGTCGGTCACCTCGATCGCCAGCTGGCGCTGGTCCGCCGCCGCCTGGGCGACCTGGAGCGCCTGGAAGCCGATCTCGAAGCACGGCGCCGGCGCGCGAAGACGCGGTTGCGGGCCCTGCCCCCGGTCTGAGCGTCGCCGCTAGCGCTGCGTGACGCTCGCGATCGCAGCCGAGCCGGCGACCGTGATCTTGAGGTACCAGTAAGCCGGCAGACGGAATTCGAGCGTCCTGTTCGCGCTCGCCCCAAGCGCGGCGTAGAGCGTCTGTGCGGGCCCGGGCCTCCCGGCTTTCAGCGTTCCGAGCTTGCCCGCAGGGCTCAGCGTCGAGCCGATCGCGACAGTGACCCTGCCCCCCGCACCACCCATGATCTGTGCGGTGATGTCGGTTGGCAGACCGCTCGTGTCCTGATAGGTCGAGGGCGAAACCGGCTTCAGCGTGCGCGGGTGCGCGCGCAGGTATGCCTCGGCCACCGCGTATGACCGCCGGAGCGCCGCCGCGCGACCGGCGCAGTCGACTAGGTAGAACGCCCGGCTCGAGGCCTGCGCGGGATCCCAGCTCGCCTGGGGAATCGGCTGGCAGACGAGGCGCGCTGCTGTGATCGCCGCGTTGCCGCCGCGATCCCAGTAGGAGCCGCCTAGGGCGACGTAGCGCGCCTCTCCATCGGCCACGAGCGTTGCGAGCCCGTCGGCGCTGAGCGCAGGATCGGTCGTGTTATAGCCCCCCATCGCCGCGGCGTGCAAACCGAGCAGGATCAGCGGCGACGAGGAGTCCGAGGACTCCGTCAACACCGTGAAGCGCTTCGTCGCATCGTGGGTGCGCAGGTAGGCGGCCATCGCCTTGTTCAGATCAACGCCACCGGGTGCGACGTCGATCCCACCGTAGCCGGCATCGTTGTAGGGCCCGGCCGTCGGGAACGTGCCGTCGACCGGTGCGTCCCAGACGCTATGGCTGTAGAGCCCCGGCGCAACGAGCAATACGAGGACGAGCCCAGTGACGATCCAGCCCGCGCGACGACGCCACAGCACGAGCGCGACGAGGCCCGCGACACACAGCACGACCAGCGGCAGGCGCCAGTAGTGGGGGTAGTCCTCACGGTCGATCAGCTTCAGCTCGACGAGCGCCGTCGTCACCGTCGCGAGCACCGCCAGCCCAATCCCCACGAGCGCCTTACGCGGATCGTCGCGGCGCACGAGCCAGACGACCGCCGCGGCGCCGGCGCCAGCCATCGCGGCGAGCCCGGGACCGAGCGCCGAGGCGTAATAGGGGTGCACGATGCCCTTGGAGAAGTCGAGCGCCGCCAGCTCTGTGGCAAACCACCCACCGAGCACGAACCACACACCGGTCCGCCGATCACGGCGACCCGAGAGGACGAACAGGATCCCAAGCATGCCGATCACCGCGAGCGGCACGATCCAGCCGGCCTGATCGCCGAGGCCGACACGGAAGATCCTCACCGGGCTCGGCGTCGCGGGTTCCGGGAAGGGGATCGGCATCGTCCGGCGCACCGGGCCGGTCGCCTTTACCGCGGTCTTCGTCGCCGCGCCGGCGATCCTGGCGACGGGGGTCGCAGCGTTCGCGTTCGGGGTCCTGATCAGCGGAACGTCAGTTACCGCGCTCGGCGGCAGCGTGCCGGGTCCGCCCGCCTGGCCGCCGACGCGGCCAAAGCCGTTGTAGCCGAACTCGAGCTGGAACTCGGAGTTATTCGTCGAGCCGCCAACGTAGGGACGCTGCGACGCCGGCGTCAGCTCGACCGCCAGCGACCAGGACGCCGCCACCACAACCAGCACCGCGCCGGCGAGCGCTAGCTGGCCGATCCGGCGCCGAACCGCGCCGGGCGCACAGACGAGGTAGCCGACCCCGATCCCCGGTACGCACAAAAGCGCCGCAAGCGACTTCGTGTTGAAGGCCACCCCGACGACTAGCGCGCTCAGCACGAGCGTGCGCGTGCGGCCCGATTCGATCGCCCGCAGGGCCAGACCGCAGGCGAGGAGCGTCAGCAGGATCAGCAACGAATCGAGCGTGTTGTCGCGACCGACCGCGACAAATGATGGAAAGACCGCGAGCGCGAGCGCGCTCAGCAAACCTGCCAGCACTCCGAATCGCGGTGCCACGATGAAGTAGATCGCCGCCACCGCAAGCACCGCGCAGATCCCTTCCGGGATCAGCAGCGGCAGCGGCGCGAAGCCGAAGATCTTGGCGCTCAGCGCTTCGAGCCACAGACCGAGCGGCGGCTTGTCGACGCTCACCAGGCCGCCCGGGTCGAACGAAACGAAAAAGAAGTTGTGAAACGAACGCAGCATCGACTTGACTGCCGCTGAGTAGTAGATGTTGGCGAAGCCGTTCTGGCTCAGGTCGTTGAACTCGAGCGCGCACGAGAGCGCGAGCACGCCAGCCAGAGCGCCATGCTCCGGCCGCAGGCCAGCGCGACGGCCTCCGGGCTGCTCCTCGGGAGGCGAGCCACCGTCGCCCGACCCGGATCTGCGGTTGGCGCTCGCCATGGCCTGACGCGCTAGGCCGGCTCCAGCACGTAGATCCGGTCTGGCCGGAACGGCTCCAACGAGGTGACCAACCAGTGCGCCGAGTCGTAGCTGACGCTTCCACTCCGCGGCAGAGTCTTCGGCGGCCGCGGATAGGTACTGCCGATCTGCTCGTTGGATCCGGCAACCTCGGTGCGGCCGCGCATCACGAAGACCGCGGTCGGCGACGGCAGCCACTCGAGCACCGCTCCGACGAACGCGCTGGGGTGCGTCAGGAACGGCGATCCTGAAACGTCCACGCCGATCGCGATGTTGGCGGCGACCGTCGCGGCGCTCTGCAGGCGCACCGCGGCGCAACTCTTCGCGGCGAGTGTCGGCGAGGGCGGCGCGATCAGTACGACCGCCCGCAGGGTGCCGCTCGGAAACGCTTCGAGGTTGAAAGCATCGACGTCGTAGCTGGTGGTGCCAATGGTCAATGTCGGCCCGCCGGGCAGCGAGCTTGGTGGGTTCGTGATCGACGTGTAGACCCGAGTGTCGTCCCGGTAGATCACGATCGGCGTTCCGACGAGATGGCTGACCAGCTTGCCGTAGCCGCGGTCGTCCTGGACGCTCATCAGGAAGCTGCCGACGACGGTGCCGCCCGAGACGAGCTTCCCGGAGACCGGCGCGAGTACCGTTGGCCCACCGACATCGGCCAGCACGCGACCGGAGCTGTCCAACACGCGCAGGCGAACGATGTGCCAGCCGGGGGTGTAGACGATCCGCGTCACCGCGGTCAGCGTCGCCGCCGCATCGTCGTTGGCAACGGCGCTGACGAGATCGCTTGCGCCCGTGACGTGGGCGAGATCCGCGGTCACCTCGGGGCCGTTCAGCTCACGGGCGTAGATCGCGCGCACGATGCTGTTGTCAAACCTGAAATGCACCCCGGCGCTCGCGCTCCCACACGCCGTCGGCGAAGCCGACGACGCTTCGGCACGCACGGCAAGCGCGACGAGCGCGAGCGCGACGGCCGCGAGCAGCCAGGCGCGCAGGCCAGGCCGGTGAGCGGCCGCACAGCGACCTCGCCGGCCGTGTCCGCCAGCTGGCGCAGCGCTCATTAGGTCGTGCCGCTCGCGCCGGTGGTAGCGGTCGTGCCGCTGGCACCGCTGCTGTCGGTGCTGCCCGTCGACGCGAGCGAAGCCGGGAACAGCAGGTAGACCCGTGCTGGTGGCTTAGCCACAAAGGAAAAGACGTCCCACTGCTGCCCGGCGTAGGTGAAGTTACCGCTGAGCGGGATCTTCTTCGGGCCGTCGGCCGAGGTGCCGGCGATCTGTGTCGGGCCGCTGCGAACGAAGATCATGCTTGGCCCAAACGCGTGGTCGAGCGTGACGAAGCTGCCGTATTCCCGAGGCAGGATGTACTGCGCAGCGATGTGCTCGGCGACCATGCCGTAGGTGTTGGCGCTGATCACCGCACAGGGCTCCTTTGCGAGTGTGGCGCTCGGCTTTGGGACCGCGATCAGCACGGTCAGCGTTCCGCTCGGAAACGCGTTTGCAGTGTATGAAACGGCCAGGAAGGGATGGCCGCCCACGGTTAGCGCCGTGTTTGCCGGTGGCACCGTTGCCGGCGCCTCGGTGTCGCCAAAGAGCATCCCGAGCAACCGCTTGCCGTCGGAGTACAGCTCGATCGGAAGGTTCGTGAAGCGCGTGACGAGCAACTCGTAGCCGATGTCGTCCTGGACGCTCATCACAAAGGTGCCGACGACCTTCCCGTGAGAGGTGAGCTTCCCACTTACCGGGGCGATCACATGGGGGCCGCCGACGTCGGCCAGCACCGCACCGGAGTTCGACAGGATGCGCAGGCGAACGATGTGCCAGGCCGGCCTGTATACGAGCGCCTTCGTTGCCTTGCGTACCGCAACCTTGTTGCCGTCGGCCACCGCGATCAAGAGCGCCTTCGAGCCCTCCACATGCGCGAGGTCGTTGTAGACCTCATCGCTGGCGAGCTCGCCGAGGTAGATGCCCCTGGCGACGAATTCGTCGGCCGCGATGACCGTACTCGTGGTCGCCGCGCCGCAGGCCGCAGCGGTCGTGGCCTGCGACCGTGCCGTCGTAAAGCCGACGAACGCCACCAGGGCGGCGACCATTACAGACATCACCAGACGCCGACCACGCGTGACCATGCGCGCCTATCATTACCGATCGAGTGGGCGACAGCGCCGCCAGCGCGACGCACGAGCATCAAGACGACAAGGAGTAGAGGATGACCACAACCCCCGGTAGCGCGCATCTGCCGGCTCTTGGTACGCACGAGCGCGAGGAGATTGGACGCCAGTTTCAAGCGACCTTGGTTGAGCTGGTCGACCTCTCACTTGTCGGCAAGCAGCTGCACTGGACCGTCGTTGGCCCACTCTTTCGCCCGCTTCACCTTTATCTCGACGAGCTCGTCGCCTCCTGGCGCGAGCTCTCTGACGCCGTAGCCGAGCGCTCGGTAGCCGTTGGCGTTTTCCCCGACGGCCAGGCGAGCGCGGTGAGTGCCGCCGACGAAGACGGCCCGATTGAAGCGGCCGCAACCACCGATCACGCAGTCGTCGCCGAGCTCGTCCGCCGCGTCGCAGAGGTCAGTGAGCGGACGCGGACTCGGATGGACCGGCTTGGCGAGCTCGACCTCGCCTCACAGGACGTGCTGATCGAGGTTCTGCGAGCGCTCGAGGAGCAGCTCTGGATGCTCCGCTCCCAGCTCTAGCGACTGGCGCGACGGAGCCCAGCGCGGTTAGGCGCTGGCTCGGTCAGACGAACGGCGGCGGCCGCTAACGGCTCCATTCCCTGCAAGACGTCCGTAATTCGCCCCGCTTCACTCCAGGTCTCGCGCGTACAGGACGATGCATGCTGGGTGATTGCGCTCGATCAAGCATTGCGTGCACTCGTCGCCGGCGACGCCTCCGATCTTCACCTGAGCGCGGGATCGGTCCCGATCGCCCGCGTTCATGGAGAGCTCGTGCCGCTGACGGGCGGCCCGTGGCCCGTCCTCGATGCCGACGACCTCGAGGCCTCGGTGCGCGAGCTGCTGGGCAGCGGCCCGCAGCTGGCGGAGTTCGAGGAGAGGCGCGAGATCGAAGTCTCACGCGAGATTGCGGACGTCGCGCGCTTTCGCGTCAACGTTCGCCGCCAGCTCGGCGGGATCTCGCTCGTAGCCCGCGCCATCCCGCATCGTGTGCACACGATCGAGGAGCTGTTGCTGCCGCCGGTCGTGGCCACGATGGCCGAGGAGCGGCGCGGAATCATCCTCGTCACCGGCACCACTGGGTCGGGCAAGTCGACGACGCTGGCGGCGATGGTCAACCACATCAACGTGACCCGTGCGGCGAACGTCGTGACGATCGAAGACCCGATCGAGTTCGTTCACGACAACCAGCTCTCGTTGATCGGCCAGCGCGAGGTGGGCGTCGACACGCTTTCGTTCAAAGACGCTTTGCGTCGCGTTCTGCGCCAGGACCCCGACGTGATCCTGATCGGCGAGATGCGCGACGAAGAGACAGTCACAACGGCGATCTCGGCGGCCGAAACCGGCCATCTCGTGCTCTCCTCGCTGCACACGCTCGACGCCGGCGAGGCGATCAACCGCATCCTTGGGTTCTTCACTCCCAACCACCATCAGCAGATCCGCTCGCTGCTGGCCGGCACGTTGCGCGGCGTTATCTCACAGCGGCTCGTGCCCGGCGTGGACGGCGGACGCGTCCCGGTCTGCGAGGTCCTGCGCATGACTGGTCGCGTTCGCTACAAGATCCTCTACCCCACTGAGATCATGGACCTGACCGACGTGATCAGCGAGGGCGGCTACGACGGCATGCAGAGCTTCGACCAGGCGCTTTATGAGCACGTCGCCGCGGGCCGCGTCTCGCTCGAGGACGCGATGACCGCCGCGACGAGTCCGCACGATTTCAAGCTGCTGGTCGACGCGCAGGGTCAACGCGGGACGACGATGGCAACCGTCGGCGAGCGCGCCTGAACGGCGAGTCCGCGCGCGCGCCGACCCCAGGCGCCGCGACGCTAGGCGAAGAAGACTTCGGCAGTCTCGTAGAAGGCCGGGTCGAGCAGCTTCGGCTCACGCAACGCATCAGCCAGCGGCACCTCGACGATGTCGGTGCCCTGGAGCGCCACCATCACACCGAAGCGTCCGCCTCTCGCGGCGTCGATCGCGGCGACGCCAAAGCGCGTTGCCAGCACGCGGTCGTATGCGGTGGGCGTGCCGCCGCGTTGTACGTGACCGAGCACGGTGACGCGCGACTCAAAGCCGGTCTGTTCCTCGATCTCCTCGGCGAGCGCGGCGCCGATGCCGCCCAGCCGCTCGTGACCGAAAGCGTCGGTGCCCTCGTGGGTGGTGGAGGTCGCCAAGCTCTCCTTCGGCGTAGCGCCCTCGGCGACGACGACGATCGAGAACGTCCGGCCGCGACGGTGGCGGTGGACCAGGCGAGCGCACAACTCCTTGACGTCAAACGGCCGTTCGGGTACGAGGATCGCGTCGGCGCCGCCGGCCATGCCGGCGTAGGTCGCGATCCAGCCGGCGTGGCGTCCCATGACCTCGAGCACCATCACACGGTTGTGGGACTCCGCGGTCGTGTGCAGACGGTCGATCGCATCGGTCGCGATCTGCACCGCGGTGTGAAAGCCAAACGTGAAGTCCGTCGCATTGAGGTCATTGTCGATCGTCTTCGGCACGCCGACCACGGGCATGCCGGCCTCGGCCATTCGCAGCGCCACGCTGAGGGTGTCATCGCCGCCGATCGGGATCAGAACGTCTAGCTGTGCGCGCTCGAGCGCGTGAGCGATCAGCGAAAGCCCGTCGGCGCCGTCGGCGAACGGGTTGGTTCGCGAGGTGCCGAGGATCGTGCCGCCCCGCGGAAGCAGACCGGCTGTGCTTTCGAACGTCAGCTCCATCGTCTCTCCCGCCAGCACGCCGGCCCAGCCGTAGCGAAAGCCCCAGAAGGTGTCGCCCTCCTGTTCCAAGCCCCGGCGCACAACGGCACGAATGACCGCGTTGAGCCCGGGACAGTCGCCGCCGCCTGTGAGAAGTCCAAACCTCATTGTTGTGCCGTCGGGGCGCTCAGTCGGTCTGGTCGAGCGAAAACTCGCTGTTGAGCGCCACTAGCGTCGGCTCGAGCTCACGCTCGATGGACGCGATCAGCTCCGGCGCACCACTCAGCTCGCCTGCCTTGCCGGCGGTCTCGAGCTCGGACGCAATACCGGCCACGTGCGCCGCGCCGATGCTCAAGCTGGCTCCTTTGATGCGATGTGCACCGGCCCCGACACCCTCCGCATCGCCTTCCGCTAGCGCCACACGGATGCTGGCCAGTTGCGCGACGACGTCCGTGTAGTAGAGCTCCACCAAGTCGCGAAGGTCGTCCTCCCCGAGCACACGCAGCTCATCCAGGACCCCCCTGTCCAACAAATCCACGCCGACCGCCTTTGACTCCGAAGTTGGCTGAGTGTGACCACCGCTGTGGCCCACCCTCAGGCCCCCGACGTTCGGTCAACTCCGCAAGCCTACTATCCGGACAACCACCGAGCACATCTAGCGCGCCGCCTATCCTCTTTGAATGGCGCTCGGACCGCAGTTCGCAAGCGGCGCGCCGCCCTCTTGGCGTCGCCGCCACCCAGCCGCACTGGCCGCTGCCATCGCCGCCGCCATAGCTGCGACGCTCGCTGTCGTCGCGCTGCTGCTGCTCACCCACTTCTCGGAGCCCTCGCTCTCACCCGACGCGACGGCGCTGGCGCGCGTCAAGGTGCCGCCGCTCGGCGGCACCCTTGAGCGGGCCGAAGCATTTGCCCCCGACGGCCAGCGGATTGCGCTCGCCGTTCACGACGGGCGCCTGACGCCACTGACCAAGCTCAGCCCAGGCGAGGTCGTATCGGTCGACGTCGTGATCCGCCGCCCGAGCTGGCTGCGCTGGGCGCTTGGCTCTAGGCGCGATGAGCAGCTGACGGTGCGCGCGCCGCTCGCACGCGTCGAGCGTCCGTGGCTGACGCTCGCCACGGGAGCGTCACTGCGGGTCGTCTTTGACCAGCCGGTCAGCGAGGTCGCGGCCGGCGCGCCGGGCCACCTCGTCGCCCGGCCGCTCGACGGCCGGCGGCGGACACTCAGCCTTGGGACCCAGGCCCCATCGGGGACGATCGAGCTCGCCGCCGCAGCACGTCCGTGGGAGCTTCTCGGCCCACCGCAAGCGATCACCTGGTTCCCGCGCTCGAGCGCAGCGCTGGTGCTCGCGAGCCCGGCGCCGAGCGCCGCGCTGGCGCCGACGGCAGCGATCGACCTGACGTTCTCAAAGCCGATCGCCCAGGTCCTCGGCTCGACGCTGCCGACGCTCGCGCCGGCGACGCCCGGCAGCTGGCGCGAGGTCGACACTCACACGCTCGTGTTTCGCCCGTCGGGCACCGGCTTCCCGCTCGCCAGCAACGTGCGCGTCGAGTTCCCCAAGCCAATCGCGCTGACCGAGCCGTCCGCCCCCACCCCCCAGACCGCCAACACGATCTCCTGGTCAGTCGCACCGGGCTCGACCTTGCGCCTCGAACAGCTGCTGGCCGAGCAGGGCTACCTGCCGATCGCGTGGAGTCCCACGGGTGTACCGGCTGCGCGCACCGCGCTGGCACAGACGCAGGCCGCGATCCAGCCACCGGCCGGCACGTTCACGTGGCGCTACCCGAACACTCCGGCCGAGCTCAAAGCGCTGTGGCGCCCGGGCCAGCCAAACACGATTACGCGCGGCGCTGTGATGGCGTTCGAGCACGACCATCAACTCGCGGTTGACGGCATCGCCGGACCAGTCGTCTGGCGAACGCTGCTCGGCGCCGCAATCGCCGACGCGCAGTCGGGTGCGCCGTACAGCTACGTTTACGTGCACGAGGAAGTCCCGGAATCGCTGACGCTCTGGAGCGCCGGCCGCGTCATCGTGCACTCCCCTGGCAACACCGGCATCCCCGAGTCTCCGACCAAGCCGGGGACCTTCGCCGTCTTCGAGCACGTCCCCGTCGGCACGATGAGCGGCACGAACCCGGATGGCACGCACTACCACGACCCTGGGATCCGCTACATCAGCTACTTCAACGGCGGCGACGCAATCCACGAGTTCCCGCGCGCCTCCTACGGCACACCGCAGAGCCTCGGCTGCGTCGAGCTGCCACTCGCCGACGCGGCTAAGGTCTGGCCTTACACCCCGATCGGAACGTTGGTGACGATCGAGAAGTGAGGTGAGCTGTTTTTGGGCGGCTTCGAATGCCGCTCAGGCAACCGCTTCACGACGTAGCGCGCTTGCGACCGGTTCGCGTGGCACCCGCAGTTCGTCGACGATGTCGGCGATCGACTCGACGATCGCCGACGGCCGATAGGGGTAGCGCTCCGCCGACTCGCGGGTGCTGACGCCGGTGAGCACCAGGATCGTGTGCAGCCCGGCCTCGAGACCGGCGACGACATCGGTGTCCATTCGGTCGCCGATCATCACCGTGTGCTCGGAGTGCGCCTCGATCTTGTTCAGCGCCGAGCGCATCATCAGCGGGTTTGGCTTGCCGACGTAGTAGGGCTCAACGCCGCTGGCGCGGCTGATCAGCGCAGCGACCGAGCCGGTCGCGGGCAGCGGACCATCGGGCGTGGGCCCGACCGTGTCCGGGTTGGTGGCGATGAATCGCGCGCCGCCGGCGATCAGGCGAATCGCCTTGGTGATGTGCTCGAAGCTGTAGGTCCGCGTCTCGCCGAGCACGACATAGTCGGGGTTGCGGTCACTGAGCGTGTAGCCAACCTCGTGCAGGGCGGTCGTCAGGCCGGCCTCGCCGATCACGTGCGCCGACCCTCCGGGGCGCTGGTCGTGCAGGAAGCGCGCGGTGGCGAGCGCCGAGGTCCAGATCGCCTCCTCGGGCACCTTCAGCCCCATCGTGCGCAGCCGCGCCGCGAGGTCGCGGCGGGTGTACATCGAGTTGTTGGTTAGGACGAGGAACGGCAGATCGAGCGCCCGCAGCCGGTCCAAGAACTCCGTCGCACCCGGGATCGCGTCGCCCTCATGGATCAGCACGCCATCCATGTCCATCAGCCAGGAGTGGATCTCGCGGTTCGACGGCATCACGGCCGCCGGTGATTGGCGTTCTTTCAACTGCATTCCATCACTGTATCGACGCCCTCACTCGGACCGGTTAGGATTAGGTGGCCAAGGAGCGATTACCGCCTCCTTGTGGCTCAGCGTCCCCCGCTCGCCGGCTTGAGGGCCAAACGCGCGCGCTGGCCGGATGTTCTAAGGGCGGCGAGGGCTACCGGGCATGCGGCCACCCCGTCCGGGTCCCTCGCGTGTCGGGCCTGGGCGCTCGATGTGCGGCCGTGGCGCGTCGGAGCCCCACTCAGCGGGGGGCCGAAGAGTAAAGATCGCCTGTAAACCGGCCGATATTGCAAAGTATGCTGCGCCAGCCGAGCATCGAGGACGACGTGGTGATCGCTGAGACCTTGCAACGGCCACGCTCGCCGATGACGGTCCGCGGGCGGATCGCCGAAGGTGTTGTCGGCTGTGGGTTCGTCGCGGCCGTTACGGCGCTGTGGCTGCTTGCACCACCGCACAGCTTCGCGGTGGCGCCTGCAGCGGCCTGTCTGCTGGTGCTGGTGCTCGCACGCGGGATTCGCATCGACACTCCGTTCGGCTGCACCGTCCCGACACAGCTGGCCTTCATTCCGCTGCTTTTCTCGATGCCGGTTGCACTCGTCCCAATTGCGGTTGTTCTCGGATTCCTACTCGCCCGGATCCCCGACCTTGTGAACGGCAAACTCCAACCGACCCGCATGGTGCAGGCGGTCGGCGATTCCTGGTTTGCAATCGGCCCCGTCGCGCTGTTCGCGATCGCGCATGTGACCCCCGATCACGCCGGCGCATGGCTGCTGGTTGGAGCGCTCGCGGCCCAGTTCAGCGTCGACTTCGCCGTGTCGGGCCTGCGTTACGCGATCGAGTGGGGCGCGACGCTCCGCCAGCAGCTGCCCGAGACTTGGGTCTACACGGTCGACGCAGCGCTGTCGGGTGTCGCACTTCTCGTCGCCGAGGAGATCCACCGCGCTCCGGTCGCCGTACTCGCCCCGCTGCCGCTCCTGGGACTCGTCGCGTTGTTTGCCCGTGAGCGCCGCCAGCGTCTCGAAAGCCTCCTCGCGCTCAACGACGCCTACCGGCGCGCCCGCGACGAAGCGGTCGAGGCCTCGAACATGAAGACGGCATTCCTGCGCAACGTCAGCCACGNNCGCACGCCGATGAACGGCGTGATCGGTATGAACGAGCTACTGCTCGACACGCAGCTCGATGAGGAGCAGCGCGCCTACGCCGAACAGGTCGCCACCTCGAGCGAGCAGATGCTGAGGATCATTAACGACATTCTCGACATCTCAAAGATCGAGACCGGTCGTATCGAGTTCGACCTCGGCGAGCTCGATTTGCACGCAACGATCGAGCAGGCTTGCGCCCCGGCCGTCCTTGACGCGCAGGCCAAGCAGCTGCAACTCGATCTGCAGATCGGCCCGGGACTGGCGCGCCGCGTGCGTGGTGACGGAACCCGAATCAGGCAGGTGCTCGGAAGCCTCGTCTCCAACGCGGTCAAGTTCACTCCCGAGGGCTTCGTCACGGTACGCGTCAGCCAGCCGAGCGCCGATCGCATCCGCTTCGAGGTCACCGATACCGGAATCGGGATCGACCCGCTGATTCTCGACCGCATGTTCGAGCCGTTCACGCAAGCCGACGGCTCAACCACCCGTACCTACGGTGGCAACGGCCTCGGCCTGGCGATCGCCAAGGAGCTCGTCGAGCTGATGGGCGGAACAATCGGCGCCGAAAGCACACCGGGCGTCGGCAGCAAGTTCTGGTTCGAGCTGACGCTGCCGGAAACGGTCGCGAGCGTGGTCCAGCCTGCGCGCGAACGGATACTGCACCTCAGCAAGCGTCGCGCCACCCCAAGCGCCCCGCTGATCCTGGTCGTCGAGGACAGCCCGGTCAACCGCCTCGTCGCCGTGCGCCAGCTCGAGCGCAGCGGCTACCACGTGCATGTCGTCAACGACGGACGCGAAGCACTCCAGGCTCTCGCGTCACAAACCTATGACGCCGTCTTGATGGACTGCCAGATGCCCGACGTCGACGGCTATCAAGCAACCCAGGAGCTCCGCCGCCGCGAAAACGGCACACGCCACACTCCCGTGATCGCCATGACCGCACACGCGATGACCGGCGATCGCGAGCGCTGCCTGGCCGCCGGCATGGACGACTATCTGACCAAACCGGTCCGAGCGCAAACGCTCATCGCTGCGCTCGCGCGCTGGATCGGCCCGCGCGAGAACACGGCCACCCCGCCCGCGGCGGACCGAGCCATCGCCTGAGACTCGCTCCGGATCGTTCGGCCGCCCACGAGCGCCGCCACAACGACAGAACACCCGGGCGTGCAAAACCATCCCGGGTGTCCAGTTGACAAATCAACGCGACGAGCCAGACGAGTTTCGCTGAACTCGCTGGGTCGCGTGCGTCAGCAGCCACTACGAGATACTCTCGCCAGCGCAGCTGCAGCAGTTATGTCCTACGAAACGCGGGGCATGAGACTGCCTTTCGATTTAGCGTCGGACTGGACGTTCGTAGTATGGCAAACCTACGCATCTCTGCGCAAGCCCTCTCAAAGCTGCAAGATTGCGTGCAATAGTACGCATCTGCACTTAGAGCTGCGGGGCTACACGCGGCCGGTTCAGGGTTGCTCGAGCCGACGCCCAGGCTCGAGCGAGCTGCACGCGAGCGTCCCGTTGGTAGGGCGCAGCCCAGATTTAGCTCGGGCGACCAGCAAAGACCGGATAAACCGGAGAGCGGCATCGCTCGTTGACTGAGCAACGTCGAGCGCGAGCGGCGATCACGCCGGCGCCTAGGGCCGTCGCGGCACGGCGCTTGGACGGCTCGTGCCGAACCCTCATCTTTCGCCGGCCGAGCCCAACCTCCTGCGTACGCGTCGCGCTTAATATGACCCGTGGCCGGGCCGATACACCCAGTAATGGCTTCGCCACGGAGCAACGCGGATCTGCCGAGGCCGATCCGGTCGCCTGCTCTGGATCAGAGCGATCTGCACCTCTTGCGGCGCATCGTGCTCTCGATGTTCGTGCTCGGCGCGATCAACTCCTACCTGGGGTTGATTCTGCCTGGGGCCACGACGAGCGGCCGCGTCTCCCAACTGGTACTCGCGATGGTCTTGACGGCGGCCGGCTTGCTGGTGGCCATCGGACCACCGCGGGTAGTCCTGCTGCGGCTCGCCCCTTTCGTGGGAATAGCCGTAATCACCGCTACCTGCGCAACGACGAGACCGCTCGGCGCGACGCCGCTCTTCTACCTCTGGCCGATCATCACAGGCGCCTACTTCTTCTCGCGCCGCTATGTCCTCGCGTCGCTCGCCTGGATGACGCTGTCGTTCGCAGCCGCGCTCGTGTTTTGGATGCACCTCACCGGCAAGGCGGAGTTGTTCGTCAGCTACGTCTCCGTAGTAACTCTCATGGCTGGCGTCGTCACCTTCGTGCGCGAGCGCCAAGCGCGACTAGTCGCGCAGTTGCAACTCAGGACGAATGAGCTGTCCGAGGAAGTTCTGCTCACCGCCCGCGCGCGCGACGACGCGGTCGAGGCGTCGAGCGTGAAATCGGTGTTCGTCGCCACGATCAGCCACGAACTACGCACACCGCTATCCGGGGTGATCGGCACCTCCGAACTGCTGCTGGAGACGCAATTGGACGACGAGCAGCGCCACTTCGCGGAGATCGTGCGCTCCTCGAGCGAGGGACTGCTGGTCGTGATCAACGACCTCCTCGACTACTCCAAGATCGAGGCGGGCAAGCTCGAGCTAGCCCCGAGCAGCTTCTCCCTATCGGAGACGATCGCCGAATGCTGCTCACTGATGCTGCCGGAGGCCCGCCGCAAGAGCATCCGCCTCGACGTGCAATCCCACAACCTTCCCGGCTGGCTCTACGGCGACGCGGGGCGGCTACGTCAGGTCCTGGTCAACCTGCTGGCAAACGCAGTCAAGTTCACAAGCGAGGGCCACATTACGGTCGACGTCCGCGCCACTACCAGCGACGAAACGACCCACCTCCGTGTGGAGGTCAGCGACACTGGCATCGGGATTGACGAGAAGACGCTCGCACGCCTCTTCCAGCCGTTCACCCAGGCCGATAACAGCGTCGCGCGCCGGTATGGCGGGACAGGGCTTGGGCTGACGATCTCTGCGCAGCTCGTCCAGATGATGGGGGGCACGATCGGCGCCCGCAGCGCGCCTGGCGAGGGCAGCACGTTCTGGTTCGAGGTGGAACTCCCAATCGCCGCTGAACACGAACAGAATCAGACGACCCGCGATCCGCTCACGTTCAGCGGAACGGGCGAACGAGACCGCCTCGGCAACCTCACCCAGGCAGCGCCGCTGGTCCTCGTCGCCGAGGATAACCCAGTCAACCAGATGCTCGCAGTTCGCCAGCTCGACCGGTGCGGATACCGCTCGGAGGTCGTCAGTAATGGGCTCGAAGCGCTGGAGGCAATCGAGCAGACCGCCTACGTAGCCGTCTTGATGGACTGCCAGATGCCTGAGCTGGATGGTTACGAGACGGCGCGCATGATCCGCCAGCGCGAGGACAAGTCAACGCACCTGCCGCTCATCGCGGCCACCGCACACTCGATGAGCGGCGACCGCGAGAAATGCCTGGCCGCCGGCATGGACGGCTACATCGCTAAGCCCTTCCGGGCAGCCGAGCTGATGGAGGCACTCGCGCGAGCGATTACCTCCTCTCAACAGCTAGCGGGGCACCTAGAGGTCTAGTCAACGTGGGCCGCAGAGCCCTCGCAGGCCCGCGGCTACGCGCGCGGGTGCTCTCGCATCCACTCTGACTTGTGGGCCCGTTTGGCCGCTTGGTAGTCCAAGAGCGCCTGCGCAGAGTCGACATCACCAAGCGTGGGATGCGAAGGCACCAGACCGCGGGCAGCGTCGACGTCGAAGCGTTTGGCGAGCACCGAGCCTAACGCCTTGATCTTCATCTCGCCGAATCCGGGAAGCGCAGCCAGATTCGCGCGTAGTCGCTCCGTATCGCCGGCGTCGCTCCATACGCGCGCGGCGTCTCCTCCGTAGTGGTCGCGGACATGAATGGAGAGCTCCTGCACGCGTCGCGCCATTGCCCCGGGAAAGCGGTGGATTGCCGGCTTCGCGCGGAACACCGGCTCGAGATCGCTAGTCGCGAGCGTCTCGGCGTCGATCGCGCCGAGGCGCTCGCGTAGCGCCAGCGGGCCGGCAAACGCCTTCTGCACGCTGACCTGCTGGTCGAGTGCGAAACCGATCAGCAGCGCCATCGGTTCCGTCGCGATCAGCGCATTCGCCTCGTCGGAATCCGTGAAGTACAGGCGGTCGACCACGCTCGAATCCTATCCTCGGCGCCTGAGGTCTCCGCAACGGATTCGGGTGGTAGCACCACAGACCACGGCCGATACGGACGTCGGAAGGAACACGCCGTGAGGCTCGACCCCTAGAGTCAGAGGCGCCAATGCGTGCGTTCGCCTGTCCGATCTGCCACCGTCTCGTCGTATTCGAGAGCCTCGAGTGCCTCCATTGCGGGACTGCGCTCGCCTTCCAATGGGATGCACGAGGGATCGCGCCTTTGCACGATGGCCTGGCGTGCGCCAACCGTGATCTCGTCTCGTGCAACGGGCGGGCCGGTCCGAGCGGCTACTGCCTCAGCTGTGCCCTGACGCGCACACGTCCCGCAGACGACGACGATGCCGGCCGCGCGCGGCTCGCGAAGGCCGAAATGGCCAAGCGACGTTTGATCTTCGAGCTGCTCGAGCTCGAACTGCCGGTCGTCGGCTATCGCGAGCGTCCGGACGGCCTCGCGTTCGACATGCTCAACAGCCGTTCTGGCGAGGTGAGCACCGGTCACAGTGACGGCGTGATCACACTCGACCTGGCCGAGGTCGACGACGTTCACCGCGAACAGTTGCGAACGCAGATGCATGAGCCATACCGGACGATTCTCGGACACCTGCGCCACGAGATCGGCCACTACTACGAGCCCATTCTCTGCCCGCCAGGCTCGGCTTCCCGCATGCGCTATCGCGAGCTGTTTGGCGACGAGCGCGCCGACTACCAGAAGGCGCTCAAACGGCACTACGAGAAGGGCCCTCCCGACGGCTGGTCCGAACGCTACGTGTCGGCCTACGCAACCACGCACCCTTGGGAGGACTGGTCCGAGACGTTCGCCCACTACCTTCACATCCGCGACACTCTCCAGACATCGATCGCCTACGGCGTGACGGTCGCCGGACCCGATGTCTTCATCGTCGACGAGGCGCCGCTCTACTCATTTCCCGCCGCCACGTCAGACGGCATCAACGGCCTGCTCGACAAGTGGCTGCCGATGACCTATGCACTCAACGCGCTCAGCCGTAGCATGGGCGCGGGCGATCTCTACCCATTCGTCATCGGACCGACGGTTACCGAGAAGCTCGGCCTCATTCACGCATTGATGAGCACAGAGCGCGTCAGCCTGACGGTCTGACTTTTCGCACGAGCCTCGCCCACCGGCATTCGCCGGCAACCCAAGCGTCAAGTGACGCCACCGGCAGGTCCGCTTCAGTACCCTGCGCGCCCCCGTAGGAACGATCGCCGCCGCTCATCGCGACGGGCGGGCCTACCCTGCGCGCTGTGAGCTCAAACGTCGCGACCTCTCGCGCCGCTCGAGCAGTTTCAGCCACACCTCGCTGCGCGTCGGAAAGACCGCCACCGCGTCCCACAGCGCTCGCAGCGGGACCTCCGCCGTGATCGCGATCGTCGCGGCGTGCAGCCATTCGGCGACCTCAGCGCCCGTAAACGTCGCACCGACGAGCACGCCCCGCGCTTCGTCGACCACGATGCGCGCAGTCCCAGCGGTGGCGCGGCCGTGAAAACTGGCGCCGGCCGTTTCGGCACTCGGCACGTCGTAGGCATGCGCGTCGATCCCCTGATCCACGGCTTGGCTCAGCGTCAGACCGACGGCTGCGACCTGCGGATCGGTGAACACAACTCTTGGCACGCCGCGCGCGTCCGAACTCACTTGTGCGCTGCCACCATCGATTAGCTCTGCGACCGCGCGCGCCTGGCGCTTGGCCTCGTGCGTGAACAGCGCTCGTCCGTTGACGTCACCGATCGCGTAGAGCCACGGGAGGTCCGCCACGCGCATCGTGTCGTCGACCTCGATCGCTTTCCCGGGTTCAAGGCCGATCGTCTCGAGGCCGAGATCGTCGGTGAGCGGGCGACGGCCTACCGCCACAAGGATCTCGTCGGCCACGACGCGGGCGCCGCCTTCGAGCTCGACGACGACACTCTCGCCGTCGCGGTCGACTCGCTGGACGGCGACATCGAGCCTGATCTCGACGCCGCGATCGACCAGTGCCTGGCGCAGCTCCTCAGCCGCGAATTCCTCCTCGTGTGCCAGGAGTCTCCCCGCCGACTCGAGGATGCACACAGTCGAGCCGAGCTCGCTGAAGGCCTGTGCCATCTCCACTCCAACCACACCGCCTCCGAGCACGACCAAGCGATCCGGAACGTCCTCGGTCGTTGTGGCCTCGCGGTTGGTCCAGGGGCTCGCCTCGGCCAGACCTGGGATCGACGGGATCGCGGCCCCGCTCCCGACGGCAACGACGACGGCTTCGCGGGCCTCGTGGCGCTCAGCGCCAACGCGCACATGGCGTTCGCCGTCGAGTCGCGCGTGGCCGCGTATCAGCGTAATACCGCGAGTCTTGAGCCACTCGAGATTGGGTGAATCGTCAAGATCATGAACGACCTCATCACGTCTCGCGAGCGCCGCCGCAATGTCGAGTGAGCCAGTCGCCGCCTCAGCTGCGCCGGGAACCCGGCGCACCTCGGCGAGCGCCTCGGCCGGTCGGAGCAATGCCTTCGAGGGCATGCACGCATAGAACGCGCACTCTCCTCCGACAAGGCGTGCCTCCACTATCGCCACCTCGTGGCCGCGATCGGCGAGGCGTCCGGCGGCGACCTCGCCGGCAGGGCCGGCGCCGATGACGATTACGCCGAAGCTGGTCATGAGCGCGTTCCAACGCTACGCCGGCTGAGCGCCCACAGGTGCAACGCGCACTTACCCCGCAGTCGCGTTCCTTGCGCCGGCGGTTGGGTTGCGCGTGCGATCACCGGGACTCGCTCTGATCATCGCACGCGCCCTTAAGCAAGAACAACGTGCCTCAACATCACAACCTCCTTACGCGTCGGCGACCTCGACGTAGCCGTGGAGCCATTGTCCGATTGCGCCTTCCCTACCCGTGTGGGGCGATGGCAAAACGGGTGCCGGGTTGCAATCAGGCGGCACGATGTTTCACACCAGTCGTCACGGTGCCGATGTAGACGATGATGAGTGTTGCTCTGACCGCTCGGCCGGCCGTCCGCGGGGCCGCGCCAGTGTTGCAGCGGGTCGCGTTTGTCGCGCTCTTGGCAGTCGCGGTCGCTGTGCCGCGGATGCGCGAAGCGCCGTTCCCGGCCGTCTTCGACGCCTGGTCGCTGCTGCCGTTCTGCGGACTGGTGCTCGTGGTCTTGGTCGACGTGCGCCGGCCGTTGCAGCTTCCTCATCTCGACCTGCTGGTGTTTCTCTCGTTGGTTTTGGCGATCGCGTTCGCCGGCGGGTCGGGGTGGGCTTGGTCGATGCTCGTGCTCTACCCACAGCTCGTCTATCTCGCCGCGCGCACGTTCTTGCTCGCGCGGGCGCAGCAGGTCCCGGTCGCGGGGCTACGATCGCAACTTCCGCGCAGTTGGCTCATCGTCGGGCTGCTAGCGCTGATCGCGGTTCACCTGGCCTGGGAATTGCCTGCCGGCACCTACATGGATGTCGCGTCCGACAGCATCCAGGGCGCGTTGCGCATCGTTCACGGGCTGCCGCTCTATGTACGCTCCCCGCCCGGGAGCGCGGCCTACGGCCCGTCGAATTACCTCGCCTACATACCGTTCGCGTCGCTCATCTCAAGCGGCGAAGCGGCGTCGCGGCTGGCGACAATCGCCTTCACGATGCTCACGGCGGCGCTGCTATTCCTGCTCGGACGCCGCGAGCGCGGAACGGACACCGGCATGCTGCTCGCGTTCTGCTGGCTGGCGCTGCCGTTCACGCTGTTCGAGGACGCGACCGGATTCAATGACTCGCTCGTCGCGGCGTCGCTCGTCGCAACGCTGCTCTGCGTCCGGCGGCCTCGATCCGCCGGCGTGGCAGCCGCGATCGCCGGCTGGACCAAGCTCTCCCCGCTGGCACTCGTGCCGCTCCTCGCGATCCGTCGCAGCCGACATGATCTCGCGCTCTTCGCCGGCGCATTCGTGGTCACGACCGGGCTCCTATTCGTCCCCGCGTTCGCGCACTCCACGCCCTCGGAGTTTCTCTCACAGACAGTCGGCTACCAATCGACACGACTCCAGACGAACACGATCTGGGCAGTGCTCTTCCGCTTATCGCTGACCCATGGCGCGCATTGGCTGATCATCGTCTCGGCCATCTTGCACGCACTGACGATCGCGATCGCGGTCTCGACCGCCCTACTGCTGCCGCGAGAAAAGCTGCGCGACGACCTCGCCGGAATCGCCGCGGCTTCCGCCGCGATCCTGCTCCTCTTCGAGCTCAGCCTCAACTACTTCGCTTACAGCTACATCCTCTGGTTCGCACCACTCCTGCTGATCACGCTCATCCTCGGACACGCCCGCGCGAACCTCGAAGATACCGGTGCCCGCCCCGCAACACGAGCCCCCGGGGCTGGCCGGCGATCCCTGGAAGGGTTTCGCCAAAGGGCTCGACCGGGCCGGCTCCAAAACAGCGATCGCGTCGGGTCCTTCGGGGCGACGTAGCGCCGTGCGCAGCAAGCGAATGTCGTCCGCTCCCGGGCGACCGGATCGCGGGAGCGCTCGCGCGAACCAGTGAGTTTCTGTGGGTGACGACTTGCGGTTTGGGGCCTATTCCGGGGACGAGCCAGCGAACCAGCCGGGAGCGTCGAAGCGAGACGGCGTCCGGATCCCCAGGTCGGCCAGTGCTTCTTCAAGGCGTTCGAGTTCCTCGACCCCGATGCGCTGTGCCCAGCGGTCGCGGAGCTCGTCGAATACTTGCTCACCGGTGGCGAGCAGCGCATGCCCCTCGCTGGTGACTGTGAACCGGCGGCGGCGCGAGTCTCGCGGGTCGGCCTCGCCGCGGACATAGCCACGGCTTTCGAGAAAGGCGATCTTCTTGGCGGCCGCTTGCTTCGAGACACCGAGTTGGCGGCCGAGCTCCGAGGCCGTGTCGGCGCCGGCGTCGATCGAGCGGATAGCGAAGTCGTGGACCGGCCGGATCTTCGCGTGCCCGCGTTCGGCCAGCTCTACACTCGCGGCATCCGCCAAGGAACGGAATCCGCCGAGCAGCAACAACGCGAGATCAGCCCCTGAACGAGGTATGCCTACAGCATAGACAACCAGGTTGCTAGTATTGTAGACAACTAAGTTGTCGAACTGAGGAGCAGCTATGCCTGCCATTTCCGCCGCCGCCTCGATTCCCGAGGTCACCCATCACACCTACTCCCTCAGCGGTATCGATCTGCACTACGTCAGCGCCGGATCTGACGGCTCCGCGGTCCTGCTCGTCCACGGCTTCCCGGAGACCTGGTGGACGTTCCATAAGCTGATCCCGTTGCTCGCGGCTGAGCATCGCGTCTACGCCGTCGATCTGCCCGGATTCGGCGACTCGACGCCGGGCGAATACGCCAGCTCCACAGCAGCCGAAATCCTGGCACTGTTGATCGAAGAACTCGGCCTGGGCTCGGCGCACCTCACCGGCCAAGACATCGGCGGGCCGGCGACCTTTCGAGTTGCCGCGACGCATCCCCAGCTCGTCCGTAGCTTAGCCGCGATCGAAACCGGACTACCCGGTTTCGGACTGGAGATGCTCGCCGACGTGACCCACGGCGGCGCGTGGCACATCGGGATGCTCGCTGCGCCCGGCATCGCGGAGATGCTGCTCGCCGGTCATGAACGCGAATTCCTCGCCGGCTACGCGTACCCCTCCCTGTGCGCAACCGACGGCGCCATCAGCGAATCGGACGTTGACGAGTTCACCCGGACCTTCGCCCGACCCGGCGGCTTCCTCGGCGCAAGTGGGTTGTATCGCTCCATGCTCGAGGAGGGCGAAGAGATCCAGGGGCTGGTAGCCCAGAACAAGCTCCAGATCCCGGTGCTAGCCGTCGGCGCCGGCGGCGGCGAGTTCACCCATCACACCATGACCCACGTCGCCGAACACCTAAGCAACGCCACGCTCGAGGGCATCGGCCACTATGTCGCGCTCGAGGGCCCACACGCGCTCGCGCAAACGCTTCTCGACTTCTACCGAACGATCGACTCCTAGCGCACGGATGCCGGCGGGCTCGGGATCTCCCGGACAAGGGCTCCCGGAATCCTGTCGACCTTTCGACCGCACGGCTCTCGCTGCAAGCGAATGCGGCGGAAGCGAGCGTCCCGGTGTCCGGGCAAAGGGGAACGGCCCGCCAGCGTGGATCTCGGGGCGGGATTCCTCGCTCGACGCAGAGGCGTGGCGATGGTCTGATGGTTGTCTGGACCGGTCCGTTGAGGTCGTTCGGTTGCGAGTCGTGCGATCCCTGCCGCATCGGTACCCAACGAATCAGAGAAATCGGGCGGCAGCGTTGACGGGTCGCCCCTGGGATGGTGTTCTTCGCGTCAGTGCCGCCGGCGACGGTGCGGGTGGCGAACCGAGCCGGGGAGGCCGCAATGAGCATTGAGGAGGAGTTCCGAGCGCGTACGAGAGCGACTTGGGCAGCGGGAGACTGGGAAGGTTTTTCGAAACTGATCGCGCCGGTGGGCCAGTTGGTTATCGAGCGGGCCGACATAGAGCCTGGGACGAGCGTGCTGGATGTCGGTACGGGAAGCGGCGGAAATATCGCGATTCCAGCGGCTCAGCGCGGAGCTGAGGTCGTCGGCGTGGATGTGACGCCGGAGTTGCTGGTTACGGCGCGAGCGCATTCTCTGGCTGCTGGCGTCGAGGTCGAGTGGATCGAGGCCGATGCTCAGGATTTGCCGTTTCCCGATGCGAGTTTCGATCGTGTGATCTCGACGTTCGGTGCGATGTTCGCGCCCGATCACGCTCGGGCGGCGGCGGAGCTGGTTCGGGTTTGCGCTCCCGGTGGCCGGATTCTGATGACGACGTGGGTGAACGACGGTTTCGCCGGTGAGCTGTTCAAACTTTCTGGTTCGTTCATGCCTCCCCCGCCGCTCGGGGTCGAGCCACCACCGCTGTGGGGTGTCGAGGCGCACATCGAAGACGTGTTTCGGGCAGCTGGAGCATCGCCGTTGGTTGTCCGCGAGACCGTCGATTTTGAGTTCTCGTCCGTCGAGCACGCGGTCCGAACGTATTCAGATGACTTCGGGCCGTTCGTGATCGCGCGTCGCGTGCTCGAGCCGCAGGGGCGGTGGGACGAGTTCGTGGCCGCGTTCGCGGATCTCGTCCGTCGTTTCGACACGTCGACCGACGGTAGGGCGCGCATTCAGTCGGCTTACTTCTTGATTTCGATCGGTCGCTGACCCTCCGGCCTGGCTTTCGTATCGGGAAGACACGATTTGAAGCTGCGACCACCCGGCCCCCAAGTCTGCGGGTTACAGTGCCCGTGGGTTGATGGAGCCCGCGTCTGTTGAATCTCGCGCGTCGCCAAAGGAGTCGTCCACGGTCGCCGGCGCGGCGAGGAAGTGGATCGTCCGGTCTCGACTTAGCAGGCAACGGCCAGCTCCTCGGCGCCGGCCACCTGATCGGTGGCGGGTGTGTGTCTTGTCAGGTGGTCGTAGACCGCCAGCGCCGTGGCTACGCTTCCGAGTGCTGCTCCGAGCACGCAAATCCCGGCCCACTGGCTGGAGTCGTAGATTGCGCTGGCGACCGCCGAGCCGAGGGCACCGCCAACGAAGTAGCAGACCATGTAGGCGGAGTTGATCCGGCTGTGGGCGTCGGGCACGAGGCTGTAGATGATCGACTGGTTGGTGACCTGCAGTCCCTGCACGCCGGCGTCGAGTACGAGGATCCCCGCGATCAGCATCGCCAGGTCGGTGCGGCCGAACCACAGTAGTAGGAACGAGACTGCGACGAGCGCCGCGAACAGGAGCGTCGTGTGGTGGTGCAGGCCACGATCGACCCAGCGACCCGCGAAGTTGGCGCATAGGGCGCCGGCCGCGCCGCCGAGTCCGAACAGACCGATCGTCAGGTCGTTGTAGTGGTAGGGGGCGCCACTCAGAAGGAACGCGACCGTTGTCCAGAAGACGCTGAACGTCGCAAAGCCGAGCGCCCCGTACAGCGCCCGGCGGCGCAGTCGCGGTTGCGTCAGGAACAGCTCGACGGTGCTCCGTAGCAGCGTCCGGTACGCGATATGCGAGCGACTGCCCTCGCGCGGGAGCCGGCGCGCGAGCAGCGCCGCCAGCATGATCGTCATCGCGGCCGCCGTGAAGTACACGACCCGCCAGCCGGCCAGCTCGGCGATTACACCGGAGACGGTTCTGGCGAGCAGGATCCCGAGCAGCAGGCCCGTCATCACGGACCCAACAATCTGCCCCCGGTTGGCGTCGTCGGCGAGCGCTGCGGCCATCGGCACCAGCACCTGGGCGACGACCGAGCCGGCGCCGACGATCAGCGCGAGAGCGGCGAGCAAGGCGATCGACGGCGCCAGCGCCGAGGCCAGCAGGGCGAGGCTGGTGACCGTAAGGACCGCTGGCACGAGCCGCCGTCGCGAGACGACGTCGCCGAGCGGGACGAGCAGCGCGAGCCCCACGGCGTATCCGATCTGCGAGAAGGTGACGATCAGCCCCGCGGCGCCGTAACTGGCACCGAAGGTGTGCGCGACCGTGCTGAGGACCGGCTGCGCGTAGTAGAGGTTGGCTACCGCGACGCCGCAGGCGAGTGCAAAGAAGAGGACCAGACCGCGGCTGATGCCGGGATTGGCTGGCGGCGTGGAAGTAGTTGCTTGCGTACTATGAACTTCGGTTGCGCGTTTCATGTACGGTCCGTTCTATAATAATACTGTACGCATCGTCTACTAAGTCGGGTACGCTGCGCCGATGGCATCCGAGACCCCCCGTCGGGCCGGACGGCCGCGCAGCGAGCGCGCCCACCGGGCGATCCTCGAGGCGGCCGCGGCGCTCTTGCTCGAGGGCGGGTTGACGGCGACGACGATCGAGGCCGTCGCCGCCCGCGCCCACGTCAGCAAGGTCACGATCTACAAGTGGTGGCCGAGCCGCGGCGCGCTGGTGGTCGACGCTTACTTCGACCACTTCCGCGAGACGATGGTGTTCGAGGATTCCGGCGAGATCGCGCACGATCTCGAGACACAGATCGGCCGGCTGATCGACGCCTTCCGAGATCGCGCGGGCGAGCTGATGGCCGAGCTGATCGGCCAGGCTCAATCGGACCCGCTATTGGCGCAGCAGATCCGCGAGCGGTGGCTGGCGCCACGCCGTGAGGCCACCAAGGTGATCCTGCGCCGGGGGATCGAGCGCGGTCAGATCCGCGATGAGCTCGATCTCGAGACGGTGCTCGACCTGCTCTACGCGCCGGTCTACTATCGCCTCGCGCTGGGTCATGAGCCGCTCGACGACGGGCTGGCCGCGCGGATCATTTCGGGGGTGACTAACGGCATCCGGCGTCGATAACCTGCCGGGCCATACCGACGGCAGTGTGTAGCGAGCCTCGGCTACCTCGAGCGCAGACCCCGGCAAACCGATAGCGGTCCCGGCTCTGTTTCACGATTCTTGGTGGAGGCGGGCTCATGTCAGAGCCGGACGGTCACGTCTATGCTCCTATGTCAGCGATGCCCGTACGGACCAGTGGGATTCGTCAGCCGAGCATATGGGCGAGCGTCGTAAGCGACGACGCGTTGAAGCTGCGCGACTGGTTGCTGGTGCTCGGCTTTACCGAGGATCTGATGATCCCAGGCGAGACCGGGGGCTCGGTCCACCATTGCCAATTGGATTGGCCTGAGGGCGGTCGCGTGTTGCTCTCCAGCAGCGGGGAGCGCAGCACGCCTTGTCGACCGGGAACCAGTTCTCTGCATGTCGTCACCTCCGATCCTGACACTGTGATGAAGCGAGCGCTCTCGGTCGGCGCCACGGTTGTGCACCCACTCGTGGACCAGACCGACTACCCATCCCGCGACTGCACTGTGGAAGACCCGGAAGGAAACCACTGGACCTTCGCTACGTTCGCCGGCTGAGAAAACCCAACGTCGAGGGACACGACCTGGCCAACGCCGGTACGCGTGCGTCGCAGCGTCGCGCTGCATGGGCGAATCCGGTAGCGACTGGCGCGCTCGCTGGCTGCTGTCGCCGGGGCGTGCAAGACGTAGAGCGGCCTCTCCGGAGTTGGCGTGCGGGCGGCTATTCGTCGCGGCTGCGGAGCACGCCACCGGCTAGGGCCATCGTTGCGAGCAGGCCGGCGACGACGCAGAACGATGTCTTCAGGGATGAGGCGGAGGCGATGCCGCCGATCACTCCCGGCGTGAGGAGGCCGCTGCCGTAGGCGATGCCGGCGACGCCGGCAATGCTGCGCGCGGGGTGGGGACCGACACGACCGGCTGCTGCGAACACGAGCGGGACGACGACCGCAACACCGACCCCAAGCAGTGCGAACCCGACGAGTCCGATCGCCAGGCTCGGAGCGAGGACTACCGTCATTGCTCCAGCGGCGGCGCACGTTCCAGAGAGTCGCACGGTGCGTACCGGCCCGAGCGCGACGATAACGTGGTCGCCCAAGAGTCTGACCGTCGCCATCGTGGCCGCGAACGCGGTGACAGCGAGCGCCGCGACCGCTGCCGAGCCGGCAAGCTCGCGTCGGATGAACAGCGCCGACCAGTCGGTCCCGGCCTGCTCGCCGAAGACGGCGCAAAGCCCAACCAATCCGATCAGCAGGACGAGCCGCGTCGGCAACGCAAATCGCGGCGGGGGATCGCCCTCAGCTGATGTCACGTCATCGAGCAAAGACCGCGCCGCGACCGCTCCGACCGGCGCGAGGACAAGCGCCACGATCGCAAACTGGAGCCGCGTGTCTGTGCCGACTTGCGTTGCGAGCGCCGAGCCCGCCGATCCGGCGAGGACGCCCACACTCCAGAAGCCGTGAAAGCTCGACATCACCGAGCGCCCAAACCTCTTCTCGACGAGGACGCCCTGCGCGTTCATCGCCATGTCCGCAAGACCAGCCGTCGCGCCGTAGACGAGCAGAACCACACACAGCAAAGCGAGCGAGGTCGGCAGCGCGGGCAGGACAAGACTCACGCACCACGCCACAATCGTGACGCTCACAAGCGGACGGAATCGGTACCGGTGCGCGAGACGACCCGAGAATGGCATCGCCAGCATCGCGCCAACCCCAGGCATGAGCAGCGCGAGCCCGAGCTGGCCGACGCCGATCCCGACATGCGCCGCGATCCACGGCAGACGAGCCGCAAAGCTCCCCGCCACGCACCCATGAACCGCAAACACCACCGAAGTTGCGCGCCGCGCGCGACGCACCTCGCGAGCAGGTCGCGCGACAGCCGGCATCGGCGCAGCGGCAATGCTCACCGCGCGAGAATAACCTGGGCATCCGCGCAAGCAGCCAGGGCATCCCCAGATCTCCCCAGCCCGCGGCGGCGTCTCACTACACGCAGACGCTCGCTCCCAGAGGTTGCAGCTACGTCAGACCAACGACGCCAGACGCCCCAGCTGCGCGACGAGCGAGCATGCGGATCGGGCGTTATCCATCTGGGCCGGAGCAGGAGCGAGGAGCCTGGCTCGCCCGCTCTCGCTCTTTCATCAACCCGGGAGTGGCCGCAACCGAGACGCTCGCCACGTCTTCCGGCCCGACGTGACTGCTGGTCGTAGCGTATAGATACGGCACCGTGTAGATGGAGGTCTGGTAGTGAAGTTGAAAGACAGCGAACACACTTCGCGGCCCTGGCGTATCCACGCGGTAGTCGGTTGGGTGCAAAGATGGCCAGGGACTCTGCGTAGCGGTGAATCTACCCATGATCGCGCGAACCGCCTTGCCTCGGTAGAGCGCTGGTCTGCTTGCCATGCCTACCTAATCCTAACTTTGCAGGTGGGTTTGTCACGTACGACATCCCCATAAAACTAGCTTACTTGCAGGCTTTTTCTCGAATCGGGGAGACAGGATTTGAACCTGCGACCGCCCGGCCCCCAGCCGGGTGCGCTACCAGACTGCGCCACTCCCCGTGGTGCGATTCAAGCGGGCGACGGGAATCGAACCCGCCCTAGAAGCTTGGAAGGCTTCTGTGCAACCACAACACTTCGCCCGCAAGCCGCTTGGGACAGAATAGTCCGCCGCGCGCCGCTCTGCCCGAGCCGCACGCGGGATCGAACCGCATTGCAGATGGCGCGATTCGGACCGCATTGTGTCGGTGCTCCGCGCTAGGATCAGCGCCAATGCCACTGGGTGCTCTGGGGGTGACGGCCCTGCTCACCGGGCTCGACTGGGGAGCCTGGGAGTGGGCGTCGGATACAGGCCACGCGAGCGTCGGTTTGATCGCCGGCGTGCTGATGGTGCCGGCCGCTGTGGCCTTCGCCGGCTTTCTCTTGATCACCCTCGTCGCGCTCGCGCGGCTCGGCGCCCGGCGCACGACAAGATGGGCGCGCATTCTTCCCGCTGCGCAAGCTCAGCGCTTCTCGGCGTCAAAGCCGAGGAGCGGCGAAGCAAGCTCGCAGCCGCCCGGCGCCACGCCGAGCGGGCGGATCGCTGCCTGAGCGCCGCCCGGCAAAACCTCGCTCAGCTCGTGCTCGCTCGCGCGCCGCGCGCCTGACTTACGCACCCCGGCGTGCTCCACTCCTGGAGCGGGCGATAATTCGAGCCGATGTCACGCCTCACGATGATCGCGGCGGCGCTCGCGGGCGCTGGGCTGCTGGCCGGATGCACGACGCACGCGGCGCCGCCGATCGCCAAGAAGCAGCTAGCCCTTACCCGCTCGTTCAAGCTCTTCCCCATCTACTGGGCGGGACGCAAGCTGGACGGGGTGCCAGTGACCGCGGCCGACGGCCCGCGCTCCTACGACTCGAACATCGGCATGACGGTGTACTACGGCAATTGCGAGGCTACGCATGCGCTGCTGCCCGACGGCTGCAAGCTTCCTCTGAAGATCACGACGGTGCTCTTCGTCCCGCACGCCAATACCTCGCTGGGACCGCGGCGAAAGGCCACGCTGCGCGGGGTGCCGGCAGTGATCTTCGACGATGGCCACGCGATCGAGCTCTACACCGACCGGATGGCAGTGGACGTCGTCGCCGACACACCGCGACGGGCACTGCAGGCCGTCGCCCACCTCACCCCGCTCAACTCCCCCCTCCCGGCCGGATGGCCGGCGCTTCCCGCGCCCGAATTCAAACCGGGCGTCTCGGCCAAGCAACTCGCCGCGGAGGCCGGAGCGAGCGGTAGCACCGGTACGGTCTCCCCGCCCGGCGAGCTCCAGCCGAACGTCAACGCAACGCAGTGATTTGTGCGGCTTGCGCACTTCTTATCTGACGCTTCACGACGCAAGCAACGCTGGTCGCCGGGTCCGGCATCCCCCGGCCGGACCCGCCCATTTCCGGGCTGCCAGCCCTCCTCCTAGGTTGTCAGGCAGTGGCGAGCGTGCCGCGCCGGGGAAGCTTCTCGTGGCAGGAGCAACAATATGCAAATGATCGAGCAACCGCGGATCCTCGTCGTCGACGATGAGCCGGCGGTACAGCAGGCGTTGTCGCGGGCATTTGCGCTCGAGCGCTATCGCGTCGAGCTCGCCGGCGACGGCCTCGAGGCGCTCGATGTGCTGGCCGAGGAGCGCTTTGACGCTGTTGTCCTCGACGTGATGATGCCGGGTCTCTCGGGGCTCGAAGTCTGCCGGCGGCTGCGGGCGAGCGGCGACCACAGCCCGGTGCTGATGCTGACCGCCCGCGACGCGATCGACGACCGCGTCGCGGGCCTGGATGCCGGCGCTGACGACTATCTCGTCAAGCCGTTCGCGCTGCGCGAGTTGCTGGCGCGCGTTCGCGCTTTGCTCCGTCGCCGCGGTGACGACGACAGCCCGCGCAGCCTGACTTTCGAGGACCTGGCGCTCGACGGGGTGGCTCATGACGTCCACCGCGGCGGACGCCGGCTCGAGCTCACGCGCACCGAGTTCTCGCTGCTCGAGCTCTTCATGCGCCATCCGCGCCAGGTGCTGAGTCGTTCAACGATCTTCGAGAACGTCTGGGGCTATGACTTCGGCGCCGCGTCGAACACGCTCGGCGTCTACATGGGCTACCTGCGACGGAAGACTGAGGAGGGCGGCGAGCCGCGCCTCCTGCACACCGTGCGCGGCGTCGGCTACATCCTGCGGGCGCCGTGAGCTTCGAGCGCCGCGTCACCATCGCAGCGGCGTCGGCCGTCGCGGTGGCTGTCGTGCTGGCATCGCTGGCGAGCTACCTGGTCGTTCGCCACGAGCTTTCGCACTCGATCAACACCTCCCTGAACCGGGCGCTCGGCGGCGTGCGGTCGACGCCCGATGTCAACATCTTGCGCCGCGCACGCCATCCGCACGAAATCGACGCCGCGGGCATCGTGCAGATGGTGGGCCCCGGCGGCCAGGTCACGCTCGCAGCGCAAGTCGTGACGCCGCTCCCTGTGTCGAAGGCGATCACCGCCCTTGCGCGCGCGGGTAGGGGCAAGCTGACGTTCGAGACGCACTACGATGGCAGCGACGTGCGCGTGCTCGCCGCCGGGATTAAGCCTGGCCTTGCCGTCGAAATCGACCGCTCGCTCAGCGAGCTCGATTCAACGCTCAGCGAGCTGCGTCTGATCCTCTTGGTCGTCGCCGCGAGCGGCATCGCGCTGGCTGCGCTGCTTGGCTGGTTCGTCGCGCGCACGACGCTTGCACCGGTGCGAAGGCTCACGGCGGCCGCCGAGCACGTCGCCGCGACCAACGACCTCGCGGCTCGGATCGACGACACGCGCCGCGACGAGCTCGGCAGCCTGGCGCGCAGCTTCAACGCGATGCTCGGGGCACTCGACGGCACGATCCGCGCCCTCGATGAGTCCGCGCGCGCGCAGCGCCAGCTCGTCGCCGACGCCTCGCACGAGCTACGCACGCCGGTGACGAGCCTGCGCACCAACATCGAGATCCTCCAGCGCTCAGACGGCCTCGCTCCCGCCGATCGCACGCGGCTGATCGCCGACGTTGTCGAGCAGCTCGAGGAGCTCTCCGCTTTGGTCGGCGACCTGATCGAGCTCGCCCGCGACGATGAGCACGTCGAGCCGCTCGAGGAGATTCGCCTGGACATCCTCGTCGCCGAGGCGATCGAGTGGGCCAAGCTGCACTCGCCCAACGCGCGCTTCGATGTCGACCTCGAAGAGACGGTCATCAGTGGCGTCCCTTCGCGGATTGGCCGCGCCGTCAACAACCTGCTCGATAACGCCGTCAAGTTCGCCGGTACGGACGCGCCGATCGAGGTTCGCCTACACGACGGTGAGCTGGCGATCCGCGACCACGGCCCCGGCATCGATCCCGACGACCTCCCGCACATCTTTGACCGCTTCTTCCGCGGCTCGCGCTCACGCGCACTCCCCGGCAGCGGCCTCGGTCTCGCGATCGTGCGCCAGGTTGCCGAGCGTCACGCCGGCTCGGTGAGCGCCGGGCCAGCCCCCGGCGGCGGCACGATCGTCCGCCTGCGCGTCCCAGTGGCAACCTGAGGCCGTCCGCACACACGCGACCCGGCCGCGACACCGGTCACAACAGGTTGCGATCTCGGGGGCGATCAGACCGCAGATCGGGCCGGTCAAGGATTTACGTGTACCGAGCGGGCAGGGCTTGCGCCAGACTCGTAGGGGTAGCCGGGCACGCCGGTTGAGGGGATCGCGACACGGAAGCTGTAGGTGATCGACTGCGTCGTTCGCTCAAACGTGTAATGCCAGCTGTAGCGGCCGTCGCTCGGCTTGGCGAGCACCTGGATGTAGATCATCCAGCGGCTGCCTTCCCGGTATTCGACCTCGAGCGGCAGACCGCTGCGCGCGATGTAGCCGCCGAGGACGCGTCCGCTGAAGGTGATCGTGTGGCCGTTGGTGGTGGCGGTAGGCGTGATCTTCAGCGTGACCTTCGCGTGCACGAGCAGCGATACGCTGGCGAGCGCCGACGGCGTGCTCGCGCCAGAGAACGCGTCGTAGGTCACGGTGATCTTGCGCGAGGGACCGGCCGGCACGACGTAGCTGAACGATCCGTCGGGCGCGGTCTGGATCCGCTCATCGATGCTCGCCGCGCCAGAGGCCGCGGGCGCGAGCGAGAGCTCGAGCGTCGCGCCGGCGATCGGGCCGGCGCTCGTACCTGAACCGCAATCGAGCTGGCCGTGCACGGTCGCCGTCTGACCAAACGCGACGGTCTGCGTCGCGCCGCTGCCGAGCTCGGCGGTCACGTGCGCCGCGGCGCAGGCGCCGCTACCGTTGGGGATGCCCACTGCGCTCGTACCCGGCGCGGCGGGGCTCGCGCCCGGAATCCCCGAGTCGGACACGATCGCTGTCGGTGCCGAGGTCGCGACCGTTGCGCCGCTGGTGTCGCTCGCGGATACCTCGACCTCAAGCTGAGCGTTAGCATCCGCGGCGGCGAGCTGGTAGGTGCCGTTCACCGCGCCAGCGATCGGAGCGCAGTCGCTGGCCGTCGCGTCGCAGCGCTGCCACTGATAGCTGATCGTGCTCGCCAGCGGCGACCAGCTGCCCGGCGTCGCCGTGAGGGTCTGGCCGACCGCGGCCGTGCCGCTGATCTGCGGGATGCCACCTTGCGGCGCGTTGAGTGTCTCGATCGTGCCGCTCCAGACGGTGTCGGTCGCGTCGGCGTCGCCGACCGTGACCACGACCTGGTGGCTGCCGTCCGTCAGCGTCGCGGTATCGAGATAGAGATGGCCGCTGCCCTGGTCGACGGTCTGGCTCGGCTCGGCACTCCCGTCAACCGTGATCGTGCCGTCGTAGGCTCCGTCCGGGTTGACGAGGAAGTCGATCTCGACGGTCCCCGAGAGCTCGCCGCCCTGGGTCAGTGTGCCGCCAACGTCGGTCGGGCTGGGATCAGGATCGACCGCGTTGTCGGCCGCGGCACGGAGCGGTGCCAGCACAAGGAGCAGGACGACAGCCGCCGCCCCCGCAATCCTCGCTAGCTGCCTCAAGCCCACCGCTCGCGCCTCGGACTTCCCTCCGACCGCGCCCACCCAAACGGGACAGTTGCGCGCAGTATCTGACAGTTGCGCGCCGCTGACAAGTCGATTGCTGGCCCTCGATCAGCTCGCCCGGTCGCTCAGCCCGTCGCTCAGCTCGTCAACCAGCTCACGGCAGCCACCGACGATCAAATCCAACGCCCGCTCGAACGCCGACGCCGGGCCGCTGTAGGGGTCGGGCACGTCAGCATCGCCGAGCAGCAAGCGAATCTTCAATCGCGCCTCGCGATCGGGGGCGCGGTCGCGCAGCCAACGCACGTTGTCGTGATCCATTGCGACGATCAGGTCGAAGTCGCCAAAGTCCGCCGTCCGCACCTGGCGCGCCATGCCATCGAGCAGATACCCGCGCGCACCGGCGGCAGCAACGGCACGCGGATCGGCTGGCTCGCCGGCGTGCCAACCGCCGGTTCCCGCGCTGTCGATCGCGACCTGGTCGGCGAGGCCGCGATCGCGGACGAGTTTTTGCATCACTCCCTCCGCCATCGGCGAGCGGCAAATGTTCCCCGTGCATACGAACAGGATCCGTGTCATGGCGTCAGCCATCTCGATCGAGCGAGCACGCCGGCAAAGCCGGCGCGCGGAGCTCCCTTAGCGCTCACCGAGCTCGAGCACCGCGAGGAAGGCCTCCTGCGGGACCTCGATCCGGCCGACCTGCTTCATCCGCTTCTTGCCTTCCTTCTGCTTCTCGAGGAGCTTGCGCTTGCGTGTGATGTCGCCGCCGTAGCACTTTGCGATCACGTCCTTGCGGAACGCTTTGACCGTTTCGCGCGCGATCACGTGCGAGCCGATCGCGGCCTGGATCGGCACGTCGTACTGCTGGCGGGGGATCTTCGTGCGCAAGCGCTCGGTCAGCATCCGCCCGAGCTCGTAGGCCTTGTCGCGGTGAACGACCATCGACAGCGCGTCGACCGGCTCGCCGGCGAGCAGGACATCGAGCTTGACCATGTCTGAGGGCTGCATCTCGGCGAGCTCGTAGTCCAGCGAGGCGTAGCCGCGCGTGCGCGACTTCAGCTGGTCGAAGAAGTCGAGCACGATCTCCGCGAGCGGCAGGTCGTAGAGCATCTGCACGCGCTCGGGCGAGAGGTAGTGCATTCCGACGTGGACCCCGCGGCGCTCTTGGCAGAGCTCCATCACGGCGCCGATGTGCTCGCGCGGGGCGATGATCGTGGCGCGGATGAACGGCTCGCGGATCTCCGCGATCCGTGCCGGGTCGGGGAAGTCCGAAGGGTTGTGGACTTCGATCTGCTCACCGCTGGTGAGCGTTACCTGGAAGCCGACCGAGGGCATCGTCGCGAGCAGCTCGAGGTCGTACTCGCGCTCCAGACGCTCGCGCACGATGTCCATGTGCAGCAGACCGAGGAAGCCGACGCGAAAGCCGAAGCCGAGCGCGTCAGAGGTTTCGGGCTCCCACGACAGCGCGGCGTCGTTGAGCGTCAACTTCTCGAGCGCGTCGCGCAATTCCGGGAAGCGCTCGGAATCGATCGGGAACAGACCGCAAAAGACCATCGGCTTGACGTCTCGATAGCCCGGTAGGGGCTGCTTTGCGCCGTGCTGGCGCGTGGTCAGGGTGTCACCGACGCGCAGCTGGGTGACGTCCTTGATGCCGGTGATCAGATAGCCGACCTCGCCCGCGCGGAGCTCGGACACGGCGCTCATCGATGGTGAGAAGAAGCCGATCTCGTCGATCTCGGCGTTCGTCCGGCCGACCATCGCGCGGATCGCCTCGCCCTTGCGGAACACGCCGTCGACGACGCGGACGTAGGCGACGACGCCGCGGTACTGGTCGAACTGCGAGTCGAAGATCAGCGCCCTCGCCGGAGCGTCGGGGTCACCGGCAGGCGGCGGGACCCGCTCGACTATCCGCTCGAGCACCTCGACCACGCCGGCTCCGGTCTTGGCCGAGATCTCGAGCAGATCCTCGACACCTTCGCCGAGTAGCTCGGCGACCTCCGCGCCGACGCGCTCGGGCTCAGCGCCAGGGAGGTCGATCTTGTTGAGCGCCGGGATCAGCTCGAGTCCGGCCTCGACGGCCATGTAGGTGTTGGCGACGGTCTGCGCCTCGACGCCCTGAGAGGCGTCGACGACCAGCACCGCGCCCTCACAGGCGGCGAGCGAGCGCGAGACCTCGTAGGTGAAGTCGACGTGGCCGGGGGTGTCGATGAGGTGCAGCTGGTAGGTCTCGCCGTCGCGGGCCGCATATTGCACGCGCACAGCCTGCGCCTTGATCGTGATCCCGCGCTCGCGCTCGAGGTCCATCGAATCGAGCACCTGGGCCCGCATCGCGCGCTTCTCGACGGTGTGGGTCAGCTCGAGGATGCGATCCGCGAGCGTCGACTTGCCATGGTCGATGTGGGCGATAATGCAGAAGTTGCGGATGTGCGCCTGATCAGGCATGCAACGGATGCTAGAGCGGCACCAGCGCGAGCGAGGGCGCCGTCAGCGCCGCGCCCTCGAGCGGCACCCCCTCGACGGAGGGGACGCCGATCACAAAGCAGCCGGCCGCGACGGCCGCAGTGACCCCGGTAGGCGAGTCCTCGAGCACCGCCGTGCGAGCTGGATCGACGCCGAGCGCAGCGCAGACCACGAGGTAGATCTCGGGCGAGGGTTTCGGGTGGGCGACCTCGTCGCCGGCACAGCTCGCTGCGAACGTGTCCTTGGCGATGCCCGCAGTCGCGAGCGCCCGGTCGACGAATGCGCGCGTCGAGTTGGAGGCGAGGCCGAGTGGCATACCCTGCGCGCGCAGGCGAGCCAACAGCTCGAGCGCGCCGGGGCGCGGCAGCGCCCTGCGGCCGATCTCCTCGAGCGCTAGCACCTGCAGCTCCTTGAACAGCGCCTCACCGGCATCGGGGAGCTCGAGCATCGCGGCGAGCTTGCCCTCGGCGTTGTGCCCGGCCTGGCCGAGCATCTCGCGCTTGTGCTCGATCGTGAACTCGCGGCCGCGACGCGCGAACAGTGTCTCCTCGGCGCGTGTCCAGGCGTCCTCAGTGTCCAGCAGCAGGCCGTCGTTGTCGAAGATCACCGCGTCGAAGCGGCGCCCGGTGTTCACTAGGCCCGCCCGAACCGCGCGAGGATCAGCCGCTGGACCTGGTAGGCCTCGGGTATGCGCATGCGCAGCACCGCGCGCATGTAGATGTAGCCACCGATCGCCGCGGCGAGGCCGACAGCGACGATCTGGCCCGGGATCGAGCGGCCAAGCAGCCTGTCGAGCCCCGTCCAGACGCCCCAGGAGATCGCCGCCAGCAGGACCGAGGCGACCAATATGCGTGCCGTGATCATCAGCGTCTGGCGGCCCTCGAGGCGGCCGTTGAAGCCGCTACGCAGGCGCTGGAGCTGGAGCAAGGTCATCACGACGTTGGCGACGAAGGTGCCGATCACGAGTCCCGCGATGCCGAGCGGCTTGTACAAGCTGAGGCTGACGATGATGTCGACGGTCATGTTGATCGCC
Source organism: Solirubrobacterales bacterium (assembly GCA_003133565.1). Lineage (GTDB taxonomy): Bacteria > Actinomycetota > Thermoleophilia > Solirubrobacterales > Solirubrobacteraceae > Palsa-513. The sequence goes on from PKYB01000035.1 coordinate 68,529, forward strand.
GCCAGCCGGGTCGGTATCCACGGGCGTTGCAGTGCGAAGAAGGTGCGCGTCAGCAGTAGGTTGAGTCCGCCGAACGGCAGGCTGAAGGCAAACCAGAAGAGCGCGATCGAGACCAGGTGGGTCGACTCGGCGTTGAACTGACCGTGCTGGTAGATCAGTCGCACCACGGGCGTCGCGAGCACCATCAGGAACGCCGAGGCGGGAATCAGCATCAGATTGATCTGGCGCATTCCGATCGCCAGCGTGCGGCGCATGCCGGCGGGGTCGCGCCGGGCCGCCATCCGGCTCAGCGTCGGAAAGAGGACCGTCGCGACGGCGACGCTGAACATGCCTTGCGGGAGCATGTAGATGCGAAACGCCTGGTCGATCGCCCGCGGTGCGCCAGAGTTGACGAGCCCACCGAACGCCGAGTTGATCAGCTGGTCGAGGTTGACGATGCCGAGCCCGATCGTCACCGGCAGCATCAGGGCGAAGACCTGGCGGATGCGCGGGTCGTGCCAGTCGATGTGGAAGGCGAGACGGAAGTCGATCCGGGAGAGCGCGAACAGCGCGAGCAGCAGCTGCACCCCGGTCGCCGCGAGGATCGCGATTGCGTAGGCCTCGATGCCGAGGTTGCTGGGGTGGGCGTGCTTGAACCCCGGGCGCAGGAGGACCATCAGGCCGATGATCACGATGTTCCAAATCGCCGGCGAGATCGCCGGGATCGTGAAGCGGTCGTAGGACTGCAGCACCCCGACGAGGATGCCCGTGAGGCCGAGCAGCAGCACGACCGGGAAGAGGATCTGTGACAGCACTACGGTGAGGGAGGTGATGCCGCTGACGTTGCTGAGGTGCGGGCCGATGAACAGCGGCATCACGACGCTGGCGAGCACGACGAAGAACGCCGTGAGCAACGCGAGCGCGATGAACATGATCCAGACCAACGTCGAGGCGAGGCGGAAGGCCTCGCGCTTCTTGCCCTGCTGGAGCAGGTCGGTGAAAACGGGGACGAAGGCCGCCGACAGCGCTGCGTTGGCGAACATGTTGGCGACGAAGTTCGGTACGAGGAAGGCGATCGTGAACGCCGACGCAGCGGCGCTCGTGCCGAAGTAGCTCGCGGCGACGATCTCGCGACACAGGCCGGCAACCCGCGAGAAGGCGGTCGCGATCGAAAAGATCGCGGTGTTGCGTGCGACGCCGCGACCGGGCGGCCCCTCAGCGGCCGCGGGCATGGCGGCTCCAGTTGTGACGCTCAACGCCGCTATAGTAAGGCTCGCCGCGGTCCCCACCGCCCACCTTGCCATGGCCAACATCGCCTCACAGAAGAAGCGCATCCTCCGCTCCGAGCGCGAGCGGATCGAGAATCGCCAGCACACGTCGGCGATCAAGACCTATTTTCACCGGCTCGAGAGCGCCGTCGGCGACGGTGACGCCGAGCGCGTCGCGAGCGAGCATCGCGCGCTGATCTCGAAGATCGACAAGGCCGTCAAGACCGGCGCGCTGCACCGCAACACCGGTGCGCGCAAGAAGGCTCGCGCGGCGCGCGTCGCGAACCCGCCCGCCGACTCCTAGCGGCGAGGCCCTAGCGCCGTCCCCTGGCGCCGTCAGGCAGCGGCGCGCTCGATCGTCCGCAGCGCCAGCGTGTCCGGGTCAAGCGGCGAGCGCCCGCGGCTGTCGATCTCGAGGTCGGCGAGCAGTGCGAGCGCGCGACGGAGCACCGAAGGTTCGCTGCGCTGGACATCGGAAACGAAGGCGGCGGCCGCCTTGGGCGGCATCCGCAAGCTCGCGCGGACCGTCGCGGTTGGGCTGCCGGCCTCGAGCTGGAGCGAAACGGCGAGCGCTTCGCGCAGGCGGCGTGTCATCCAGTAGCTGAGCGATTCGGGGCGTTCACCCTGAGCGCGCAGCTGGAGATAGACCCTGGTCGCTGCGGCGCCGTCGCGCGCGACGAGCGCGTCCGCGAGCGTCCACGCACGACGCTCGGCGCTGCGCGCGACGCGCGCCAGAACCGCCTCGGCGTCGAGCGTGGTTCCCGGCCCGTACTCGAGCGCGAGCTTCTCGAGCTCGCGCGACAGGCGCGCCTGACGGGCGCCGACCGCGCCGACAAGGGCCCGTGCTGCGGCGCCGTCGAGTGTCAGTCCGAGCTCGGCGGCTCGGGCGGACGCCCACTTCGGGAGGTCCCATTCCTTCACCGCGAGTTCGGCGCTGACGTCCCCCCCGGCGGCTTTCACCGCGCTGTGAAGCGCCGGCGGTGCCTTGATGCGGCCGTCCTCACGGGCAAAGAAGGCGATCGTCGTGTCGGGCGGCATCGCTGCCAGCGCGGGCTGGAGGTGAAGCGTTACCTCCGCGTCCTTCCAGCCCTCGACACCGTCGACGATGATGAAACGACGACCGACCGATAGCGTCAGTGCAATGAGCAGCGCGGCTGCCGCGTCGGCTGTCGCGGCAACCTCGACTGATCCACCCTGCGCCTGCGCCAATGCGCGCAGCCGTCCCCGCCGCTCGCCGACGCGACCATGGTCGTCGCCGTGGATCAGATAGGCGGGCTTGAACGCCGGCATCGCTGCGAGGCTAGCGCCGCGACCGGCCGGCGTCGCGCGTTCTGTTCAGCGCGACGCCGCGGTCTGAGTGAGCGAGCAGAGCCGCTAGACGGTGGCCGTGGTGCTCTGGGAGTTCAGCCACGCACCGGCAAGGACGACGAGGCCGAGAATGATTGCGAGGTAAAAGCCAAAGCCAAAGTTGCTCGTGTGATCGAGGAACTTGATGATGAGCAGCAGGAACGCCAAGCCGGCGGCGGCCAAGCGAGTCAGGTCGCGACCGAGTTGCGTCGTCGGGATCTGCGTCGCCGGGCTGAAGCGCGCCAGCGCGAGGTCTATGACAACGGCGAGCGTCACGATCAGCGCGAGCACACCCCAGATGCTGCCCGGTGAGCCGGTCCCGGTACTCGTTGCCGTGATGCCATCGAAAGAGACTGAGAACCACGGCAAAGCCAGCAGGTCGATGATGAGCAGGATGCCGCCACCCCCAACCAGCCAGTCATCGCGGCTCAGCTTTGAGAAATCCATGTTGCCTCTCCTTAGTGGAACGCTGCGTGGCGCCAGTGTATGGGGCCTCCGCGCGGCGTGCAATGCCCGCGGCCGGCAGTCTGGACGCCTTAGCGAGCGACGACGTTGACCAGCTTGCCGACGATGACGATCACCTTGGTGACCTGGAGACCGTCGAGGTGGGACCGCAGGTGCGGGGCGGCGAGCGCCAACTCCTTGAGCGCGTCCTCGCCAAGCCCGGTCGGTACCTGCAGGCGGTCGCGCACCTTGCCGTTGAGTTGGCAGACCAGCTCGTAGGTCTCGCGTTCGAGCAGAGCCGGGTCGGCGATGGGCCACGGCTCCTCCCAAACGCGCGCCCCGGTCAGCCGCTCGTAGGCGTCGGCGCCAGCGTGCGGAGCAAAGGGGAAGATCAGCGACGCGCCGGTCGCGAGCGCAAAGCGCAGCACTCCGGGCGCCACCTGCGTGCGCAAGCGGTAGCAATCGTTGGTCAGCTCCATCACCGCGGAGATCGCGGTATTGAAGGCAAAGCGCCCGTCGAGGTCGTGGGTCACCTTCTCGATCGCCCAGTGGGCCTTACGCAGCAGCTCGAGGTCGGCGCCCTGCGGGTCTGTGGGCGGCGGCTCGGCGTCGCCCGTCTCCGCGATCTCTGCGGCGAGTCGCCAGAGCCGCGAGAGGAAGCGGTGGACACCCTCGACGCCGTCATCCGACCAATCGGCGTCCTGGTCCGCCGGCCCGATGAAGAGGATGTAGGAGCGCGCGGTGTCGGCGCCGTAGCGCTCGACGATCGACTGGGGCGAGACGACGTTGCCGCGCGACTTCGACATCTTCGCGCCGTCGCGCGTGATCATCCCCTGGCTGAAGAGCGCCGCGAACGGCTCCTGAAAAGAGAGGTGGCCGAGGTCTGCGAGCGCCTTGATGAAAAAGCGCGCGTACATCAGGTGGAGAATCGCGTGCTCGATGCCACCGATGTACTGGTCGACCGGCATCCACTCCGCGAGCACCTGGGGATCCCACGCCGCGTCGTCGTTGCGCGCGTCGCAGTAGCGCAGGAAGTACCAGGACGAGTCGACGAAGGTGTCCATGGTGTCGGTCTCACGCTTGGCGGGCGTGCCGCAGGCAGGGCAGGTGGTGTTGACCCAGTCCTCGGCGGCGGCGAGCGGCGAGCGGCCCTTTGGCGCGTAGTCCTCGACGTCGGGGAGGAGCACCGGCAGCTGATCCTCGGGCACGGGGACGATGCCGCAGGAGGGGCAATGGATCATCGGGATCGGGCAGCCCCAATAGCGCTGGCGTGAGACGAGCCAGTCGCGCAGGCGGAACTGGACGACTCCCTTTCCGCGGTCCGCAGCCTGGAGCCAGCTCACGATTTGGTCCTTTGCCTCCCGGTTAGGGAGGCCATCGAAATCACCCGAGTTGACGAGCGGCCCGTCGCCCGTGTACGGCAGCTCGTCACCCTCGATCACGCGGCGGATCTCGAGGCCGTGGGCCTCGGCGAAGTCGAAGTCGCGCTGGTCGTGGCCCGGGACCGCCATGATCGCGCCGGTCCCGTACTCCATCAGCACGTAGTCGGCGACGAACATCGGGATCGCCTCGCCGTTGACGGGGTTGATGACGTGACGGCCCAACGGCACGCCGGTCTTCGGCTTGTCGGTGGCCCCGCGCTCGGCATTCGAGGCGGTCAGCGCGTGATTTATGTATTCGTGCACGGCCCGCTCGTCCGGCGTGCCGGCGGCGAGCCGCGCGACGTCGGGATGCTCGGGCGCCATGACGAAGAACGTCGCGCCGAACAATGTGTCGGGGCGCGTGGTGAAGACCGGGTAGTCGATCTCGAGCTCAGGCTGGTGGAAGTCAACCTCGGCTCCCTCGGAGCGGCCGATCCAGTTGCGCTGCATCGTCTTTACGTGCTCGGGCCAGTCGAGCGCCCCGAGATCGTCGAGCAGGCGCTGCGCGTAGTCGGTGATCTTGAAAAACCACTGCTCGAGCTGGCGGATTTCGACCTCGTGACCGCAGCGCTCGCAGCGACCGTCGATCACCTGCTCATTGGCGAGGACGGTCTGGTCGTGGGGGCACCAGTTGACCGCGGCCTCGCGGCGGTCGGCGAGGCCGGCCTTGAAGAGCTCGACGAAGATCCACTGCGTCCAGCGGTAGTAGCGCGGGTCGGCGGTCGAGAGCTCGCGCGACCAGTCGATCGAGATCCCCCAGTCGCGGAACTGGCGCTGGAAGGAGGCGATCGAGGTGTTCGTCGAATCGCGCGGATGTTCCCCGGTCGCCAGAGCGTTGTTCTCGGCCGGTAGCCCGAACGCGTCGTAGCCCATCGGGTGGAGCACCTCGGCGCCGCGACGGCGGCGGAAGTGCGCGATCGCGTCGCCAACCGAGTAGACCTTGAGGTGACCGATGTGCGGCTCGCCGCTCGGGTAGGGCAGCATCTCGAGCACATAGGAGCGCGGGCGGCCGCTCGCGTTGTCGTTGGCGACTTCCCACGTGTGCTCCTCGGCCCAGATCGCCTGCCAGCGCGGCTCGATCTCGGACGGGTCGTAGCGCAGTTGCGTCATCGGAAGCGGAGGTTAGCTGTGGGGTGGGCTGGACAGCACGGCCCACTCGCCTCAAGCGTTGTGCGCGTTAGGGTTCGCCCGTCATGGGGGCGATCTTCGAACTGGCGAGTCGAGGGCGCGCGAAGTGGCTGATCGCAATCGTCTGGCTGCTGGTCGCGGCCGCTGCCGGATCGGTCGCCGGCAAGTTCCAAAGCGCGCAGAAGAACGACATCACCTCCTACCTGCCTGCCGGCGCCGAGTCGGTGCGCGCGCTGGACGAGCTGAACGCGCTGTCGGGCGGCGCCGTGGTTACGCCAACCGTGATTGTGTTCCACCGCTCGGGCGGCCTGAGCGCCGCCGACCTCACCGCGATTGCCAACGACTCCTCGCGCCTGAACGCTCAGCTTCCCTCCGGCACGCTGCCCGCGCTGGCGCCGACCCGCTCGCGCGATGGCACCGCTGAGCTACTCCAGTTCGGCCTGACGCTGCACGGCGAAACGTCAGTGCTCGACAGCGATGTCCAGCTGATGCGCCGGGTCGTCAGCCGGGGCCCGGCGGGACTCGCCGCCTACGTGACGGGGCCGGGCGGTGTCTCCTACGACGCCAGCCAGGTGTTCAAGACGATCAACGGCAAGCTGCTGATCGTCACCGTTGCATTGGTGTTCGTGCTACTCGTTCTGATCTACCGCAGCCCGATCTTCTGGGCGATCCCGCTGGCGGCCGTGGGGATGGCGGAGGCAATCGCGGAGGGGCTCGGCTACGTTCTCACGCAGGTCGGGGTGACGATCGATTCGCTCTCGGCGGGGATCCTCACCGTGCTGATCTTCGGCACCGGAACCGACTATGCACTGTTAGTCGTCGCCCGCTACCGCGAGGAGCTGCGCTCGCATGAGGACCGCCAGGTCGCGATGCGGATTGCGCTGCGTCGCGCCGGCCCGGTCGTGTTCGCCAGTGCGAGCACCGTCATCGCGGCCCTGCTCTGCCTGCTTGCCGCGAACGTCAACAGCACGCGCGGGCTGGCGCCGATCGCGGCGATCGGCGTGGCGCTGGCGATGCTGTCGAACCTCACGCTGCTACCGGCGTTGCTTTTGCTCTTCGGTCGGCGGGCGTTTTGGCCGTTCGTACCGCTCGCCGGCTCGAGTGGCGCCGACGAGACCCACGGTGTCTGGCGTCGTGTCGCCGATCTGATCTCACGCCGGCACCGGGTAATCGCCCCGGCTGTGGTGGCGTTGCTCGCGGCGCTCTGCATTGGCCTCGTCGATCTCCACGCGACGCTCAGCGGCAACAACCAGTTCACCGGAGTTGTCCCCTCCGAACAGGGACAGACGCTGATCTCCGCTCATTTTCCTCCGGGCGCGAGCGCACCGATCGACGTCGTCGTCGCGGACCGGGCCCGACTGGGGGCGGTCCGCGACGCGATCGTCCACGCATCGGGGATCAGCGACGCGCCGGGAGCAGTCAGCGCACCGCTCACCGGCTCAGGCGGACTCTCGGTGTTCACGGCTGAGCTCAGCGTGAACCCCACCGTGGCGCGCGCCTACGCGCTGATCGGGCCGATCCGCCGGATCGCGAAGGCAGCAGGCGGCCCGACGACGCTGATCGGCGGAGCCGTCGCCGAGCAGGAAGACCTTGACATCGCGGCACACCGCGACAACGAGGTGATCTTGCCGATGATCATCGTCGCGGTGACGCTGATCCTTGGCTTGCTGCTGCGCTCGCTGGTAGCGCCACTGCTGCTGATCGCCACGGTGGTCCTCAGCTACGCCGCAGCGCTTGGCGCCGGTTCATTCGCCTTTGGGCATTTCTTTGGCTACGCCGGTGAGGATCCGTCGCTGGTGCTCTTCAGCTTTCTCTTTCTCGTCGCGCTCGGCTGCGATTACAACATCTTCCTGATGGCGCGGGTGCGGGAGGAATCGGCGAGCACCGGGACACGGCAAGGGATGCTGCGCGCGCTCGCGGTGACGGGCGCGGTGATCACCTCAGCCGGGATCGTGCTCGCCGGTACGTTCTCCGCGCTCGCTTCGCTGCCGCTCGTCGAGTACGCCGAGGTCGGCCTCGTCATCGCCTTCGGCGTGCTCCTTGACACCTTCTTGGTGCGAACCGTGCTCGTGCCCGCACTCGTGCTCGAGCTCGACCGGCGGATCTGGTGGCCCTCGGCGCTGTGGCGCTCGAGCGGCGAGGAGTGAGGGGGCCGCCGGCCGCCAGCCGCGCTCCGCGAGGAGCAGCTTGTGCGCCTGATCGTCCAGGAAACGGGTGTTAGGATGGCCGTTCGCCGCACACGCTTGCGCGGGGCGGCGACACGGGGCTATAGCTCAGCTGGGAGAGCGCTTGCATGGCATGCAAGAGGTCGTCGGTTCGAGCCCGACTAGCTCCATTCTCGCGATTCGCCGGTGATGGGGGGCGGAGGGCGGCAGCCCGCACGTTCGCCACCGGCAAATTTTGCCCCTGGCTCCTTGCCTTGACGGACCTATTCTGGGCTGACGATGCACGAGCGCTGGCGTGCCCTGACTCTCCTGACGCATCGCCCCGGAAGCGGTAAAGCCACGCGCGCCCGCCGGCGGACCGAGCGACGCCGGCCCGCTCGATTGTTCATCGTGGTCGTCACGGTGCTCTTCGCCTTCGGTGGCGCGGCGGCGGCGGGGACCTGGGGATCGGCGATCGGACGCTCGGGATCGACGGCAAGCTCGGGAGCGATGGCGGGAAGCTCGGCAGCGATGATGGGGAGCTCAGGCGCCACCGGGAGTTCCGGGTCCATGGGGAGTGCGATGGAGCACATGGAGATGCCGACGGCAGCTGCATTCGTTCCGTACGCGGCCCCGCTCAAGCCGTATGGATGGACCGTTAGCGCGTCGAGCACGGCGGCGGGGCACGCCGCCAGCGCCGTGCTGGGCTCGCGCCAGTCGTCGTTCTGGCAGAGCGCTCGCCTCGGCGGCCGGGTCGATCTGCCCCAATCGGTGACCGTGACCTTCACGAAGCGCATGGCCGTCTCGGGCCTGACGTACCTTCCGCATGGGATGCGCGGCGTGATCGGCCGCTTCGTCGTCCGGCTGTCGAGCGACGGGACCCATTTCGGTCGCCCAGTCGCGTACGGGAGGTGGCAGGCGAACCTGAACGTGAAGCGCGTCGGCTGGGTCGCGCAGGACGTTCGAGCCGTGCGGCTCACAGTGCTGTCGTTGTCCTCGCCCGCTGATCGCGCGGTCGCGATCTCACGCCTGGTGCTGGCTGGTGCCCCACGCGGCCAGTCCCTGCCCGCACAGGGCGGCAAGGGCGCACGGATCGCGGACGACTCGACCAACCCTTCCGTCGTCGGCCAATGGGGGCCCACGATCGGCTTCCCGCTGGTCCCCGTGGCGGTCGCGCTGATCCCAGGGGACAAGCTTCTGATGTGGTCGGCCGACTCTGAGCTCAACTTCGACTCCTCCGACGACGAGCAGTACACGCAGACGGCGATCCTCGACCTCGCGACGGGAGCTGTGAGCACTGACACCGTGAGCAACACGGCGCACGACATGTTCTGTCCGGGCGCTTCGATCCTCCCCGACGGAGACGTCATTGTCACTGGTGGGATCGGAGACACCGATACGAGCATCTACGACCCGTCCACGAACACCTGGATAGCCGGTCCGCAGATGAACATCGGCCGCGGGTATCAGGGACAGACGACGCTTCCCGACGGCCAGGTGTTCGTCCTCGGTGGCTCCTGGTCGGGTGCTGTTGGAGGCAAGCTCGGCGAGATCTGGTCGCCGACCGCGAACTGGCGCGAGCTGCCGGACGTGCCAGCCACGCCGATCTACACGGCCGACGACGAGGGCGCCTACCGTGCCGACAATCACGGCTGGTTCATCGCCACGTCCGGCGGCCGAATCTTCCAGGCCGGCCCGTCCGAGGAGATGCACTGGATCACGACCACCGGCGCCGGGTCGATCACGGACGCGGGGCCTCGGGGTTCGAGCGGTGACGAGATGAATGGCAATGCCGTGCTTTACGACACCGACAAGATCTTCACCGTCGGTGGCGCACCTGACTATGAGGACTCGAACGCCACCAACGTGGCCAACGTAGTCGACATCAGCGAATCCACGCCGACGGTGACGCCAACCGCGTCGATGACGTACGCCCGCTCGTTCGCCAACAGCGTCGTTCTCCCAACCGGACAGATCTTCACCGTCGGTGGACAGACATACGCCGTCCCGTTCTCCGACGAGACCGCCGACCTCTACCCGGAGATGTGGGACCCCACCACGGGCGCATGGACGGTGATGGCAGAGGAGGCCGAACCCCGCGTCTATCACTCGGCGGCCGTGCTACTACCCGACGGCACGGTGTTTTCCGGAGGTGGCGGTCTGTGCGGCTCATGCGCGACCAACCACCCCGACGGACAGATCTTCTATCCGCCGTACCTCTTCAACGCCGACGGGTCCCTGCGCACCCGGCCGACGATCTCCTCGGCGCCGACCTCGGCGCAGACCGGCCAGACGATCTCGGTGACCACGGGTGCAGCCGTCCAGAGCTTCGTGCTCGTGCGCTACGGCGAGGCCACCCATACCGTCGACAACGACCAGCGACGGATCCCGCTCTCGATCGTGTCCTCCGCGGGCGACACCTATCAGCTGGCAATTCCATCGGACCCCGGCATAGCTCTTCCCGGGCCCTACATGCTGTTCGCGATCGACGCGAACGGCACGCCGAGCGTGTCTGCGACGATCGACATCACGACGCCGCCGGCGTCAACGCCGACGACCGCGTACGGGCAGGCGATCGATGCCGACGGCCCAGCGCTGTATTGGCCGTTGTCGGACGCCGCCGGGTCGGCGAGCGCTGCCGACCTGTCGGGGAACGGGGATGTAGGCACGTTCTCGGCGTCGGGGATCTCGTATCAGAGTCCGAGCTCGACAGGCACGGGGATCACGTTGAATGGTGGGCAGGTGGTCTCGACGCAGCCACAGGAGGCTCCGACGACCTACTCCGAGGAGTTGTGGTTCAACACGACGTCGACGAGCGGCGGCGTTCTCGCCACGTACGCCGACACAAACGGTGACCTCGACCGCGTCGTGTACATGACGAGCAGTGGCCAACTTGATTTCGGCGTGCAGAACGGGACGACGAATACGATCCAGAGTCCGGGCTCATATAACGATGGTCAGTGGCATTTCGTGGTCGCGACGCAGGGCAGCGACGGAATGCGCCTGTACGTCGATGGTCAGCTTGTAGCGTCTGGTTCCACCGCGACGGCAGCGTCCTACATTGGCACCTGGCAGCTCGGTGGGTACCTGAGCAACAGCTGGCCGAACCAGCCGGCGAGCGCGTTCTCGGGCAGCATTGGCGACGCAGCCGTGTTCATGAGCGAGCTGACGGCCTCGCAGGTCCAGGCCGAGTACAGCGCCGGCGAAAGCGTCACGAGGACGACGCCACCACCACCACCACCGTCCAGTTCGCCGACCTCCACAATCACTCTGCCGTCGAACCAGTTCTCGACGCTGTCGCGGAAGATCGGCGTCGACGGCAAGGTGACGCTGCGGCTGGCCAGCGCCGACGCTGGCAGCTTCAACGCGCACGTCACATTCGTCGAGACGCTCGAGGTGACAAGCGGAAAGGGCCGCAACCGCCACAAGCACGTGGTGCATCGGACAGTGACCTACGCCAACGCGAGCGGTGCCGCGGACGGTCCGGGCACGACTTCGTTGACGCTCTCACCGACACGGGCGGCGCTCGCGCTCTTGAAGGCGCGGCACAAACTGCAGGTTACGATCGTGGTGACATTCATCCCGACCGGCGGTAGCGCGAGCCAGACGACCGAGCACGCCACACTCACCGCACCGACGCCGGACCAGCTCCGCCATGCGCAGCTATCGACGGCGCTGCGCGGCTTCTAGCAGCAGTTTCAGTGGTCCCGATGGGTTTGAGTACTGTCCCGTCAGGTCCATTCGCAAACTGCCGCCTGACACGCCATTGCGCGACTGGCCTTGGTGCTCACCTGGACGGTGTACGGGCCAGCCCCAGTGCTCAGGAATGCTTGGCGAGCGAAAGTATTTCGATGCGGGCATCGGCCACGTCGGCGGGATACTCGGTGACGTATGCATTCGTGCCGTCGCGGGCGATCGTTCCGAGCGTGAGCTTCCCGCCGGGCCCGGCGGCGCGGTTTGAGCAGTGGCTCGCCGAGTCCCAGTTGCGCTGGTAGCCATGCTGGTATCCCGGGTCGCGCCGGACCGTTGATCGGAGGCCCAGTAGAAGCCGGCTTCGCGCATCGCGCTTCGCCGGCCCGAGCAGCAGCTTCTGCTCGCAGCGGCCGACCTGCTCGTAAAGCAGCTGACCGCCTGAGAGCACCGGGTTTTGGAACGAGTAGTTGGCCCGTGTGGCGCGAAGCTCGGTCCGCGTCCCGGTCGCCAGGTCGACCTCAACGATCGCGCTGGACCTGGCGCTGCTCGCACTGAAGACCAGGTCGGAGCCGTCGATCGCGGGGCGTCCGATCTCTCCCGCGAGCGGCGCCGTGCTGATCGGCGTGCTTGTCGTCGGGTCGGCTAGCGGGACCGCGACCAGCTCTGCCCCGCCGCCGCCCGGCAGAGCGCTGATCACCAGCCAGCTGGCGGAAACGGCGAGCGCGCTCAGCGTCGCGCCGGCTGGCAGCGGAACCGTGGCTTCGGTCGCAAGTGTCGTCGCATTTGCGACCACGATGTCGGCCCCCTGCTCCCAAGCAACGTTCGCATCTCCGAGCGCGGGAAGATCGCCCGGAAGCGGTGACGTGGCCCCTGTCGCGCCCTGCAGGACGCCGCTGCCACCGATGCCCTGCCAGGCGACCAGCCCGCCGGCGGCGGAGGGGTCTGTCGCGGCGGTGGCGAGCGTCGTCAGCCGTGAGCCGAGACTGTTCCCGAGCGCAGTCGCGGCGGCGAGCGCGACAACGCAAAGGGTGAGCCCGATCGCGCCGACGCGGCGCAAGCCGAGCCACAGGCGCGGGTCGACCGAGATCCGGTCGAGGCGCCGCTGCCCATCCTCGCTGTTGAGATGCGGCGTCAGACAGGCGATCGGTATCGCGCGACCGACGCCGAACGCTGCGCCGACAATGATGCCAAGGCTCACGCTGTCGCCGGCGACGCTGATCGCCGCGAGCGCCCACACCGCGAAGGCGAGCACGAAGGTCGTGAAACCGAGGCCGAGCAGGACGCCGTAGAGCCCGCAGGCAAGCGGCAGAGGCATGATCCAACGCCAGCGTTCCGGGACCTGCCGGCGGATCTGCGGGGCGATCCGCATTCCGCGCCAGTCGGCGACTGCGGCCGCGGCGGCGATAACGCCGGCGAGTATGTCCCGAAGCGTTCCGTCGCCGTGGCCGAGAAGCTCGCCGAGGAGCGCGAGGCCACCAAACGTGACGACGCCACCGAGGATCGCACCGATCGTAAACGTCGCGATCGCCAATAACAGCACCGCGCGACGGGCGTCGCCCAACGCGCTGCCGATCGTGTCGAGCATCGAAAGCCCGCACGGTGACCATGCGCCGGCGACGCCGGCGACGACTGCCGTCAGTGCCGCACTCACGGCAAGCATGCTCAGCACGGCACGCTCGTGTCGAAATAGGTGACGCAGAAGACATGCCGGCCTGGGTAGCAGTACCCGGTAAGGGCCTGGTCGCCGTTGATGCGAGTGTTCGTCACACCGCAGCAATCGCGAATCCTCCGGACGTGCCCGCTGCAGCACCGATACCACGAACCGTCGAGGCTCAGATCGAGGTGGTGGTCCTTCCCGGCTGTCTGGCAGACCCTCGTCCGCGGCGCAGGTGTTACTGGCGTTCCGTCGGGGGTCAGCAGCAACTCGCCCTTCGCGTTGATCGGCTGATCGTGCGAGTCGACCGGGCGCCCGAGGTCGTCGACCGGCACGCCGTCGCTCGCTCGCAGGGGGTATCCGTTGCGATCGATGCGTGGGAGCCCGGTCGGGGCGGGACAGTTGCCGGTGGTCCATGTGTGGCCGCAGAAGTTTGTGTACGGCTGCGCGTCGGCCTCGGATGGGAGCACGAGCTGCGTGACGGTCTTAGCGCCAGCAAGCGCGATCACGACGCCGCCGAGCCTCTCGAGAAAGCCACGCCGGCCAGTTCGGCGGAGAACCTCCTCGCCGAGTGATTGCTCAGGCAGCAACAGCGAGGCCCGGCTGACGAGCACGGGCCGTGGCGACGATGCTCTCGAGCTGGGTTAGATTGTTGAACGTGCCCTTCGCGAGCGCGACGCCCGACGCGTCGAGCGCAACAGCGTAGGGGCTCCCCGGGATATTGGCTGCCGACCAGGTTGCTGCGCCGGCCACCTCATCGAAAACGCCTACGGCGAGGAGCGGGTCCGCCGCGACGTAGGAGATCGCCGGCTCCACCCGCCGGCACACCGGGCACCCCTCAGAGCTGAAGATCGCGAGCGCGAGCAACTCGCCTCGACCGACAGGGAGTGCTGCCGCCCAAGCCTGGTGCTCGCCGACCGAGGGACCCTCCTCGGGGATCTCGAGCGCTCCCTGCCCAGCGATCGAGAGTCGCAGCACGCCGACCTCGCGTGCGAGCGCAAGCACTACAGCGGCTAGCCCAACCATGGCGATCAGCGCAGCGACGAGACCGACCGTCAGCCACCGGTCATAGCTCGACGGCGCTGCCGGCAGCACGCCACTGGCAGCCACGGCGGCGAGCGCGGCGACCAGGATCGAGCGCAGCGGTGAAGTCCAGCGGAGCCGTGAGCGGCTTCCGAAGCACGCGCAGGGAAGGCCTTCACGGCCAGCGAGCAGGGCGCCGAGGGTAGCTATGGCGAAGACGGCAAAGAGCGCCACGGCCGCCCAAGCCGCTGCGCTCAGCCCCGCGACGAGGCCAACCGCGAGGCCAACCTCGACGACAGCCACCACGCCTAGCACGGCGTAGCGTGTTACACCCCCGGCGATCCCGTAGACAGCGAGCGCCATCGCGCTACGAGTCGGATCGCGAACCTTCAGCCCTGCCGCCAGCACGAGCAATGCGGCTAGTCCCAACTCCAGCGCTGTAGTCACTGTCGTGTCAGCCGGCCAGTTCGACGAGGAGTGGCCGCCATGGAAGGCGCGAACATATCAGCGATCACTCGACGACGCGGTGGCGGACCAGACGGTGAGCGAGGCGGCTGCGTGGTGCTCGGCGACCGGGGTAGCATTGCGTCGTTGGTTTCGTGCGCGATCGAGTCTGGGGATGCCATCGATGGACGGCCTGGAGAGCTCTCGTTCGGCTCCTGGCGTGAGTGCTCCGCCGGATGCGGCTGACTCGCTGCGCGTGTCAGCTCGCGTGCGGGGCGCGGCGCGCCGGGAGCGGCGGCGCGAGCCTGCGGCTAGGCGCCGGCGGCGACGCCGGCGCATCTTCGTCGGCGCGGTCCTCCTCGTGCTGGCGGTGCCGACGCTCGGTTCGTACACGAGCTGGATGCTGGAGCCTACGAGCATGACCTTCAGCCAACGCAGCACCGAGTGGGTGAGAGCCGATGTGCCTTTCGGCAACTGGCTGGTCGACGAGATCGAGCACATCGACTACACCTGGAATGCACCGAAGCCGGGCGGGCCACAGCTAAAGAGCCTGCCGGCGGTCGGGCTGCCCCAGCCGACAACTAGCCAGACTCCGTCGGATGGAGCCCGTCTCAGGTCGCACAAAAAGTAGGATCGTCGGCGTGCCAAAAATCCGGAGCGGGCGTCCCGTTTGGCCTGTGCTTTTCGCGATAGCCGCCGTAGGAGTTGGTGCGACCACCGTTGGAGTTGGTGTCGCCGGCATCGCGCTCGGGAACACGAGCGCGATTGGCGCGACAGCCGTGACCGGTGCGAGCGGCCACACGGGCGCGACACTGACGGAGGACTGGCCGCCGCGGGTCAAGCCGATCTTTCCCCACCCGCTACCCGGCGAAGGCGTCTGGAGGCCGACGGGACCGCCGGTCGACGGTGGCCCACCGGTGCTGGTAACTGTCTTTCGTACCGAGCTCGATTATCCGCGGCTCGTCGCCTACGTCGCGTGGTTTGACCACACGCGCACCGCGATCGGTTACTACCCGGGCCGCTACGAGCCGCCGCAGGCGGCCGTACGCGGGCCGATGATGGTGCCCGACGACCAGCGCTGGCGGCTGCTTGCGACCTTTAACGGCGGCTTCACTCATGTGGACGGCGACAATGGCTCGGCCGTCAACGGCCGCGTGAACGAGCCGCTCAAGGACGGCAACGCGACCCTCGTTGGCTACCGTGACGGCGGCATCAACATCTTGGACTGGAGCGGCGGCGCGAACGCCGGCCCGGACGTCGCCTGGGCCCGCCAGAGTCTGGCCCCGATCGTCTGGAACGGAAAGCTGAACCCCGAGTTGAACGTGAACCCGAACAGCCCGCAGTGGGGGTTCACGCTCGGCGGCGTCACCCGCGTCTGGCGTACGGGCGTTGGCATCGACCGTCGCGGCAACCTGATCTTCGTTGTCGCTAATGACCAGACCGTGATCACGCTCGCGAAGATCCTCCAGCACGTCGGTGCGGTGCGGGCGATGGAGTTCGACATCAACCCCGACTGGCACACGCTGATCACCTACACCCACGACCATGGTCGCCTCGTGCCCGAGTTGGTCGAGCCCCAGCCGAACCAGTCGCCCGATCGCTACCTCGTGCCCGACGACCGCGACTTCTTTGCGGTTTACAAGCGCCTGCCCGGTCCGATCACCGATCCCCTCGAGTAGGAGCCTGCTTCGGCGAGCAAGGGCGCCACCAGCAAGCACCGCTCAAGCGGCGGATCGTCAACTCTGACTTTCGAGACGGTTTGGGCGATGTGCGCGTCTCTTCATCGGTTGGGCGCTCGGAGCTGAATAGAGGAGCCGGGCCGAGCGGCTTCTGGGGTTGGCCGCGCACGACGACTCATACACGGCCTTGACGACATGTTCCGGTGAAACGCCTTCGTAAGGCGCTCGAAAGGTAAGGCACTGGTAGCCCTGCCACGATCGTCGCAAATCGATCGCAATCCGC